>DASRZC010000134.1:0-14498 GCA_035686785.1 Kapaibacterium sp. (SeqCode)
CATTTGGAAAGCCACAGCAGCGCTCGCCGTTTGGCTTGTGGCCCTTTCTATTGCTGCTCGCGTCAATACGGATCGAGGGATCTTTATGATCTTCCTGGACTTGTCCGCCGCGGGTATCGTAATCATTTTTGTTCGGTGGAACCGCCAGCGGAAAGAACGTCAAGCTACTAAGTTCCCGCTCTAAGTAGGGTTCCACCGCCGTTCGCCGTTCGCCACTCACCCGTTCAGCACTTCTTCCAGCGGCTCAAGCGTGGTGGCCCAGGCCATGAGTAGCGCGGCGAAGCTGGCGATGGTCCGCTTCTCGGCATCCATGTGATACCAAAATTTCTTCTATAAACGCATATAGCCCGGAGCATCCCGCTCCGGGCTACACGCGCTTCTTTCACCTTCACCACATTAGGCCGAGCATTACACACGGCCTTCGCTTAATAGAATGTGACGCGCGTATTCAAAGATTCCGCTTTCGAGTAATAATTTTAGTTTTCACAGCGCGAAAAACGATGAGAATATCTTCATCCCTCAACCACCCCCGGATCGTGGGCGATCCTCCCCGCCTTGAAAAGGCGGGGGCTTTTTTATTTATCTCTTAATTGCGTCCGCCGCTTCTTCCGCGTCCTCCGGAATCTTAGTCGCCGGAAGCGGACCGGCGATTCTGGCGGTAATTGCGCTGCTGTCCCTGTCGTCCCCCCTGGCGTCCACCGCGCTCCTGGCGTCCGCCCGCGCGTCCACCCTGGCGTCCACCCGTGCGTCCACGCTGGGGGCGACCGCCGTTGTCATCGCGCTCGCGGAGCGCCATGTCCTCGAGGCGGTCTTCATTCCCCGGGAGGTCGAGTACGCGGCGCGGTCCTTCGGCCCGCGCGATCGGTTCTCCCGAATCGTCCTCCGAGGCTTCGTTGCTAAATTCGGGTTCTTCCAAACCATCCATGGAAGTAGCTTCGGCCGATGGAGCGGTCGCCGTTTCGCCGGTGGCGGAAAATTCGGCGGTGATTTCTTTTTTCTGCCGTGGGCTGAAGAACCGGAATTCATCGCCCAGGAGCGTATCATCGAGTTCGAGCCGAATGCGCACGAAATGTTTAAGTTCCAATCGGCGCAGCGGCGAGAGCAATCCTTTATTCAGCATTTCGCGGAGTGTCGGATGGACTTTCAGCAGGAGCGCCCGTTCCTTCGAGGTCGCGCGGAAGCGTTCGAGCCAGCGCTCGATCTGGCGGATGATCGTCGTCCGGTTGACCAGCAGGCCGGTGCCGCCGCAGACGGGGCAGGTCTCCGAAAGCGCGCGGACGATGGACTGCCGAATGCGCTGCCGCGTGATTTGCATCAGGCCGAATTCCGTGAGCGGCAGCACCGAGGATTTCGCGCGGTCGTTGTGGAGTTCCTTCCGCATTTCGTCATAGACTTTTTTTCGATTGCGCTCGTCGTTCATGTCGATAAAGTCGATCACGATGATGCCGCCGATGTCGCGCAATCGTAATTGCCGCGCGATGACGCGGGCGGCTTCGAGGTTCGTCTTGAGCGAATTAAGTTCCTGCTCGCGCCGCGCGGCGTATCGGCCCGAATTCACATCAATCACGACCATCGCTTCCGTGTGCTCGACAAAAAGATAGCCGCCGCTGGGCAGCGGGATTTTCCGCGTGAGCGTCTGCTCGATCTGCGGCTCGATATTGAAGGCATCGAAGATCGGGCGCGTGCCGCGATAGAGTTCCACCGTGCCCGTCAGGTTCGGCGCGGCCCATTCGACATAGTCCATCACCTCGCGGTACATTTTTCGCGAGTCGATGACGATGCGCGTAATGTCCGGCGTGAAGAGATCGCGCATCACGCTCGACGTGAGGCTGGGGTCGCGGTACATCAGTGCGGGCTGGATCGTCGAGGATGCCTGCTGAATTTCCCGCGCTTTTTTCTCGATCTCCCGCCACTCGACGAGCAGCTTTTCCAAATCTTCCCGTAACGCGGACTCCTCTTTATTTTCTGCGACCGTGCGGATGACGACGCCCAACTCGCGCGGCTTGAGCGCGCGGACGATGCGGCGCAGCCGTGTCCGCTCGCGAACGGAATACACTTTGCGGCTAATTCCGATGCCCGGCTCGAATGGCACGAGCACCAGGAACCGGCCCGGAAGCGAAATGCGGCTGGTGACGCGAACGCCTTTATTCGCAAACGCTTCGCGCGTTACCTGCACGAGGATCGGGCGATCCGGTTCGAGCGAAACGTTTGCGCCCAAGAGCGAGGGAACAGGCCGCAAGGACCGTTGCGCTCGCGGCTGCTCCGTACGCGGGCGGGTGTCACCAGCAAGACGGAGTTCCAATTTTCCGCCGCCGGCATTAGCGCCTGGCGCTTGCTGACGCTCGCTCATGCGTGGCGCCGCGGCGCGGGCCAGCCCGCGATCGTTCGACCGCATGCCGCCGCCATCGCGCCCGCCATGTGGACGATAAACTTTCTGGTCCGCCGCGGTCACGCCTTCTTCGACGAGATAATCTTCCTCTTCATCGTCATCGTCGCGGAGTTCAGCGTCCTCGCCGGCAAGAAATGCAGAGGAGGTTTCGTAGGAATCGCCGACATCGGAGAAATGGAGAAAGGCGTCCTGTTCCAAGCCGACATCGATAAAAGCGGCATTCATGCCGGGAATAACCTTGGCGATGCGGCCTAAAAAAATATCGCCGACATGGCGCTCGGTCTCGGGGGTTTCGACGAACAGCTCGACTAAATTGCGCTCTTCGGTAATCGCGATGCGGACCTCATCTTCGCGTTCGGCGTTAATGACGATCTCTTTTCGTAATCGTTGGGGATAGTTCACGGTCTCGATGGTAAGGGACTTCAGACACCTGCGAGGTTGTGAAAAGAGCAACTATGGAGCATGGCGCCGAGCGGCCATCTCCACTATTCGATTCCAGGGAGTGCGTTCCTGCTACCGCCGCGGCCACACAACGCGGATGGACAAGCCGCAGCGCTCCGGATGATACGGTAGATAGAATGATCGATCATTCGAGGATCGATCCTCTATAGGTTCGGCGGCAATCGGTGCGAATACCATAGCCGATGCGCCGGTAATCTCCTTCAGGCGCGGATGAAACGACACCCACGTGTAGCGCAGGCTTTCGAGCCTGCGACCGGTCTTTCCAGACCGGCCGTTCTCAAGCACTCGCGGGCAGGAAAGCCCGCGCACAGGCTCGAAAGCCTGTGCTACACACGCTCTCGAACCTTGAATGAGAAATCGAAGGAAAAACTGAACGAACTTCACAGACCCTTGAAATTCAGGACATTCGCTCGAAGATTCCATTACACGAATACGTTAGCGCGTAAGTAGAAAACCTCACGAGGGGTCGAGCGATCGTCCTCTCAAATTGTGTGCTGGCTTTACGGTACGAAGGGGTTCGAAACCGAAAGAAACCAGCGATTATTGCTCTTTAAAAACAACACCCGTCGTCGGAGGGAGCATAACTCGCCTCAGAGCGTCCGAAGTGCAAATGAAATAATGTCAAGAAAAGCTAAGTTTAGCTTGGCTTCGCTTGTAAATTTAATAACGGATTAATGCCTAAAAATCCAAAGTATCGACGAAATATCAATTTTTGAACGAATTCGACAAAAATCACTTCCGAGAGGGGAACACCGAACTCCCAGGAAAGACTTCCGCTTAATTAAGAATGAATTTCCCGGTGCGAGTCCTTCTCTCATCGGGATTTTACGTAAGTTGAGATATAATCCCCAAAACCCCTGTTAGAGGGCAACTTGAAATCGCGGCCTTGAGATGAATAGGTGAGCGATCTGCTCAATATCGCGGTGACTACTCCGTCAATGGATCGGAACGCAGCCGCGCGTTTGGGTACTATGCGCTTCGCCGCTGAAACGTATGGCCTCGTAATCCGTCAATAGCTTCACTTTTCACTCTCCACTTTTTCCACTTTCCACTTAAGCGAACGATGATCATTCGATCGACAACCGTTTTAGGCATCGTCAAAGATGGCAAAGCCGCCTTAGGCTCCGATGGGCAGGTGACGATGGGCCAGACCGTAATGAAAGCGAACGCGAAAAAGCTTCGCGTGCTTTATAACGGGCAGGTCATTGCCGGCTTCGCCGGCTCCACGAGCGATGCCCTCACACTCTACGAGCGCTTTAATTCCAAGCTCGAGGAATTTCGCGGCAACGTGCCGCGCGCCGTGGTCGAGCTTGGCAAAGATTGGCGGAATGATAAGTTTCTCCGAAGGCTTGAAGCGATGTTAGCAGTCGTAAGCCGCACGAGCGCCTATCTGCTTTCGGGCACGGGCGATGTGATCGAGCCGGAGAACGGCATCGTCGCCATCGGTTCCGGCGGGCCGTATGCGCTGGCCGCCGCGCGAGCGTTTATCAAGGCGAAGCCCGAAATGGGCGCGAAGGAAATCGTCGAGCAATCCCTGATGATTGCCGGCGAAATATGTATTTATAGCAACACGAATCTTACGATAGAAAGCTTAGACTAAGTAACGAGTGAATGAGTAACGAGTAACGAGTATAGGTCGAACTCCCTCTTACTCGTTACTCGTTAGTCGTTACCCGTTACTCGTTACTGAATGAAATCGACAACAGAAATTAAAACAATACCCGCCGAGCAAAAGAATGGCGAGGCGCCAGCGCATGTTGACACGCCCTCGAAAGAGGTACATCATCACACTCCGCACGAAATCGTTGCGGAACTCGATAAATTTATTATCGGCCAATCGAATGCGAAGCGTTCGGTCGCGATCGCGTTGCGCAATCGCTGGCGCCGCCAGCAGGTTCCGGAAACACTTCGCGAGGAGATCATGCCGAACAATATTATATTGATCGGCCCCACGGGCGTTGGAAAAACCGAGATTGCCCGACGCCTGGCGCGGCTCGCGGGCGCGCCATTCCTCAAAGTCGAAGCGACAAAATATACGGAAGTGGGATATGTGGGCCGCGATGTCGAGTCGATGATCCGTGATCTGACGGAACTTGGAATCACGATGGTGAAGTCCGAGCAGATGGAAGCCATCGAGCCGAAAGCGCGCGCCAATGCCGAAGAACGAATCCTGGATATTCTCGTCCCGCCCGCGCCGCAAATGCCGCACGGCCCGCCGCCGATGATGTTCCCCGGCGTTCCCGTAAGTTCCACGATCACGGGAATGCCACAGGCACAGCCGCGCACGCCGACCGAAGCGCGCGAGCAGGCGGAACTGAATGAGCACACCCGCAACCGCTTTCGCGAAAAGTTACGCGCCAAAGAGATGGAGGAGAAAGAGATCGAGGTCGATATCCAGCAGGCGCCGCCAATTGCCTCGATGCAAATTATGGGGCCGCTTGGCGGGCCGGGCATGGACGAAATCGGGCAGAACATTCAGGATATGTTGGGTGGAATGATGCCCAAGAGAAGCAAGCGCCGCCGCGTAACCATCTCCGAAGCGCGCGCCATTTTCGAGCAGGAAGAAGCTGCGAAGCTCATCGACATGGACAACGTCGTCCGCGAGGCGATCGAGCGCGTCGAAAGCAATGGCATCATTTTCTTGGACGAGATCGATAAAGTTACCGGCGGTGGAAAGCGCGATGGCGGCGGCGGGCCCGATGTTTCCCGCGAAGGCGTCCAGCGCGACCTGCTGCCAATCGTCGAAGGTTCGAACGTCAGCACGCGCTATGGCATCGTGCGGACGGATCACATTCTTTTTATCGCATCCGGCGCGTTTCACGTCTCGAAGCCGAGCGATCTCATTCCCGAATTGCAGGGCCGGTTCCCAATTCGCGTGGAACTCGATAGCCTGACGCAGGACGATTTCGTGAAAATCCTGACCGTCCCGGAAAACGCGCTGCTCAAGCAATACACCGCGTTGCTCAAAACGGAGGGCGTCGAGGTCGAATTCAAGCCGGATGCCATCGCCGCGATCGCGCGCATTGCCTTCGAAGTCAACGAAGCGATCGAAAATATCGGCGCCCGCCGGCTGCATACTATTTTGACGACGCTCTTGGAGCAAGTCCTCTTCGACGTGCCGGACATCGTGAAGGAAAAGAAACTAAAGATCAACGCGAAATTTGTCGAGGAACGATTGGAGAAAGTCGTGCGGAATCGGGATTTGAGCCAGTATATACTTTGATGATTACCGATTACCCATAGAGATCAGAATGGGAGCCGGTGCGTTCGAGTATAAGACGAGGTGAAGCGATAGTGTAGATTAAGAGCCAGTCTGGCCCGATATGGCATTCTCGACTTCCCATATAGTTACCAGCGAGTTTGATGGTCATGATACCGAACATCGAGCGGATGTTCCTGTCGCAGCACATCGATAACTGCTTCGATTTTTGACCAATCTTTTCCCCTGCGTCTTATTCGCTTCGCGTCGCGATCGAATTTTCGCGAGGTCAGAATTTGTAGCACTTGAATTTAGAAGCCGAGGTGCTTTCTTAACGCTTCAAGATTCTCATGCGGAGTCAAATCCTTCCCTTGAGCGCTTCGCTTCAGGGTACGGCGGCTTTCCCAGGAATAGCTTGGTGCTTCATTCTGAATTCGCTCCCTCCCATCAGTACTCAAAGTGAACAGGTTTTCGCGCCGATTGAATTCCCCTGGGTCAGCGATAAATCTTCGAGCGGTTCATCGAAATCTTCGGCAACGTATGTAATAATTCCCTTCCCGCTGCCAAAGACGCGCTCCTTCGCTGTATTCTGTTCGAGCGGAATGACCTTCGCAACCGGCTTTTCATGGTCGGTAATGACGATCTCTTCGCCATGGAGAACATCGGCGAGCACGCTGGCAATGTGGGCGGTCGCTTCTTCGAGCGAAATCTGATGCATAAAACTACTCCTTACAATAGGTAACTGCCTTTGCTTCATTCAGGTTCGGGTCATTTCACTCCAAAATCAATATTCGCGATCGTCCACCGCGGCCGGGCATCGAATTCTTTGGGATACTCGCCGGTGGGCACGCCGAAGCGCCAGGGCTGCACCGAACCGCCATCATATATTCCGCTGCCGTCGCGCGATAGATACGCGCGAACGCGATAGGTCGCGGTCGGGATTTGATCGAACGCGAATTTCTTCTCGCCGTGTGGAAGATTTTTTTGCGCGGCAACATTTCCATTCTGCAGCACTTGCACCACGAGCGTGCTCTTCGGATTTTGCGCGAAGAAGGAATCGGCAATCGTAATCGTGCCGGAGATTTTGCCGAAATCGCGGATATTCGCCGTCTGGAAATGAAAATGCAACACCGTGTCCTTCTCCGCGCGCCCGATGGCGGGAACCGGACTTTGAATACCGCGCGTCCGAATGGTTACCAAGTAAAACACATTCGAGAGTAAACTGTCCGCGGGCGTTAAATAAACGCGCGCATCGTCATACCAATGGAACATCGTATTCACGGGATGGTGTCCCGTGTCGGTTAGCGTGATGGCTTGCTCCACGGAATCGCGCAGAACGGCATCGCTGAACGCGACCGGGAACTTGGGCAGCGCGGAAATATTCCGCGTGCTGTCGCGAATGCCCATCGAAAGAAATTGTGGCGGCGAAAGCGTGTGGAGCGTAGCCGGTGTCGTAAAAGTTACCTTGTAGGCCGAATCGCTGAGCGGATTATTCGAAAGATCGTGAATGCTGTCGCGAATCGCTTCCAGTGTATATCCCATGTTCGCCAGGAGCGGCCGCGCGGTTACGAGCGTGACCTGGCTTGGATCGCGATGCGGCCGCTCGCGGAATGCAGCCACAATTCCATGCGATTTCGATGCGGATCTCAATTTGAAATTGCCTGCACGAATATCATCGCTATCGATCGCTTCCGAAAAATGCGCGCGAATGTGGAACGAATCGACGATCTCGACATCCTGCAATTCGGGATCGATCGTATCCGTCGGCGGCGACATACGAATGTACATGCCGCTCTCGACCGATGAGTCGAGTATGGCATCGCCTGTAGGAATGCCGTAAGCATCCACGCCCGGGTCGTAAACTTTATTGCGATACACATCGCCGATGGCATAGACGCGATAGCGGTGCCCGACTTTCATCGCGCGAAATTCCCACAGTCCCTGATCGTTCGGCTGCGTGAGTTGATCGGGCGGAGTGTGCGTGAAGTTCAGCGTATCGGCGTGCGGCATGGACATGTCATAGGCGAAGACGAACAAATCGCTCGGCTTCATCGGCGGCGCGTGGATTGGCGGCAGAAGAAATCCGGAGAGGAGACCAGTGTCGATGAGCGGGCCGGTCGAGAACGTAAGAAAAAAGGGCGAGCCAAGCGCGGCGCCCGCGCCATTTAAGAGCAGCGTCTTCAAATCGCGCGAAAGCTGCACGGTGTACGTCGTCGAGTCCTTAAGCTTTGGAAGATCAACGGTAACTTCGTTGTGTCCCGACCAGTGGAACGTCGGCGTGCCGTTGAGATACGGCGTGATGGTGAACGCCGTGGCGAAGGATGCCTGATCGACATCGCGCGCGAACCGAAACCAAATCTTCGTGCTTGTGGGAACGTTTATTTGGCGCTCGTGGGGCATGAGCGTGTCAATCACGGGCCGCGTGGTATCCACCGGCCCGCCCGGCGGTGGCTGCTGTGACGCGCAGGAAGAAAGGACAAGGATGAAGTACGCAGGCAGGAGGAGGAAGAGATACTTACGAATGACGAATGACGAATGACGAATGGAATCCATTTCTTCCTTCGTAATTCGTAATTCGTAATTCGTAATTCGCATTAAGCTGGAACCGCTTTACGCTGGAAATAGTCCACCGTTTCGCGCAAGCCTTCGATGAGCGTCATTTCCGGCCGCCAGCCGAGCGTTTGCGTGGCGTGATCGTAGCTGCAAACGCTTCGCTGCTGTTCGCCCGCTTTTGCCTCCCCGTGCTTCGCTTTTGCCTCGCCGTTGGTCGTCAGTTCGCTCAGGATCTGAAAAATTTCGTTCACATCGGTTTCCGTCGCGGTCGAGATATTGATAATGTCGGAGCCTTTCAGCTTTTCGAGCGCCAGCATGTGCGCGCGGACGACATCGCCCACATACACGTAATCCCTCGTCTGCAAGCCATCGCCATTGATGACGCATTCCTCGCCATCCAAAAGCTTCTCCGTAAATATCGCGACCACTCCAGCTTCGCCATGCGGCGATTGGCGCGGACCGTAAACATTCGTATAGCGAAACGCAATGTAAGGAATTTTATGTATCTGCTCGTAATAATGCAAATACAGTTCGATGCTCCGCTTCGCGACGCCGTAGGGCGAAATCGGGCGCGTGGGATGCTTCTCATCGGCGGGAAAATAATCCTGCTCGCCGTAGATCGCGCCGCCCGTCGAGGCGAGCATAAATCGCTTGAGGCCGCCCGCTTCCTTCGCGGCTTCGAGCAAATTCAGCGAGCCAATGATATTTTGCTCGCAATCGAACACAGGATCGGCCACGCTCTTTCGCACATCGAGCTGCGCCGCGTGGTGGTTCACGATCTCGAATTTATGCTCTCGAAAAATCTTGCGGACGAGCTTCGCGTCCGTAATATCGCCCTCGATAAACTCAGCTTTGGGGTTCAGATTATCGAGATTGCCCGAGCTTAAATTGTCGAGCACCACGACTGTGTCGCCGCGATTGATAAAAGCATCCGCGATATGCGACCCGATAAATCCAGCCCCGCCCGTTACTAATACGTTCATTCGTTACTCCTTCGTTTAGAAACATGAAATAGGTGTCTAAAGGATTCAGGAGCAAAAAGCGGGCAAAGCCGATGGGGCTAATGCATTACTGCATTCGTTCGCGAAGGGCGGCGCAAATCCGATCGGAGGCGGCGATGGCATCCATTGCAACCGATTCGGTATAGCTCTCCTCGTATTCCGGATACCTGGCTTCGACCGAGAAATAAGATAGGTGCTCGCAATCGCGATCGAGCAGTTCTAAGGTCTCATCGAATTTCATCGCTTTCTCTAATAGAGCGACCATATTATGGATTTTCTCCAACTCTTGTCCTCGAAATGCGAGATAGCCCTTCAGGTACTTCTCGGCGGCTAATTGGGCATGAAATGTGATGACGGACCACAATTTATCGGACGCGGCAAGCAAGTTCGCCACGGCGCGCCGGTCGGTCTCGGCCATTCGGATCCATTCAGCGTAGTCCATCGGACTGAAAGATTATGCGTCCTTCGCGTTCAATCACTGGAACCATCGAGGCTCTCGAGTTTCGTCGGGCTGCAACCTCCGTGGGAGTCATTACGATAACGTCAATGGGCACTCCCACTCCCCGCAAGAATCGTCGCACCTCCATGTAGCGGTCGAGCCGGGTCTGCGGCGTGTCCCATTCGACAAAAAGATCGATATCGCTATCGGGCCGCGCATCCCCTCGCGCGCGGCTGCCGAAGAGGATCACCCGGCGCGGATTCACGCCCTCGACAATGCGCCGCGTGATTTCCTGAATCAGCGCATCATCGACAATAGGTTTCTTGTCCGCCTGCATAATTCCCAAGAACGCGGAAACGGGCGAGTTCGTCCCGCATCAGAGTTTACAGCATGCGTTCGCGTAGGGCGTTGCAAATGCGGTCGGAGGCGGCGATGGCGCGGCGGGCGACGGGTTCGGAATTGTATTCGATGAAGTCCTCATAGCGAGCATCGACTGCGAATTCGGTGAGGGCGTCACAATCCTCGGCAAACCCTGCTAATCCATCATCGAATCTGGTGCATATTTTCAGCAACCCGCCGAGATCGTGAGTCCGAAGCGGCCTCTCGCCGTTACGAATAAGAAATGCCTTGAGATATTTCTCCGCAGCCTGCTGCGCGTGGAAGGCGATCATCGACCACGGCTTTTCCTCGGCGAGCAACTCGTTCCGTATCACGAGCCGGTCGTTCTCGGCGCTTCGCGTCCAGTCTTTAGCTTCGGGAGTTTTGCTCATAGAGTGTCTTGCCTTCGGAGAGAATCATTGGAACTATTGATGCAAGTGAATTCTCCCTGACTCTGACTTCCTCGGGTGTATAAACGAGAATGTCCATTGGCCACCACCGGTCGCGAAATAATTTTCGCACTTTCAGCCTTCGTTCGACCGGTTGGTCCTGCGTCTCCATTTCAACGAAGATGTCGATGTCGCTATCGGTATCGAAATCCCCGCGCGCGCGGCTGCCGAAGAGGATCACGCGGCGCGGATTCACGCCCTCGACAATGCGCCGCGTGATTTCCTGAATCAGCGCATCATCGACAATGCGGGGCTGATAATCTTCCATGATGAATAAGAACGCAAGAACCGCCGAGTTCGTCCCAACTCAGAGCTTCACCAGATAGGCCATTAAATCCTCCGAGCGCTTGAGCTTCATCTTCTTTCGGATGTTGGCCCGGTGGTCCTCGACCGTCCGTTCGGAGAGGCAAAAGAGCCGGGCAATCACACGCGCTCCCGATGAGTTTGCAATATTCGTGAACAAACTCTATTTCGGCGCCGAATACCCGAAGCTCCAAATCCTCACCATCGAAGGGTTGATGTCGGGAACCGAGCGGCCACGGTATCCGGATTTATCGCTGGGACGTTCGACATTCAAACGCGCTCAAGTCGAGGATGTGAGCGGGAAGCAGGGGAAAATATTTTAACTATGCGGGGCGGGAACCACCAATAGGTGCCCATTTTGTTAGCGGACTGATTATACGACCTTACTTGAAGTAGCGATTTATTTCGTGAAATCGAAAAAGACATCTAACTGGCAGAAAGTCATCCGTGACCCGGTACACGGGTTGATCCACTTTGAAGATAACAAAGTGGACAGGCTGATCTTTGACCTTATCAATACTAGGGAATTTCAGCGACTTAGACGTATCAAACAGCTTGGGATGAGTGATATGGTCTTTCCGGGTGCGTCACACACTCGTTTTGCGCATTCGATCGGCGTTATGCACATGGCAAGAAAATTTCTTTCCCAAATCAAAAGGGAAGTTAAACTAAGTGAAAATGAAGAGGTGGCCCTTTGTGCTGCTGCTCTTTTGCATGACATAGGACATGGGCCTTTTTCACACACATTTGAAAAAGTTACGGATCAGAAGCACGAGTTTTGGTCCGTAGAGATTATTATGAAGAAGGGTACCGATGTCAATAAAAAGCTCTCCGCTTTCGGAAAATCGTTACCAGCAGATGTTGCAAAGTATCTTACGAAAAACCCGAAGGGTTTGCATGGCTACTTGGTACAAATCGTTTCAAGCCAAATGGATGCGGACCGCTTTGATTATCTTCTTCGAGATAGCCTCTGCACAGGCACTGATTATGGAAGGTTCGATCCGTATTGGTTGATCAACCATGTTCATGTCGACAGTGAAAAAGACCGGCTATACTTACATCATAAAGCATTGCATGCAGCGGAAACCTATTTATACGCCCGCCATCATATGTACAAAAGCGTTTACTTCCATAAGGCTACGCGTAGTGCTGAGATTATGGCTAGGATTGCTTTAGTTCGGTTTCGTAACCTTCTGGGGAACGGAGGGAACGTTTCGTCGCTTGCTCCGGGTGCGCCTGCCAGTACGACTATTGCTTTTGAGAAGCATAAACTTTCCGTTGAGGAATATCTTGCGCTGGATGATGGCGTAATTTGGCAGTTATTTCGCAGCTTCGAGAGTTCAAAAGATTCCCTTCTGAAAAAGCTCGGAAGTGGCCTGATTCATAGACAATTATATAAGTCAACCGATGTAAGTTCAGAATTTTCGAAGAATCCGGACATTATGGATTTTCAGGACAAGGCAAGCGCAATTCTAAGGAAAAAGCATCGTGATCCAGAAACTTGTTTCATCAAAGATTCACCTTCTGATACGCCGTACGTAGGCTACCAGCCCGATAAGGAGGAACCGTCGAGCCTAATTTTTGTGGAGTCTCCCTTTGGAAAAATGTCTGAACTCACGGATTACTCTCCTTTAGCCGGATCGATGACTCAAAAGGATCAGATCGTACGTTATCACTATCCGAAGGAACTTCGAGAAGACATACAGAATTTAGCAACTCAACTTTTTTCAAAATAACAATGGCATACGAAAGCTTTCGGTGGTTAGCGGCTGTAATAGCTGAGCATCAGAATAAAACGGTAGAGGGCCGTCTCCGGCTACAGAAGACGATGAAATTACTTCAGCGTCTCGGTTTCCCGACGGAGTATTCCTTTTCGATGTATCATTATGGACCATACAGCGAAGGCATTCAAAGCGACCTTTCGCTTTTGAGTAGCGCTGGCGTTATTGAAGAGAAAGAGCGGCGCTATAATAGCGGCGGCGTTCGTTACGATATTATTTTCAATCGGGAAATTCCTCTTCCTAAACTAGATCATTTTCAGGAACCCATTAAAATTCTTGAAAAGGCCGCGCCCGTTACTCTCGAACTTGCCGCAACTTATCTCGCTTTTCGCGAGTATGGTCTTGAGGATGACGACGCTATTGAAGCTTTGAAGGATAAAAAGGAAGGGAAGTTCACGGAGCAACGTTTCAAAACGGCTATGAAGCTTTTGGAAGACTTAGAAATACCTGGCTTAACAACAGCATAATAATACCGATTATGGCAAACGATTCACAAGCACCAAAATCCGGCCTCGCAATTCAGGCCGATGAAAAGAATGGCCATCTCTCAGGAACCGGTACGGTTACCGTACAAGGTAACAAAGATTCCGTTATGGCAGCATTCACGGCCCAAGATAATGGAAAGACTCAGGTCACGCTGGGCTTTAAAGATGATGTCGCCGTCGTTGCTGGTGGCGACCTGTCGTTCGACGGTCACGCCGATCTCGATCCACGAACTGGCAAGCTATCCGCCGGAACAAGCATGACCTACTCGGTGGACAATGCAGAAGCAGTGAAATTGCAAGCGCAATTCGGCCCCGGCGGTCCAAGCGGCCAAGTGATCGTAAACATCAATTTCTGATATTCAAACCGCCCGATTATCTGGTAAAATCCGCAAGCTGGATGAACGTGCTTTCGTTAAACATTATCTGACCACAAATGAAAATAATCTTGTTTCGTCGCGCTGGCTCTTCGGGAGGAGACGTCCTCGTTAACCCTCTTCAAATCGTCAGCGCATTCCAGTCCGGGAACGGCAATAAGACAACATTGACAATGACGAGCATCGATGCCTCTCCTTCGGGCTCCGGCTCGAATTCGAAGATGATCGTAGTTGATCATCTCTTAGGTGAGGTTCATCAGCTGATTGATACTGCTCTCGCCGCTACTTAGAGAGCCTTCCCCTCGCGCGGATTGTGCCGTCCCCCCCAGTCAAGCTGAGGGCAGTCGTGCCTCTTGAGCAGCGGCGCGGCGGTCCGCCGCGGCGGTTGCCCTCTGGGCCGCATCCTCTCTCTCCAGCGCCTGCCCTCGGCCTGATCGGGAGCGGAACCCACACACCCTCCCCCGGCCCCTCCCGCACGCGGGAGGGGAGAAATAAAAAAAATTTCAAAAAATCTTTCGGAATCCCTTGACTTTTGCTTTTTTAGTGCGTATATTTGAAAGGGTCTTTGAAAGGCATCAATTAGCTCATTGAAAACTAAAACAAGGCGTTAATGAATAATTAATGAACGACTGGCGAAAAAGTGGCCTTTCGATAGTTTTCTGATGAATACAGAAAGAACAAACAC
>DASRZC010000135.1:0-3445 GCA_035686785.1 Kapaibacterium sp. (SeqCode)
TCCAGCCGCATAATTCGTTCCCCTTGCTGAGCAACGATTTTTAGTTCATCGGCGAGCCGGACATTCGAGAGCGTGAGTTCCTGCAATTTAAGGTTGGTTGTTTGCTGCTGCATTTCGAGCCGTTCGAGGCGCTGATCCATAGTCCCCAATCGGCCATTCGTCTTCCTTCGCTCTTCGAGCATTTCGGTCAGCAGTTCGATACTGCGTGGATCGTCCATGAAATTTTTAACAGATCAACAAACAAAACGTTCTTCTCACCTGGCAACAGTATGCCGGCATCTCCTCGGCGCCGAGGTCGCGCATCTCTTTTCGGGCGAAGTGGGCGCGGGCGAACATGCGGCAATGAACTATTGAGGTTCATCATCCAGTTACAACTGTATGACTCAACTTCTTCAAACTGCCATCAGCGAAGTCCAAAAACTTCCGGAGCGGGAGCAAAATGTTTTGGCTGCTCTTATCCTTGAAGAAATGATTGACGAACGTAAATGGGACGCGGCGTTTTCAAAATCCCAGGACCAACTCGAACAATTAGCTGCCGAAGCTCTCGAAGAACTCCATAGCGGAAAAGCGACTCCGCTTGAATTTCGATAAGTGATCTCGCTCGCTTCCACGCGGTTCTGGAAAGCATTCGAGGCTCTGCCGCATAACGTTCAACGGCAGGCCGAAGCGTCCTATGCCCTCTGGAAGAAAGATCCCTACCACGAGTCGCTCTCCTTTAAGCGGTTAAAAACGAAACGGCCTATTTATTCTGTTCGGATCGGATTACATTGGCGTGCCCTGGGTGTAAGAGAAGCGGACACCATCACATGGTTCTGGATAGGTTCCCATGCCGACTACGATGTGCTGATCGAAAAGCTATAATGCATCCCACCGGCGTGCAGATGCGAGTCAAATCCTAACGGAATTCTATCGGAAGCGCGGAAGTTGTCGCTCGTGAGAGGCACACTATGGAACGGAACGGTCATCCAGTAGATAGAAACAGCGAGATGGAGAGCGAGTGGACGAACTCCCCGGCGCTGCATGGCGCGGGCGTACCGCTCGCGCGATATAATTTCCCGAAAGACACGCGCAGGCTCGGCGGCGATTTTACCGTCGAGGAAAATGCAAAGCGGCTGCTCCGGTTTTTTCTTTTCGAGCGCAACACGCTCCGCGCAATTGCCGGTTGGAGCATGGGCACGCCGGAGTTCGAAGTGAAAGTCGAATTCGGGCGCCATATTTATTGGCACGCCGAGGCGGGAATGAAAATCCGCACGCGCCTCACGGAACTTCGCACCGCCGAAGAGGCGACCGATAAGTTTCAGTCGGAGGATGTCGCCGAATTTTTCAGCGAGCTGATGTATTCCGAAACGCCGGCGCATTTTGTCGCGGCGCTCTATGGCGTGCTTCTGCCACATATCCGGCAAACGTATCTCGAACATTCGGCTCATACCGATCAAGTTGCCGACGCGCCGACGCTCCGCATGATCCGGCATATCCTCGTCGATTATGACGAGATGATCGCCTGGGGAACCGGCGCGGTGGAAGCCTACGTGCAAGGCGGGTATTCCGAACCGGAGTTGCATAAGTGGCAATATCATATCGAGAAATTGCTACGCTCCTTTGGAGATGTGACAGGCTCCCCCTCCTATGGAAAAGGAGGGGGCTGGGGGGTGGTTTCCCCGACCCCGCGTCCGGAAACATTACGTTCCGCCGGCAAGCCGCCGTTCGAGCGATCGTTCATCGCGACCCGCGATCCGCGCTTTGGAACGTTCGAGCATACGGAGAATTACCAGGTGGCCGATAGTGGAAGCATTGAGTATCCTACCGAGTTCGAACAACTGCGGCTCAATTTGGTCCGCACACAGCGGGATGAAATAGACGCCATCGAAACGTTTGCGAATGTCCTCTACGAAATCCGCAATGTTCCCTTCGGTTTCGATTACGATATGGCTCGTATCATCTGGGATGAAACGCGGCACACCGAGCTTGGCCACAAAGCGATGGAAGCGCTCGGGTATAATCCTTATGATCTCTTGAACCGACTGCTTGGAATTAAAGTACGCACGAAATTGCCGGCGCTATACTCCCTGGCCGAAATCAATTTATTTGGCGAAGCGAATATCGTGCAGGAATGCCTTCGTTACTCCCGCGAGGCATTCGAAAAAGGCGACGAAGTAACAGGCCGCATGTTCGATTTCGTCAATGCCGACGAACGGACGCACCTCGCCAAAGGCATCCATTGGCTGAAATATCTTTTCGGAACCGATTCAGTGCAGGAGATTGAACAAAAAACGAAGCAAGTTGCCGTCGATCGGCTGCTGGAGCTTGGCATTATCGAGCCGGAGGTCAAGCTCACGATTTCCCACCGCGAACTGGCGAAGATCATCGGCGAATAATTCTCTCATTTGCCGGAAAAGAGAAATAGTTCTCTATCCCGCAGGGTGGTTGTGTATATGTTTCTAAAGGAATTGCCTGAATTTTGCTTTTCTGTCTATGAAAACCACGCAGGCATCCGCTTCTCAGGCACAAAGGTTGCAATCGCACTGTCCGCGAAGATTTTTTCATAGGCTTCTCATCCATAAGCGGCCCGAATTCCTTTCGGACGCCCGGAAAAGAGGCAAAACATTTGAACGGATCAATTCTCGACAATCACACACACAATCGAACATACAACTATGGCACAAAACCAAAAAAATAGCGAAACACCACAGGACTCCATGAACCCCTCCTCGAATCCTTCCAAGGGCAACCAGCAGAATTCCTCGAAATCGGGCAATGGTGGCTCGCAATCCAATCGTTCGCAGCAGAACGACCCGCGCAACAGCCAGCAGGGTAACTCCTCTCAGCAAGGCAACTCCTCTCAGCAAAGCAACTCCTCTCAGCAAAGCGGCTCGTCGCAGAAAGGCAACTCATCGCAGCGGAGCGGATCGCAGAGCGGACAATCGGGAAGCAGTCGCTAATGATGGCGACGCATAGTAAATACTCACCAACATGAAGGAGAAAACTATGGCAAATACAAGTAAACGTGGATTTGCATCGATGGAAGGCGAGAAGCAACGGACCATCGCTTCGAAAGGCGGCCGGGCGGCACACGCCAAGGGCACCGCGCACGAGTGGAGTTCCGACGAGGCGCGTGCCGCCGGACGCAAAGGCGGCGAAAGCCGCGGCACCCGCGGCCGAAACGATACCGCGGGAGTACTTGCGCACGGTCTGGAGCATTCTTACACGGAGCACGATCTCACCTCGACCTTCCTTACGAATGCCGGGCGATCGCTCCGCGCGCCGGGTGCCTACTCGGCGCCGGGCTTATCGGCCAATGGCGTTCATGCCGAATCCCAGGCAGCATAATTATGCCGCAAACAAAAAAATCAGACGAGCCAAGCATCGTCGCCGATGCTTTTCGCGGGAAGGATAAAAAACTTCCCGAGCGGGCTCGTGATAACGAGAAATCTCCGCGCGGCCGGCG
>DASRZC010000136.1:0-6590 GCA_035686785.1 Kapaibacterium sp. (SeqCode)
ATAAGATCGTCCAAAAATTCGTGAACGCTGCTTTCTATTTCCGAACGAGCACCCACTAATGCCAGAAGAATGTCTGCCATGTTACGAAAAGGGGAAGCCGGTCGCGCCTGCGTGATGAGGTCGTGAAATTGAAAGCGGGACGTGCTGCCAAGATGCTCGTCATCGAGTGGCAAGTCCCATTCGATTGCACTGGCGATCTCCTCGGAAACCTGGCGTATAAAACCGCTGGCCATTTCCGTAAATCGCTCCATCGCGCGGGCGAATTCTTGCCCTGCGAATCCCTGCTCGTTCAAAAGCCAGGGTAGAATACGATTGCGGGCGATCTGTTGCGCCAATGCCGAGGCTTCGCTGCGGTATCGTGGGCCGACAAAATGCGGCAACTCACCCATAGCATGGGTAAGCTCAACGTGCAATTCCGCGCTCATCATTTTAAGAAATTCATCACGGCGTGTTGTGAGTTGATTCGCTAATTTCTTCCGCTCGCCCATGAAAAGCCAGGTGAGATCGCCAAGCGAAGTCTCCGCGCGTTTTACCGCATCTCGCAAGCGAGCAATGCGCTGTTCCGATGCTTCGACGGGCCGCAATAATGCCGCTTTTTGTTCCGCGGCAATGGCGTGTAGCTGCCGCGCTAATCGCTTTGCGCCGCGCAGCGTGGCTTCACGGACGAGTTGCTGGCCGGAGTTTTCGGAAAGCTTTGACAAGGCTTGAACGAATGCGTCCCAGTCGCGGCGCGGCCCGCGATCTTCGAGCCGTTCGAGCGCGCTAATTACGTACATCGTGCCGACAGGGCGCCCCAACCGTTCTTCGATCGCTTGTATCGAAAATATTCTCGCAGCTTGTCGCTCCTCTTCTCCGACACGGTCGGACTTATTGAGTACAAAGATCAATTCGCGAACGTCCTTCGAAATTTCCGTTACCATCCGCAGTTCATCGGCGGAAATCGGAGGATCGCTTCCGAGTACAATGATTGCCGCGTCGATATGCGGCAAGAACGAGCGGGTTGTTTCCGTCGCATGGGTAAAGATGGAACCCAAGCCTGGCGTATCGACGAACGTCATTCCACCAGCCAGAAGCGCGCTGGGAAGAAATACTTCAATCGCGCTCGTCCGCCGTTCGTTGTGCGGATTGCCTTCCTCCGTTACATAATCGGCAATCGAATCCAGGGGAATATCCCGCCATTCATTGCCGAGACCGCGCACATGGGCGGCTGCACTGTCGCCATATCGAATAATCGTCGGTATTGCCGTGACCGGGACGACGCCGGTGGGAAGAATCTTCTCGCCCAGAAGCGCATCGAGCAGCGTTGATTTGCCGCGCTTGAATTGTCCCAGACAGGCGACGAAAAACCGGCCTTCCGAAATACGATCCGCGAGCGCGGCTGCCTCGCGCGAAAGCCGCTCGGCGCCGAGATCGTTTGCAATCGATTGTAGCCGGAGTAAATCCGTCACCGAAAAAGAGCGAATCTATTAAAATTGATACGCCAAGCCAATCCCAGTCGGCGTGGGAACGATGAGGAAACTCGTCGGCTTCGGGTCATTCGTCTTCATGTCGTAGTGGTCCGTTTCCTGGGAGACCCAATATCCCGCAGCCGTTCCGATGACAGCCGCGAGGAACGTATCGCTGAACCAATGCTCATCCGAATACAAACGCCCAAAGATGGTGGCGGCATCGAAGGCATAGAACGTAACGTATGCCCAAGGTTTGTCAATATCGGCAGCAAGCGTTTCGCTGAGAGCCGAAGCAACCGTCACATGGCCGGAGGGCATGGAATTGAAAGCGTTATTCAGAGAAAAGCCATGATAGACGAATGCTCCCTGACCGACGAATGGCCGGTTTCGGCCAATGAGAATCTTTAGTACCGTCGTCGTCAGTCCCGCATACGCGAATGACGTAACAACATGCCGGCCCATGACGCGCAGTTGGTTGTTATCGGTGGCAATTCCTACGGTGTATAGCGATAGAAAAGCGAGTCCCGTGGCGTAGCCGTCGCCGTAAAAGTTATTGCCAAACATCGAAAAATCATCGCCGAACTTGTTCTTATTATGCTCAATAATTTTTTGTATCGGCTGGTCGGCAAATTCAAGAGCGAGCCCAAGACCCACTCCGGCAGCCACGATACCCCACTCCTTCAAGTTCCAATGCAGCGGCCGCGTGACGTACTGAACGCCATCGTAGGCCCCTTCCTTGATATCATGCCAGATAATATGCCCGGCGGAGGATTGCTTTAGCACCGCCAGCGTCGTGGAATCGGCTTTAATCGAGGTCGTATCGGAGGTAGCTTTTTGGGGAATCTGCGCGAATGCATCGCCCACAACGCATACCTGCGAAGCGACTACGACGATGGTAAGAAAAAGAATGTAGCGAATCATGAATAAATAATACCACAATGTCCGGGCCAACTCCGTTCCTGTGAGAAACAAATCGAGCTTCCCCCCGATTTCGCTTTGGCGGGAATCAGCCGTTACTTCGTTTCGCCTTCTTGCTTTTCGCGCTCCTGATGTTCTACTTTAGCGTTGTGAATGGCCTTCCCGGGTGCGCGAACGACTGTACGAGTAACCCGTTTTGTTCCTTTCCACACCTTCCCGGCTTCATGGGCCGTTGCGTGCGCTCCAGTGCTGACGGCGTGCTTCGTGCCGTTCCAGGCTTTTCCGGTAGCGTGGGCCGTTGCGCGAGTTCCCGTCTTTACGTCGCGTTTTGTGCCATTCCATGCTTTTTTGACGACGTGCGCACGGTGCGCGCGTTCGACTTTATCGGCCTTCGTGTCGTCGCCGGTTTGGCTTATGCCGCGGATGGGCATTACGGTGAGAAGGAGCACGATTCCGATGAGGTATTGTAGCTTTTTCGACATTGTGTTTTTTGGTTAAAAGTGGCATTCCTTTTTATGGTTGAGATGAACGAATTCAATTATAGTGCCCAGTACACGGGCTTCCATTAATTATAATGGCCGCCGCGCTTTGCGTCTTCGAAATAGAGCATGAGAAATATTTTCTGTTCCGTATTTAACGAATGGATAGTCGCGAAATTTGGCGAATCGCGAACGCTCGAATAAATGGACTCTTCCAGGCCCACGCTAAGGTTATCCAAAATACCGACGGTAACCCTTGGCTTTATGATTGCAATAAGGTTATTTCCAGGTTCCCCGACAAACGTATGGAACCAATAATAATTTGCGACCAGCTTAAAGCTCGCGGCATTTCCAAAGCTGAGCGTGGATTCCAGTTTCGCCTCCGCGCCGCCGCCGAAATTGAAATCGCCTATTTGGGATGTATCGGGACCGGCCACTTTATTGTTGCCGCCGAATGGTACAAGGTCGAGATGTAACACAGTGAACCATGAAGCATGTGTTAGGACCGGCAAGCGCGCCACCACGCCGGGGCCGAAGCCCAACGTCGTTAATTCGTAAGTCGGATTGTCCCAAAAATCGTAGTTTTGGAACCCGCCGGTAAGAAACGCGAAATTCCCGGCATTACTATTTCCGCCCATGAGAAGCCCATAGCCGGTTACGTCATTGATGATTTTTCTCCCCTCCCCGATATTTATTTCCCCAAGAATTTTGAAAAAATCATACGGCTTGCGATCGATGTGTTCAAATGGATTCCCGTAGTCGAACTGGACGTTCAGTAACTCGCTCACATGCCCGCTCGAAAATGTATTACTCGAGTTATTTATTATATGCAGCCCGCCAAATAACGTGACATTCAGCGGTTCCTTTTTATAGACTTCCTGATCGGTCACATGCGAGAGCTTTCCATCGAAAAGCCGCGTGATAAATCTGCCGGGGCTGATGATTCCTGCGAGCGCTTCCCGCCACACACGTTCGGAGCCGGAGGTCTGGTCATCCAAAATATTCGAACTCAGGCGATACATGATCTCGCCGCCGAACATGCCGCCGAGCGTCGTATAGATGAGGCTATTTCGTTCCGGCGCGCCGTTCTCGCCAAATATTTTCCAGAGATAACTTCCTCCAAATGTATAGAGAGAAGATTCCCAAAAATCGTACCCCGAAGCACGCGCGGCATCGAAATAATTAGCACCCGTATAGGGATGCAGGAACATGTCATTGCCGAATCGGGTGTTATCCCATATCCAGCCATTCCCCCACGGGGCGCCTGCTCGGAGATTTTGGCCCCACGAACGAAAGCCGACTCGCGCCCAATCGAAATTCAGCAAATAATGATCGGCCAGGTTCAGAAGAACTTCCTGACCCACGATATTTAGCGCAGGCACATACCACGGCGCTTCTTTATTATAAAGCGGATCGTCCACCCGCAAATTGCCATACATATCAAATTTCACAGTATCGAGCGACTGGACTTTCTTGCCGGTGTCCGCCGGGATCGAATTCGGGGAAAGAAACGCCGATACTGCGCACTCCGGGATCGCTGCGAAATTAGGCCGATGGGCCGCATCGGATTGGCGATAAATGCATAGAATGGCCGAAATCGCCGTGAGAATAACGAAATATTTCTTTAAAATACTAAACTTTTTCATTGCTTACAAAAATACGAAGAATGGTGCCGAAATCGTTACATAACTTTGTAAATAAGTTACATCATTCACACATTTCAAGAGCGTCCGCCATTGGTCATGCATTGCTTCGCGCTTGGAGGCGATCACAACTCCAAAATAAATGGCTGCGGAGACGCGTTATTTTTCGAACTTCCCGATGCGTGTGAAAAAGTGCAGCAAATCCAGATCGCGAGCTTATTTGGACGCCATCACCGGCGGAGTCCATGCGAGCGTCAGCCCGGTTCCCATCGTGGGAGAGGAATAGGCTCCCATCGAAAGGCCATCGCCGCCAATACGATGGAGTTGCGGAATGACGACGCCACAAAGGGTTCCCACCGCAAAACCCACCGCGATATCCGAAGGGAAATGATCGAGCGTCATAAACCGGATGACACCCATCGCGAGCGGTGGTACGGATGCCAGGCCATAGACAATATACCGATTCGCGTCTGGATGATAATCGCAATAGACCTTCCCAATAAAAAACGAGGATGCCGCCACGGAAGCGACATGGCCGCTGTAAAATCCATCCTTCCCGAATCCATCGTGCTGATTGATACCGTTGGCAGCCGCCACCGATGCAGGGTAATAAACCAGTGGCCGGTATCGGTCTATAAATCTCGGGCCGATCGGCGAAAGCGAATAAATCGCCAGCGTAACCATATTAACCTCTAAGCCAATCGTCAATACCGGTAGCCAATCGGGCCGTACATCCGGATCGAGAAGAACGGCGAGCGGCATCACGGCCCCGATGATCTGACCGACGCTTGCATATTTATCCCACTGCGGTACGAGCGCCATGTTTTGGTGCAGGGCGATGCGGTCGAAGCTGGGTACATTATTCGGGCTCAGCGCGGCGAGATCCGCGTCGGTGATGCCCGGCTTCGGCTTCGCTATAAAAAGAAAGCCGCCGGCGGCGCCGGCCGCAATGATGGGCACGCTCACCCAGTAATTCACATGATACACCGGCCCACGCGCATGATGGGTCGCGGAATCAGTGGTTCCGGATGAATCGGTCATGCCGGTTTGCGCCCCGGCTTCCGTCGAAAATAGAAGCCCAAAGCAGAGGCCGCAGAGTATCCAGTATCTTCTCATTACTGAACAGTTATCTTAATTTAATGCCAACTCGGAGCCCAATCGTTAAAAGCTCTGCAATAAAACGACACGAACGAATTCACTTCGCCACTTTTCGCGGATGTAGTGGCAAAAACAATATAATTACCGCCCCACCAATGGAAAGCACCGCGCTATACCCGAATGCCACTGAAACGCTTACCGCCGACCACAAAATGCCCACCACGACACTCGAAATGAAATCCCCGATTCCATTTACGGAAGCCATGACGCCGAAGGCCATGCCGTGATGCTCCTTCGTCACAAGTTCCGCCGCGAGGGAATCTTCGAGCGTCTCTTCTAAGCCCACGTTGGTACCGCCAAGAATAAAGATGAGCGCCAGCGTCCAGACGCTGACGGGCAGCGCAATGATCGCGATCGCCATCAATGCCGCAAGCGTGTAGCCGAGCGCAAGCAGTAAGTTTTTTGGAACGCGATCCGCGAGCCATCCGCCCGCGAAGGCGAACGCCGCATAAAAAACATTGTGCAAAAGGTACAGCCCGACCGCGATGCTTGCCGCGACAGCGGCTCCCATCGTTGGCATAAGCCGTTGCGTGGCAAGCAAAATTAGCATACTATGGGCAAAGGCTCCGCAGCCAAAGAGCCCGACGCCAACGAGCATTTGCTTATACAGCTTCGGAAGCTCGCGCACCTGCTGCCGAAAAGGGACATGCGCAATCGGTTCGCGCTTCGTTTCCTTGACAGCAAAAGCAATCAAGCCCGCCGCGATGAGCCCCGGAATGATCGTCAGTGCAAAGAGTTTCGGATAGCTGTGATGCAAAAGCGGCAGCAGCACGAAGGCCGAGGCGGGGCCGACGATCGCTCCCAGCGTGTCCATCATTCGCTCGAAGCCAAAGGCGCGGCCATACGTCTCCGGCGTAACGGCGGCCGCGAGCAGCGCCTTACGCACCGGCTGCCGAAGCCCACGGCCTAACCGCTCCGATGCCCGCCCTATCAGCACATGCCAC
>DASRZC010000137.1:0-16257 GCA_035686785.1 Kapaibacterium sp. (SeqCode)
AGCTCGCGAATGCCCCAGCGCTTGCAAAGCGCCTCGAGTTGTGGTCGAACTTGCTCGAAATCGTACATGCTCAGAGAATACGAAAAGCCTCGGTTTGGTTCGTTTGTTGGATTCGGAAGGAGGCGACATTCGTTTCGTTATAATAATGACCCACGAACGCTTCCAACTTTATTCTCGCGAAGGCGAAATCCTTCGTGTCGATCTTCGATATGAGCCAACCGGCGCCGCCAAGCCCGCGATCGTTTTTCTCCACGGTTTCAAAGGCTTCAAGGACTGGGGCCCGTTTCCGGCGATGCTGGAAAAATTCGCGCGGACCGGTTTCGTCACGCTCGCGTTTAATTTTTCGCACAATGGCATCGGCGACGATCTGCTGAATTTTACTGAACTCGATCGTTTCGCGCGCAATACTTTTATGCGGGAATTGGAGGAGACGAATGATATTGTGCGAGCACTCTCGGAATTGAATTCCATTCCGCTCCCGCCCGAAGAACTCGATCCCAATGCCATCGGCCTGATGGGGCATTCGCGCGGCGCGGCGATGGCGATTCTGGCAGGGGCGGAGTCGCGGCTGGTTCGAGCGGTTGTGGCACTTTCGCCGGTGAGCGATTTCAACCGGTACAGCGACCGGCAAAAAGAGAAATGGCGAAGCGGCGGATATTTCGAGGTGCTGAATCAGCGGACGAAGCAGGCGATGCGGCTCAATGTGGATTTGCTCGAAGATTTGGAAGCAAATCGCGAGCGGCTCGATATTCTAAAAGCCGCTCGAACCATCGCCCAACTTCAAAAGCCACTTCTCCTCATTGCCGGCGAGCAGGATCTGACCACCAAACCGGAGGAAGCGGAAACTATCGCCCGCGCCGCCGACGGGCAGCTTACCGAAATTCGGCTAATTCCGAATACCGGCCATACCTTTGGTTCTGAGCACCCATTCAAAGGAATGACCCGGCCCATGAATGAAGTTATCGAATTGACTTCTGGTTTCTTCCGAAGAAGCCTGGCGCAAGGAACCGAGCATTAAGATTGCATCGTTACACGCGGCTCGAATTCATCATTCATCATTACCCCTTCCCGCCACCCTAGCTCAGTTGGTAGAGCAGCTGATTCGTAATCAGCAGGTCACCGGTTCAAGTCCGGTGGGTGGCTCTCTTTCAGTTAAGAGTTGCGAGTTAAGAATTAAGAGTAGGGAATAGGCTTCTTTTCGGCCCTTTCCTTTAGTAACTGTCCTTTGATTTTTCCGTAAAAAGAGGTAAATTGGAGCGCTAACTTGTCAAATAATAATAATTCAAAGGTAGCCGAGCAACTTGCTGAAGAATTCGGCCCAAATGCCAGCTATGTCGAAACGCTGCTCGACCGCTATCTAAGCAGCCCCGAGCTGGTCGATGAAAGCTGGAGTAACTATTTCGCCGAATTGCTTGGGCCTCCTGCAACCAATGGCAAAACAGTGGTACAATCTGCTGAAGAAAAAAGCATCCTAAAGGGACCAATAAGTCCCATGGGACCCATTAGTCCCAGCCCGCTGAGTGCCAATACGCCAGCCGAACTCCTCCGCGGCGGCGCGAAAAAAATCGTGGAGAATATGGAGCAAAGCCTCTCGGTTCCCACGGCAACTTCGGTGCGGCTTGTTCCCGTAAAACTGCTCGACGAAAATCGGCGCGTCATCAACGAGCACCTTGCATTGCAGAACAGAGGCAAAGTTTCCTATACCCATATTGTCGCCTGGGCCATTCTTCGCGCGATGGATAATTTTCCACAGATGAACGATGGTTACATCCTTACAAAAGATGGCCCTGCACGAATTGCTCGTCTTGAAATAAATTTTGGCGTCGCCGTCGATATTCAGCGCAAGGATGGCGCGAGAACGTTGCTCGTTCCGAATATTAAATCCGTTAATAAAAAATCGTTTGCGGAATTTCTTCATTCCTACGATGATATCGTAGCTCGTGCGCGATCGGGCAAGCTGGAAATTCCTGATTTCGAGGGCACGACGATTTCGCTAACCAATCCTGGTACGATCGGCACCGTGGGTTCGGTGCCGCGGCTGATGGCTGGGCAGTCGATGATCGTTGCCACCGGCGCGATCGAGTATCCGGCGGAATATCAAGCGATGTCACCGGAGGCTCTCTCGCAGCTTGGCGTGAGCAAGGTCGTGCAGATTTCGAACACTTACGATCACCGCGTTATTCAAGGCGCGGAGTCCGGCGCGATGCTCGCGCGCGTTCACGAATTGCTCTTAGGCAAGGACGAATTTTACGAGCGCATCTTCGGCGATCTCGAAATTCCCGTGCGGCCATTTCACTGGGCATTGGATACGAACCCGGCGCTGCTCCCGCTAGAAGCGCGGGAACGTTTGCAGATGAAAAAACAGGCTGGCGTTCTCGATATGATAAATGCCTATCGTGTGCGTGGGCATCTCATCGCCGATCTCGATCCGCTTCATGCGGTGAAAGTCAGCTACAATGCAGAATTGGATATTGAAACATACGGCCTGACGATCTGGGATTTAGACCGTGAGTTCGATACCGGAACGCTTGTCGTTTCCGGGCCGCCCACACTCCGCAAAATTTTAGAAGCACTTCGCCGCGCTTATTGTGGAACGGTCGGCGTGGAATATCGCCATATTCAAAGCCGCGAAGAGAAGCTGTGGATTCAGAAGCGCGTCGAAGGGCCTTTAGAAGTGGTGCCACCGGATATTCGCAAGCATATTCTGTGGAAGCTCATTTCCGCCGAGCAATTCGAGAAGTTTTTGCATACGAATTATCTCGGCCAAAAGCGATTTTCGATCGAAGGTTCGGAAACGCTCGTTCCGCTGCTTGACGAACTGGTCGAACGCGCTGTCGAGCACGGCGCGGAAGACATTACTTTCGGCATGACGCATCGCGGGCGGTTGAATGTGATCGCCAATGTTATCGGCCATTTTTGCGAACGCATTTTTGCTGGATTCGAAGGCACCGTCCATCCTAATTTTCCGGCGGATGAAAGCGATGTGCGCTATCATCTTGGCGCGAGCGGATCGCGTGAAACGCAGGGGAAGACGATTCCACTGACGCTCGCGAATAACCCGAGCCATCTTGAATCCATCGATCCTGTCATCGAAGGAATGGTACGAGCAAAGCAGGATGCGCTCGCTCCGCTTGCTGACGCCGAGCGATGGGAGAAGATTTTGCCGGTGCTCATTCATGGCGATGCGGCTTTTGCCGGGCAGGGCATTGTGATGGAGACACTCAATCTCTCGAACCTGCACGGTTATCGAGTTGGCGGGACGGTCCATATCGTCGTCAATAATCAAATTGGCTTTACGACAAGTCCGGAACAAGGGCGCTCAACTGTTTATTCTACTGACATCGCGCGCCTTACGCAATCGCCGATCTTCCATGTCAATGGCGACGATCCGGATGCCGCGTATCAGACGCTCCTTATCGTGCTCGACTACCGAACGAAATTTCATAAGGATGTTGTGATCGATCTCATCGGGTTCCGACGATTAGGCCACAACGAGAGCGACGAGCCGAGTTACACGCAGCCGCTCATGTACTCACGCGTTAAGACGCATCCCGGTGTGCGCGATATTTATGCAAAGCGATTGGTGAAGGATGGCATTCTATCCGAGGATGAAGTGAACGCGCTCATCGAAGAGCGCAAGCACCGATATTCTGGAGCGCTCGAACGCGCGAAGCAAGTTGCCGCGAGTCAAAAGAAGCTCGATTCCGTGCCACCGCGACGCGAGGAACGCGATGGCTCTTTGGTGATGGAAACCGATATCGAACGGAGTCTCATCGAATCCATTACGCAGCAGATTACGATCGTTCCGCCCGAATTCCATCTCAACCCAAAGATGGTGAGCCAGCTTGGCCGCCGCATGAAAATGGGGGAAGGTTCCGTTCCCGCCGATTGGGCATTTGGCGAGGCGCTGGCCTTTGGCTCGCTTGTGATGGAAGGAACGCATGTGCGCTTGAGCGGTCAGGATTCGGGGCGCGGCACATTCAGCCAGCGTCATGCGGTGCGCTATGACATCGAAACGGGCGCAGCGTGGGCGCCGCTCGCGCATTTGGCGGGTGCCCGAGGAATGTTCGAGGTGCTCGATAGCTCGCTTTCCGAATTGGGCGTGCTCGGCTTCGAATACGGATATTCCGTGATAGCCCAAAACGATCTCGTCATTTGGGAAGCGCAGTTTGGCGATTTCGCAAATGGCGGGCAGGTCATTATCGATCAATATATTTCCGCTGGAGAGGAGAAGTGGGGACAGCAATCGCGCCTTACGATGCTATTGCCGCATGGCTACGAAGGACAAGGCCCGGAACATTCGAGCGGGCGATTGGAACGATACCTTCAGCTGTGCGCCGAAAACAATTTGCAGGTCACTAATCCTACGACGCCCGCGCAATATTTTCATCTTCTTCGACGCCAGGCAAAGCAAAATGAGAAAGTTCCGTTGATTGTGATGACGCCGAAGAGCTTGCTTCGGCTTCATGCGGCCGCTTCCTCAATTGAAGATTTTACGAAAGGTGGTTTTTTGCCGGTGATTCCCGATACGCTGACCAATCGGACAGGGAACGGACGAATTGTGCTTTGCAGTGGAAAAGTTTATTATGATTTGCTGGAAGGGCGGGGAGAAAATAAAAACGTTGCGCTTATTCGCGTGGAGCAGCTTTATCCATTCCCGGCGACAGCATTAAAACAAATCATTGGTTCGTACCCCGGTGCTTGCGAGATTATCTGGTGTCAGGAAGAACCGGAAAACATGGGCGCATGGACCTTCATGTGGCCACGCCTGGAATCGCTTGGCCTTAAACTTCCGATTCGTTATGTCGGTCGCCGCGCGAGCGCCAGCCCCGCCACGGGATTTTATGCGGTGCATGAACTGGAACAGAAAAAATTGGTGGAAGAAGCTGTGCGTACTGCATGAAGGCGATTTCACCGCTTTGATAATAAGAATTGTGTGACGCACGGCAGTATTCGGCGTTATATGATTGAGCCGATGATTTGTTAGGCCGCCGCATGACCGGTCACACCTCGCGGCGAGCATTGAATCATTGCTCTGGCCCGTATTGCCTACGGGTCTCAGGTCAATTACATATTCACTTTTTCTTATTTTCGAGGTCTGAAATGAAAAGACAAATCGGAGCGTATTCGCTCGCACTTTTTGCACTATTCTCATTCTTGTCGCTCTTTCTAAATAGCTGCTCCAACCCCAATTCCTCGCCAGGAACAACCATCACCGCCGCGGATTATTCCGCCAGCGCATTTTTCAATACGAAATCGTATGGCGATACATCGGTGACGCCATTTCCATTTTGTTTTCCGTCGCAGTATCTCCAGCAGAAGTTGGGGTTGACCGATACGCAAGTAACGGCAATCCAGAATTTGCAGGATTCATTGCGACTTGCGCTGCAAACGAAACTCGATTCAATGCGGGCCGCCGGTACGATCAATCTGGATTCCGTCCGTGCGCTACGGCTTGAATATCAGACCGATCTTTATACGGGGATTGCAGCAATTCTTACCCCGGCGCAGTTCGCCGAACTTCAATCGCTCGCGCCGCCAAATGGGCCGCGTAATGGGTTCGGACGAGGCCCGAGTTTCCGCGACCGCGGCCATCGAAATGATCATGATGCCGATGACTCGGCGCGTATTTCGCTTACGCCCACCCAGCGCGACAGCCTCTATCTGGTTCGCACCGAATCCGTTCTGGCAGTAGCCGGGGACACGCTAACGGCGAATCAGATCACGCTCATTCAAAATCTCCAGACAAATTTACTCGCCGATACTACGCTTACGCCACAAGGCCGCCGCGCGGAATTCGAAGCGCAAATTCAGACGATTCTGACGCCCGAGCAACTCACCGCACTTCGCAAATTTTCCGATGCGGATCGCCGCCACTAAGACGATTTGGGAATATCAAGGGAAGAAGGGATACGCCATATTAGCGTGTCCCTTCTTCTTTTGTCGTAATTTTGTAGCCGTGACCTCAAGGTCACGGCTACAAATTACACTTGCATGAACCATTTTTATCGTCTTTCGCTCACCTTCGTTCTTCTCGCATTTCCGCTTCGCACGTTCGCCCAGGGGCTCGGCTGGGATTACCAGGAGCAGGCCCGCTCGCATATCATCGACATCTCGCACATCGAGATGCACATTTCCTTCGACGAGCCTGCGAAGAAAATGATGGGCACCGTGATCGAGACGGTCGCGATCCTGCCGCAAAAAAATCCCGTGAAGGAGTTCCGGCTCGATGCGGTCAATATGACGGTCGAGCGCGTGTGGCTCGAAGAAGGGCGTGGAAAAATGGTTCCATTGCAATTTAATCAAAACGATTCCGCGAAGCTTGCCATCACGCTCGATCGGGTGCATCCCTGGAACACGACGTTCGTCATCGGAATTGAGTATTGGGCGAAGCCGACGAAGGGGATGTTCTTCATCGAACCCGACACCTTCTACACCACGAAGCCGGAACAAATATGGACGCAAGGCGAGGGCATGGAAAATCGGAACTGGATTCCAATATACGATTACCCGAACGTAAAAGCGACGACCGATATGTACGTCACCGTTCGCGCCGATCAGAAGGTGCTCTCGAATGGGCATCTCGTTTCGAAAGAGAAGAATAAAGATGGAACCATAACGTGGCACTGGCAGGAGGCGAAGCCGTATTCCACGTACCTCATTTCGCTCGCAATAGGGAACTACTTCGTTGCCAAAGATACCTGGCGCGGCAAGCCAGTGGACTATTGGGTCTATCCTGAATACGCGAACGATGCGCACCGGTTATTCGGACTCACGCCGAAGATGATCGAGTTTTATTCCGATCGCACGAGAGTTCCCTATGTGTGGGAAAAATACGATCAAGTCGCACTCGCCGATTTCATGTACGGCGGCATGGAAAACGTTACCGCAACGTCGATGAACGATTACATTCTTCACGACGTACGCTCCGATGTTGACTTTCACAATGAAGGCCTTATCGCGCACGAGCTGGCGCATCAATGGTTTGGCGATCTGGTGACCTGCCGCTCGTGGATTCAGATTTGGCTGAACGAATCCTTCGCCACCTATTTCGAAGCGATGTTTGGGCAGTATCAGCATGGTAACGACGCCTTCGACGAGGAGATGCAGGGGGATGCGAATGCCGGCATCGATGCGGAACGGACGCTCGGCAAAAAGCCGATCATCGCGGCGAACAATTATACAGCAAATGATTACCCGCGCGGCGCCGCCACGCTCAATATGATTCGCCATATTCTCGGGGATTCCGGCTGGTGGACTTCCATTCAGCATTACCTCACCGTCCATGCTTATCAGCCGGTCGTTACCCAAAATTTCAAAATGGCCATCGAAGAAGCTACGGGTCAAAATCTACAATGGTTTTTCGACGAATGGCTTTACAAGAGTGGGCATCCAATTTATGATGTGGCCTACAATTACGATGACGCCGCGAAGGAATTGCGCATGACCGTCACCCAAACCCAGAAGCGCGACACGCTGACGGGCACTTTCAAAATGCCGATCGATATCGAGCTAACCTGGCCCGATGGTATTTCTAAAGTTACGACGATCCTCGATGACGATTCGACACAAAACTTTACGTTCCCTTCACCAGAAAAGCCGGCGATGGTCATTTTCGATAAAGGGAATACGATCATCAAGGAAGCGCATATTCACAAGACGGCGGATGAGTGGATGTATCAGCTTGCTCATGCGAAGCCCGCGATCGAGCGTTCCGAGGCGGCTCTCGCGATGCTGCCGGATTCCATGAATCACATGGACGTTGCCTTCGATGCACTGAAGCAAGCGGCACTACACGATCCCTTCTGGGCGGTGCGTCAGCATGCGCTCGCAACGCTCGGTGAATGGGGTGATGCCACGCATTCCATCTCCGATGTGCTTGCTACGTTAAGCAGAAACGATGACGATCCGCGCGTTCGAGCCGAGGCCATCGACTTGCTGGCACAGTGGGAAAAGTATCATCTCACAAAAGAATTTGCGGAGCCGATTCTGCTTGCGGCGATCCATAGCGATTCAAGCTACAATGTCGTGGGCAGCGCGCTGAATTCGCTTCGATTTTACGATCCAGATACGGCATACCAGCTTTCGTTAACCTTCCTTCAGATTAATTCTCCGCGCGATGCCATGCGGCGGTATGTGGTCGGTATTCTCGAAAATGCGAAAACCGAAGCCTCCCTCCATCAATTGATCGCGCTGATCGATCAGCATAATCTCCCGTTCTGGACGCGGCAAGAAATCATCAAGGCAATCGGTTCGGAAAAAGATGTGGATTCGGCGCTCGTGTACCGCTCGCTCTGGAACCTTACAAATAACGGCGATAATGTGATTCGCGGCGCGTCAGCCAACACGCTGGCCGACATTGGAAACGCTGAGACGCTGCACGAACTCGAAGTACAGGCCGCCGAACGGCCAAAGATGAAGGGGACGTATGACGGGCTGCTAAAGCGAATGCGCAAACGCCTGGGAGTGACGCAATGACCTGGAAAGGCGTATACTCTATGAAGAACATTATTGCTATCTTGCTTCTGGCTGTTGTGTCTTCGGCGTGCCGAGCGCAGCCGGTCGATTCTACACTTTTTTCCGAAAGCCCGATCACGCTCCACACGAGCACCGGTAATATCTATGGGACGCTCTGCGAGCCAACGAAGGCAAAGCATTTTCCGGTCGCGCTCATCATTGCCGGTTCCGGGCCAACGGATCGCGATGGCAATAGTATGATGCTCTATTCCGATTGCTATAAAATTCTCGCGCACCGCCTCGCGGCAAATAACATTGCGACCATCCGGTATGATAAACGGGGCATTGGCGAGAGCCGCGCGGCTATGACGAAGGAATCCGATCTGCGATTCGACAATTACATCGATGATGCGCGCGCATGGATTGATTCCCTGAAGCATTCCGGACAATTCACGGAGGTAATTGTCATTGGCCATAGCGAAGGTTCTCTTATTGGAATGATTGCGGCAAGGGATGCGGACAAATATGTTTCCATTGCAGGTGTGGGCAATAAAGCTGATGTCGTACTGAAGCACCAATTGGCGAACCTACCCGAACAAAATTTGCCGGAACCATTAAGGGGTACAGCATTTGCAATTCTCGATTCCGTTGCCGCAGGACATCTCGTGAACGATGTGCCGCCGAGTTTAGGATCGCTTTTCCGTCCTTCTGTCCAGCCTTATTTAATTTCGTGGATGAAATATTCGCCCGAGGATGAAATTCGAAAACTTTACATTCCCGTCCTGATTATTCAAGGAACGAATGATATTCAAGTCGATACGAATGAAGCGAAGCTGCTCGTTGCCGCCGATCCTCGCGCGAAGTTAGTCCTCATTAAAAACATGAATCATATTTTTCGAATTGTTGCGGGAGATCGAGCTGAGAATCTCAGAACCTATGGCAATCCGGATTTGCCGATTTCGGATGAATTAGTGAGTGCGATTACCGAGTTTATCGAGGCTCGATGAGTGTGTTTGCCGCAGGCTCGGATGTCTGAGATGTAATGTGCCGGTATCGTTCCAGTTTGAACATCTCTCCTAAATAGAGGCGCCGGATTTCCTCATCGTTTGCAAGTTCCTCCGCAGTGCCGGCGCGGTAGATCGAGCCGTCGATCAGGATATACGCGCGGTCGGTGATCGAGAGCGTTTCGTGGACATTGTGATCGGTGATGAGTACGCCGATGCCGCGCTCCTTCAGACGAATAACAATCTGCATAATTTCCTCCACGGTGATGGGATCGATTCCGGCGAATGGCTCATCGAGGAGCATGTAGGCAGGATCCGTGGCAAGCGAGCGGGCGATTTCGCACCGGCGCCGCTCGCCGCCGGAGAGCATGTAGCCAGCGGATTTTCGAATATGAGCGATGTTTAGCTCTTCCAGCAATCGCTCCGTTTTTTCGTGACGCTCCTTATTGGAGATAGGCAGCAATTCGAGCACGGCCATAAGATTTTCCTCAACCGTCATCTTCCGAAAGATCGAGGCTTCCTGCGGCAGGTACCCGATGCCTTTTCTCGCGCGGGCGTACATGGGCAGCGGTGTAATATCTTCGCCATCTAAGAAAACCTTTCCTCCATCCGGCTTGACGAGTCCGGTAATCATATAAAACGTCGTCGTCTTGCCCGCGCCATTCGGGCCGAGCAGCCCGACGACCTCGCCCGGCGTGACGGAGACGCTCGTGTCCTTCACGACCGTGCGCTTGCCGTAGATTTTTTTGAGATGTTCCGAGTTAAGCTGCTTCATGCTAAAAGGAATTGGACGATAGAAATAAAGGCGAGTTTCAGTGGGCAGGATTGCGTTTCACACCGTGATGCTCCGTAGGAGATACTGCGGGCGATGGTGTGGTGGGAACCGATGAATTCGACGATTTCGTGGTCGGCAATGGCGGGGTGATAATCATTAGTGGCAATTCCCACGGCATCACGAATTCCTCGCGGCGCGGGCGCAGCGCATCATGCCGTTCGTAAGCCGTAAGACGAAACGCCTGCGCCCGCCCCGAGACGAATCGTTCCGGAAAGTATTCGCCTTCGGTTCCCGAAATGGCTGCAATCCGCGTTACTTTTCGGTCTTTGAAGTCCATACGGATCGTGTCGCCCGAAGCGCGGTTTAAACCGTAGGGTTTGCCTTCGTTCAGTAAGAAATAAATCGAAAGCGCGCTCGATATGTCATATAATTCGCGCGCCGTATCGCGATCGACGACGAGCATCATCTCATCGCCCTGTAATTGATCGACGCGTCCAGAGTTCGGCAATTCTTCCATCGGGCTGGTTGTAAAAGCATGACCGATGGCAAAAATTCGATTGATATGACGGTTTTTCAGGAGCATCGCCACGCTATCGGCATCGATCTCCGTGGAATCATTCCATAGATGCTGTCGCGGCGCGTGAAAGACATTCATCACATCATGCACTTGGTCGTATATGAGTTCTCCCCCGGTCAACGCGAAGTTCGATCGGAGTAGCCGGACGCTATCGATCGCAATCAACCGCGCCGAATCGCCTTGGTACATCTTCATCGTATCCGCTCGAACAAACATGGTATCGAGTACCGTATTTACTTTGCCGGCGCTATCTCGTACTTGCGAGCTATCGATATAAAGCAGCAGCGGGCGTTTTGGGACGAGCGTATAATTTCCTTTTGTGAATCGCGCAAGCGTATCTCCGAAGATGGTCGTGTTATTTTGAACATCTTCTACTCCAACGTGTCCGCGCGCGAGCATTTCTCCAAGTGGCCGCGAATCGTAAAACCAATCGGAAGCAAGCCGCAGAGAATCATTCGAGAGATGGACTTCGCCTTTCGCCGTTGTTTCCCCGAGTGCGCGAACATAGGTGATCGTGTCCCCGGTGAGGGAACCGGAATCGCTGGTGACCGAAGCATGTCCGATAAGTATCGAAGTTCCGGTCGAGCGGTAATAGACCAACGAATCCGAAACGCTTGTGCTTTTGCCTTGGGTAAGCGTTACATGGTGCTGAAAATGGGCTACCTGGTTTTCGACATCATAATCGCCCTGGGCAGCGGTAAGTTCGTTATCGCGGTCGAACATCCGAACACCGCCATCGGCATGGCCGATGCCGGTCGAATCGTTGTATGTCGCATGGGGAGCATAAAGCGCGAGCGTATCCTGGTGGATTTCGACATGACCAGTGAGTTCGATGCGGTGCCCACTGGTGTATTTCATCGCTTCGTCGGAAGATCCATAAAGCGAGCCCTGCACGAACCTCACATTGCCAAAAAGTTGTTCGACAGGTTGACCATCGATGAAGGTCGAGGCAAGACTGTCAGCGGTGATATTTACCGGCGGATTCGACGGAGTCTGGGCTGATGCTCGAATAGAAAGAACAGAGAGAAAAAGGATGATGAAAGAGCGTTTCCAATGCCTGTCATTGCGAGGAGCGCAATTCGACCAAAGGGAGAATTGTGCGACGAAGCAATCTCTTCGAGAGAGGGATTGCTTCGTCGCGTTTGACTCCCTACGGTCGTCAAATGCTCCTCGCAATAACAATAAAATGGGCATTTCTTCGTTCAATATTAATTTTAACGCCTGAGCTATGGCAATCAATCCGAGTAAACTAACGGTCAAGTCGCAGGAGGCGCTGCAAGCGGCGGTCGAAATTGCGGCGAATTACGGCAACAATCAGGTCGAGCCGGAGCATCTGCTCGCGGCGCTCATTCAGGATCCCGAAGGCGTAGCAACGTCCGTTCTGCGAAAACTTGGCGTCAATATCGACCAACTCCGCATTCGCGTAACCGGCGCGCTCGAAGCGCTTCCGAAAATTACCGGCGCGGCCGGAGCGAATCAATTTGCATCGAATAATCTGAATAAGCTTTTCGACGTTGCCCGAAAAGAGGCGGAAGCTCTGAAGGACGAATACGTTTCGACCGAACATTTGCTCATCGCATTCCTCGATGGCAATACTCCCTCCTCGAAGCTCCTGAAAGAGCAGGGCGTGACGAAAAGCAGCATTCTCTCCGCGTTGCAGTCGGTACGGGGAACTCAACGCGTCACCGATCCCAATGCCGAGGAACGCTATCAATCGCTCGAAAAATATGGACGCGACCTCACCGAAGCAGCTCGCAAAGGCAAGCTCGATCCCGTCATCGGTCGCGAGGAAGAAATCCGCCGCGTGATGCAGGTGCTCTCGCGCCGGACGAAAAATAATCCGGTGCTCATCGGCGATCCGGGAGTGGGGAAGACCGCCATCGTCGAAGGCATTGCCAATCGTATCGCGTCCGGCGATGTGCCGGAAGGCCTGAAAAGCAAGCGCATCGTCGCGCTCGATATGGGAACTCTGGTGGCGGGCACCAGCTTTCGCGGACAGTTCGAAGAGCGGTTAAAAGCTATTGTCAAAGAAGTTGCGGAGTCGGCCGGTGAAATTATTCTCTTCATCGACGAACTCCACACGCTCATCGGCGCCGGCGCAACACAAGGCGCAATGGACGCCGCCAATATCCTGAAACCCGCGCTGGCTCGCGGCGAACTGCACGCTATCGGCGCCACAACGCTCGACGAATACCACAAGCATATCGAAAAGGATGCCGCGCTCGAACGCCGGTTCCAGCCCGTTTTTGTCGGCGAGCCGAGTGTCGAAGATACGATCTCGATTTTGCGCGGCTTGCAGGAAAAATACGAAGTCCATCATGGCGTTCGCATTCGCGATGCCGCGCTCATTGCCGCCGCGCAGCTTTCCGACCGCTATATCGCCGACCGTTTCCTTCCCGATAAAGCGATCGACTTAGTCGATGAGGCCGCGAGCAAACTCCGCATCGAAATCGACTCCATGCCCGCCGAACTTGACCAGATCGAGCGAAGGATTCGCCAGCTCGAAATCGAGCGCGAAGCCCTCAAGCGCGAGCAGGCGGCGGCATGAACCTCGCGCATAATTCCGATGGTGGGACCAGGCTAGCCCTTTCTTTTAGAAGTTTGCAGTAGAAAATTATGCGCGCACGCATTTGTGCTTCATTAATTATGTCTTTTTTCGCCAGTTTTCGCTAATTTCTTTAGCGCAAGTACTTTTCAACTGTGCGGGATACGTTTAATTTTCATGGAAGTTTTCATGAAGGCTGGCACCTTTTCTCTGAGCCGTTTCAACTTCTTGATGAAAAATCGTTCACATTTTGCTCAATCTTAGTTAATCAGGAAGTAGTTCAGCAAATCCAGAAGTCAGCGCATGGATCAACTCTTCCAACGAATCCGGGTGTAGCTCTTCGAAGATTTTTTGAGGGACTTTCGCATACGACCATTTGTCGTCGGTTAGAGCCGTGGCTTTTTCACACCAATAAATTGCAGCTTCGTCTTTTAATTTGACTTCAACATCTTCACGACCCTTAGTTTCGAGAATCCAAAAAACGCCATTTTTCGCTTTTGCAACAAAGTCAGGATAATAGTGTCGAATGTTCGTGCGGGTGTCCGTGTATTCAATATTAAATCCAAATGACTCTGGAAGTTTTGCAAACGATTCTATGTCGTTTGACTTCTGTAAAAATTGTGCAAACGCACTTTCGAATTCATTGTCTGGTGCAACATAATTGAAAACGGTTTTTGAAGCTTCCAGCGGTTTTTTCGAGAATGGGAATGGCTTTGTCGTAGAGAGCAACCGTCCCGAATCGATAAGTTCCGGCTCGTGCTTCTCGGTTATGAGAACTTGTAAAGCCTTCTCGAATTCGTTCTCGGTAATATAACCCGCAAGGTTTGTGCTCATGGCTCGAATCATGTCCGGACTCGCTAAGTCCACTGTTTTTCCAAACGCTTTGTGCTCAAAGAACTCCTTAACCTTCGGAGCGAGTGAAGCAAATTGCGATGGAAGTTTTATTCGCTCTGCAATTCTCCGAGCATAATAACCAATTACTTCTTCCGGTGTCTGGGCAGGAGGAATACTATACTGACGCGTCAGTTCAAGGGTATCGGTGATAATGTCCCTGCCTTCATATTCGAATGTAATGGCTTCGTCAATCTCTTTGCCGGTTAGCGGAAGTGGTCGTATCTTGAACGCCATGACATCCAATTGCTCTATCTCTTCTTTGAGCGATTTCTTTCGCTGAATGATCGCTGTAAGCGATGGCAAATTAATATCGGCATACGATTTCTCAGGCATCGGAGCAATCGTAACGATATGTAGTTTGTCTTTACCGATCTCGAATGTTTCGACCTGCAAATCCTCATATTTTTCGAGATCATCGACAAATTTCAAAAAAGCATCGTTGCCGATGATATCGACGCGTTCCTTGTATGCGGACTGCGACCCAAACATTAGCCGAAGGCCCCGACCAATGGTCTGTTCCGGCAGGATATTCGCCTTCGCCGTATAAGGCCGCAAGCCAACGACCACTGTTACATTTTGTACATCCCATCCTTCACGTAACATGAGGACGGAAACAATAGCATTGACCTCCGAGCTTTCCTGATCTACTTGCCTCGCAATCTTACGGGCATCATCTAAATCTTTTTTCGAGACCTCACCGCTCTTGTCCGTATGGATGGTCAGCAGCTTATCGCCTGCGAAATGCTGAGGATATTTTGTCTTGAGCCAATCGCGCACGTCGTCAGCCTCGTCTGTACTGTTCAACATCACAAAAAGAATCGGCTTCTTTTTAAGCGGTGCTAATTGCTCAACATATTCAGACCACCGTTGAACACCCGCCACCAAGAAGCCTTGATAACGAGTACTTGCATGCTCCGAACGCGCTTCTGCAATCTTTGAAATTCCTTTCAGAGGCCGTTTTACAATTCCATCGAGAATGGCTTGTTTCAGCGGGTAATCGGAAATCGTCCACGGAAATAACGCGCCTTTCGAGTAACGAGGCGTAGCAGAAAAATCGAGTTGAGCCGCCAGAGGACTTCCACCGTGAAGTTTGTAGATTACATTATTCCATTCGCTATCTTCTTCATGCGTATGATGTGCTTCGTCATTTATGACGATAACCTTCCCACTGCGTTTTGCAATGCGTTCTTCAAATGGAACTTCCGAAGTAAGGGTGCTTGATGGTTTCGGGCCAAGCATTGCGGCAATCGCTTCCGGCTCATCGCTGTTTGCGTTCGAACCACGTTCGTAAAATTGCTGGATATTTGTAAGGTAAATTGCGCCTTCGCTCGATGCCCGTTCCGCATCGCCACGCATGTAGCATTGCATGTCCCAGAACATCTCGTAATGCCTGGGATAGATGGGATCGGTTTTGAATACCCTACCGCTTTCGAAATCCTGTTTCAGTCGCTCAAAAACAATGACGTTCGGTGCGATAAGAAGGAATGTTTTAGCGTAATCGTCTTCCGTCTCACGCATGGCATTGAAGTATTGCCATGCGATTGCGAGCGACATTACTTTTGTCTTACCACTTCCGGTCGCCATCTTCACACAATAGCGTGCAAACTCATCGCGTGGTGGAAGTCGTAGATCTTTCTGCTGAGTTGCATACTCTTGGAGCAATTCTTTCCGGCTTCTGATTTTCTTTACTTCATACACATAAATCAGAGTCTCAATCGCCTCGCGCTGTGCGTCGTGATACTTAAACTTTTTACCATTCGGCAGAATGTGATCCGTCTCGAACCAGAAATTCAAAAGCTCGCGGGTCGTGTCGGTAACTCCTTTATACTCGCCATCCTTCTTCCATGCCTTTACAGCCGCACGAAGCGCCGGAACGCATGGTGCCGTCTTTAGATATTCCTGAACATCGAAAAGCCCTGATGTTGCTTGTTTCTTCGCTCGTGGCATCGTTCTAATCTATAGTTAACTTGGAAGGGCCCTCTTCACTCATAATTCGTTCGAGTTC
>DASRZC010000138.1:0-8581 GCA_035686785.1 Kapaibacterium sp. (SeqCode)
AGAAGGAGAAGAGTTAATGCTGCTTTCATGGTGTTTGCGGGGGGGGGGGGGGCTGGCGTGTTAAAGAAAATCAAAATCATCATCAAGATAAAATTCATCATTTCTTAGAATTCAATATACAACATTTTTCGAGTGCGCGCGCAAAAAGCTAATTTTTAGAAATGTTGTCAGAATTATTTGACCACCACAAAACTGCCGGAGACCATCCCGCGCCCGCCATCCGTAGTTTGCAAGCGGTACTGATACGCTCCGCTCGGGAGCGGCAGATTCGGAATCAAAAATTCTGATGCTCCGGCTTCCGAAGTATTTTGGATATCGGAAAAGACAACCGCTCCCTTCGAATCCATAATTTCAAGTTTCACGGTTACGGCCCGAAGCGAAGTGTAGGGGATCGAAAGCGAGGAGCCGCTCAGGACGGGGTCGGGGCGCACCCCGCCAATCGCGGAAACAATGCCGTCCTCCGGGCTCCATTTCGAGCTAAAACGGAGGAAATTATAGAGCAGGCTATCTCCGCAAACGAATTGCAGCCCGATGGTGGCGGAATCGGAAATAGCTCCGAGCGCGCATTTCCCGAAATTGAAATCGCCATTATTTAGCTCGATATCGGCGATGCGAAAATCCGTCCTAGCGGAATCGGAAAGCATGATCCGAAATTGCAATCGCAAGAGTGTGGCGCCAGAATCGAACGTCAGATTCGACCCAGCGATCGTAACGGGTAGATACAAAATCTTTCCGCCAATCAGAAGCGGTGCATTGATGATCGGCGGGCTTGCACCGCGGACGTTCGTCGATGCGTTATTAGGATCGAACAGCGTCATAATGTCGCTATTGTAGGCGAGCGTAATCTTGATACTGTTCAATCCGGGATTATTGAAACTGCCGTTCGGCATAATGAGCACGGTCGCTGTGTCACCCGGTTTGACGGTAAGTTCCTCCGCGACCGCTTTGAACTCGATCGTATCCGCGGGTGTGGCATAGCCGGCAAGCGGAATGTTGCGCACTCCTGCGGAATCACCGTCGGTTGCGATCTGGAGGGTATCGAATGCCAGTCCGCTAACCGCCGGTAAATAGCGTAGGGTGACTCGAAGCGAATCATCGGGCCGAATGATGAATGGTACACGAAGCGGAGGAACGAAAATGAAATTGGGACCGGAGAGTCCGATCTTTGCAACATGAAGCGTGTCGCATCCAAGATTATTTATTGTAATGACGGTATCCCGGCTATCGCAAAAGGCAAGCGTATCGAAATTGCGCGGTGAATCATCGAGCGAAAGCGTGCGCGTGCCGGGCTTGACGAAAACATGGTAGGGGATAACGCGGACTATCGTTAGAGCGCTGCCTTTGATGCTGTCACTCACCCGCAAATAGCCCTGGTAATTACCAAGCGCGGATCCCGGAGTGACTTCGATGCCGGCAACAACCGGCGCTACGGCCTGCGTGATCCAGCGCGAGGCCGGGGTGAACCATTTGAATTCGGAGGAGGGCGGCGATTTCGTTTGTGTCGAATCGAACCATTCCAGCGAGACATAGAGCGAATCGCATCCTTTTTCCGAGATAGTAAAGGCGAATATGGAGTCCTGGCACCGAGTCATGGTATCGAACTCTATTTCACTTGGGATGGGCACACCGAACCGGTCCGCCATGACAAGCTGCGGATTGTCCGATTTTCCGATACCCGAGAGGGGAACGCTCATTCGCACCGGCTTGCCAAGCACAAGCAGATTTACAATAAGCGAATCGGTTATTTGGCCGAGTTGCGTGGGAGCGAATCGAACAGAAAGGGTCTTCGATGAGAACGGGCCGATCGAATCGTTTGCCAGGGCGGTGTCCAGCACAAAGTTCGCTCCGTATTTCAACTGGGAACTTACGATATAGACGCCGAAGCAACTGTCAATCGAAAGTATAAGCGTGGTATCTCGGCTCGAACACAGCGCGGTGGAATCATAGCGCAGCTGCGCGGAACTCACATGCAGTGGATTCGAAAACCGGAGCGCGGAAGTGACCGTGAGCGTATCGGTGCTGAAGCTTCCATCTCGTTCTATTGTGAGAGCGACTTGGGATTGATACGGTCCGGCTGCTAATGCCTGAAGTTCGAGTTCGAGCGCGCCACTGGAATCGGGTGGAATGACAATCGGAAACACCGGCGGCAGCCCGGTGCGCAGATCGAAAATAGAAAGCGGCGGGGAGGAAGGCACGGCGGCATTCGTAATAAGAATCGTGTCGCATCCAAGATTTTTTATGGCGATCGTCGTGTCGCGAGGATGGCAGGCATCGATCGAATCGATGTTCAGGGCGGAAGGCGGGAGGGTCCACTGTGGCAGAGATCCATCGCCGCCATCCGTCGTCTTCCAGACGTTCCCTGTCTCATCGAAAGCATAGATTACTTCGCCCCGGCATCCCAGCACGCAGAAGCGCGTATCTCTATCATTCGAGGGGCCGCCAATGCTTTCCCAGGTGCGGCCACTATCATTGGAGCGGTATAATCCTTGGTAGCCATTACGGTTGCCCACCTCCACTTGCGTATAGAGTGTAAATCCAAATCCCGCGATGTGGCCGGTCGAACGAAAGGGCAGACTAACTCCCGTGTTTACCCATGTGGCGCCGAAATCGGAAGAGCGGCGAACTTTGGACATGAGCGGGGGAGATATGTCATCGCCTTCTCCGGCGGTGAAAAACCACGGCGTGGATTTCACACCATATACGCTCCAGGATTCCGTATCGATCGTGCTAATCGGCAGCCACGTTTTGCCTCCGTCGCTGGAACGATACCACCCATGACGCTCATAGCTTGTCATGACGCCGTGAAGTCCATCGACGAAATCCAAACCGTTGGAGGAATCCACAGTAGTCTGAAAAGTACTTCCTCCATCGGTGGAGAGGATTCCGGATCCTGTACGGCTGGTGACCACAAGCACGGAGGGAGTTCGATAAATGTCGCTAAAATCTTGATTCCAATTTACCGGATTCCAGGATGCTCCTCCGTCCGTGGTTTGGTACAGACCCGGATAGGTGGGAGGTGTAGTGTAAAGGGGTTCGCAGGTCAGCCAGCCATGCAGTGGATCGGCCATTAGAATTTGCGTAACGTGATTTGTCCCGGACTTCGGAACAAGTGGAATCGGGGCGTTCGTCCACGTCTTTCCGCCATCGGTGGTTTTATAAACGCCATCGCCCATCAGGCCCGCGATAAATCCGGTGTCTTCATTGAAAAAGAATCCCGCCCGGAAGCCTTGATGGGTGGACAGAGTGTAAACGATCTTCCATTTGGCCCGAACTATGGAAAATGGAACCAGGAGAAAAAGCGCGAAAATAAGAATATATAGCAAGCATCGCCCGTCCCCAGTCCGCGAGGGGTGCATGGGGGGCATACTCCCCATGCTACACCTTCTTGATGCTTCCTTCTTCATGGTAATAGAACACCGAACTCTTTTCCTTTTAACTCTCGAAGACTCCGAAAGTCACACAACCCTTCGAAGAATGCGCCGTGTGGCAACGGGAGGAATGGCAGGCTGGAAGCACTGCACTACGTGGCCCGTTGCCACACTGCGCATTGAATGGTTATTTCACGATCAAGCTTTGGTCGCTGTCCTCATGATGCTTGTTCCAGGCGGCGGTAATGGCCGGCACATTGATTTTGCGGTCATATTTGGCTCGCAACTCTTCGACCCATTCGGTGCGGAGCTGCTGGGCACGGTCGTCCTGATATTGGCTTGCCACTTCCTGGCGCGCTTCCTCGAAGGTTTTCTGATGGATCGGCTCGCGCCGGTTCAATCGAACGATGGAATAGCCTCCCTGAAATGCGAACGGCTCTTTAATTTCGCCGACAATAAAATCGAAGGCCCGGGTTGCCAGCTCATTTTCATTTCTCATCAAGAGACCCCAATGTCCCGCCTTCTGCTTGAAGCCAGGGCGCTCGGTATATTTTTTGGCGAGCGTATCGAAATTTTCTCCGGCGATGGCTCGCTTATAGATCTGCTTCGCCAGCGAATCACTGGTAACGAAAATCTCCGAAAGATCGACGCGCTCGGGCCACAGGTAGTTTGCCAGGTGCGCCTCGTAATATTTTCGCTCGTTCACACTATCGGGGACGACCTTCGACCAGACGCGATTGTTTTCGAGATCGAAAAGAACAATCCCATTCTTGTAGTCCTCCATGATCTTTTCGAACTCGGGATATTTGGCCGGAATCTTCCGCGCTTCGATTTGCAGCGCGGCATCGTCGGCATTTTTCTCGATCACGTCGCGGATGGCGTTGCGGGCCAGCGGCGCGCCGCGCTCTTCCGTTAACGTATCGACAAGAGCGCCGACCGTCCAGGTTATGTCGCCAGTTTGGAAGACGGGTCGTGTAAGATCGGTGAGTCTCGCGGCCCAATTGGAATCCGCCGATGTGCGGGAAGAGTCGATATGTGCCATCATATAGTCGAGGGCGCTGGAATCGAACCGGTAATGCTGTTCCTTTTGAAGGGAATCAAGGAATGCGCGCTTGTCCTGATCGAAGAAATACCGTTTGTAGTACTCTTTAAGCTGTTCTTTCGATTCGTCAAACGTCTTTGCCGCTACTCCATTAAGGCGCTTGATAATATGATATCCGAAACTCGTGCGGACGATTCCGGAAACCTGCCCATCTTTCAGCGCGTAAGCCGCCTCGTCGAAGGGAAGCTCGGTGCGCCGGTTCTCATGGTTTATCGTATCCATGTCCCCGCCCCGAACAGCGCTTGCCTTGTCATCGGAAGATTGTCGCGCGACCTCCTCGAAGTTTGCGCCATTGCGAATCGCCTGTAGAAGGCTGTCCGCCCGGTGATAGTAGGGCACCGTATCCACTCCGCCCGTATTCGGCATCGAGACGAGGATATGCTCGACATGCACCCCACCAGTGTGCGGAATCTTGGCATATAAATAAATGACGTGATAGCCAAAGCGGGTTTTTACCGGCGTTTTTGTGTATTCGCCGGGTTGGAGCGCAAGCACCGCATCCTCGAAGGTGCGAACGGTCATTCCGGCCATGAAAAAGCCCAGGTCGCCGCCAGACGCGGCGGAAGCGTGATCGTCCGAGCCTCCCCAATTATCCATGTCGGAAGAATCGATTTTCCCGCCCAGAAGCGGCTTCATATTATCGTGGTAAATAAGCGCCCGCTGGGCCGGAGCCATCGCGATGTAGGACATCGGATAGCCGGCATCGAGCATCTGGATGGCCTGCATGGCTCGGTTGTAGGCTTTGAGGGTATCCGCGGGATTGTTCCAGTTCTTCACGCTCGCGAGAAAATGCGCGGCGTGTACTTCCCATTTGCGCTTGTCAAATAGCGCATGCACGGCCGGATCGACCACTTCCTTATCGAGAATATACGGGCCGGATAGCATCCTGCGATAGCCGGCAATCTCTTTTTGTACCGAGGGATCCCGGTCCAAACCCTGCTCGTGCGCCTGTTCGAGCTTCAGGCGGTAATCTGCATAGACGCTAAGAAAATCTTTCAACGAATCGAAGGACGTGGAGTAGGGCGGCTTGCCATTCATCCGCTCGAAGGCAGCTTCGAACTCCGCGAGCGATACCTCTCCGCCCTTCCACTTAATCAGCCACGGGCCGCCGCCTTCATCCGCCTTATCGCCGGAGCGATCTTTAATACCGGAGCGATCCTCCCCGGACGCGGATTCTTTCTTTGATTTCTGAGCATGGGCGGAAGGAACAGCCATACCAGAAAAGATGACCATCAAACTGAGAGCAACGGGAAGTACGAACGCTATTCGTAATTGCCAATGCCAATGTGAGCGGCTATACATGGATTTTAGGAAATGTAAAACAAAAAACGAGAATTAACTATCCGGTCAATGAAACTGTCCGGCTGCATCGGCAACGATCTACGTCGTAACGACCTATCGGCGATTCAGAAGCCCACGAGCAGGAACGGCAGTCCCCGGCGGCGAACAGCCAAAAGTTAACGCCGCATCGATCGAAATTGGTTCTCGCCATTGGGATATTCTCAATCTAATTAATATTACATTTCTTTGAAAACGGTTCTGTGTATTAGTGAGTCATGGTAGGGGAACGTTGAACCATGCCCCCCCCCACCTCCTCTACCGCGCCAAGCACGATGGCTTCTCCGACCGCCATCTTGCCGAAATCTTTCGCGTGAGTTGTCGAACGATTATCGGAATTATTTCATTTTAAACGGACGGAATGAAACAATCCTCAGCCATTAAAACAAGCATCCGCCATCGGCAGAAAGAGCGTACCGTTTCGGTCTTACGCTTTAGCGAGCAAGAGAAAAATAAAATCCGGCGGCTCGCGAAACTTCGCGGTGAGTCGGCGAGTAAATCCGTCATGGATTTGGTGGAAGGTGCGCTGGAAAAGAGCAAGGAACGAAAGTCTTTGCCCATCGAGCAAATTATGAAGCTTCCCGCAGCCGAGCGGCACAAACTGTTGGAAGAGCAGGCTAAGGATGCCGCTCAATATTACAAGAATGATCCCGATCTCATTTTCAACGCCAACGACGATATTATCGAGTATTGATGCTTTCCTTTGAAGAACCCGCACATGGTGAAATTTGGACCGCGAAATTGGATCCTACGGTTGGCGCGGAAATATCCAAAACGCGCCCGGTCGTTATCATTTCATTGCCGGGCACGGGTCACTTGCCGCTTCGGCTCGCGGTTCCAATTCCAGATTGGAAGACTTATTACGAGCGATATGCGGGTTCACAAAACTTGAACCCTCGGCTTCTAATGGACTTTCAAAAGTAAGCGGTGCCGATGCCTTTCAATGCAAATCGCTATCGGTTGAGAGATTCATTCGAAAGCTTGGGAACTTGCAAAAGGAGGAGCTTAAACGAATCGTGTTAGGAATAATGTTTTGCACAAAATTTTTTAGTTGAGCATTTTGCTTGAATTCACCATCACCCCCGATCTACTCTATCGCGCCAAGCGCGATGGCTTTTCCGACCGGCAACTTGCCGAAATTTTTCGCGTGAGCGAAGAAGCGGTTCGCGCGCGGCGAAAGCAAGTTGGAATTGTGCCCGTTTTCAAAACGGTTGATACCTGCGCCGCCGAATTTTCAGCCGAGACGCCCTATCATTATTCAACGTATGAAGAGGAGAACGAATCGGTCCGGTCCGCTAAGAAAAAAGTCGTAATTCTCGGTGGTGGGCCGAACCGCATCGGGCAGGGGATCGAGTTCGATTATTGCTGCGTCCACGCCGCGCTCGCGCTCGAAGAAGAGGGCTTCGAGACGATCATGATCAACTGCAATCCCGAAACTGTCTCGACCGATTACGATACCTGCGATAAGCTCTATTTCGAGCCGCTCACCTTCGAAGACGTGATGAACGTCCTCGATTTCGAAAGGCCCGACGGCGTGATCGTCACCTTCGGCGGCCAAACACCGCTGAAGTTAGCGAAGCAACTCGAAGCCGCTGGCGTGCCCATCCTGGGCACCACTCCCGATATGATCGACGTGGCGGAAGACCGCAAGCGATTCGGAGAACTCATTGACCGGCTGAAGATCAAATGTCCGCCTTACGGCACGGCTTTCGAAACGGACGAAGCTATCCGCGTGGCGGAAAAAGTTGGGTATCCGGTGCTCGTGCGGCCCAGCTACGTGCTTGGCGGACGCGCGATGGAAATTTGCTACCGCCCCGATGCCATCGCCGAATACATGGCGAACGCGCGCGGTGTCAGCCCCAGCCATCCCATCCTCATCGACCGCTTTTTGGAGGACGCTTACGAATTCGATGTCGATGCCGTGCGCGATAAAACAGGAACCGTTGTTATCGGTGGCATTATGCAGCATATCGAAGAAGCGGGGATTCATTCCGGCGATTCTTCCAGCGTGATTCCGCCATACTATATCTCCGATAAGAATTATAACGTTATCGTGAAATATACTCGCATGTTGGCCGAGGGATTAGAAGTGGTCGGACTCATCAACGTCCAATACGCTCTTAAAGACGACACGGTTTACGTTCTCGAAGTTAATCCCCGTGCAAGCAGGACGGTGCCATTCGTATCGAAAGCAACCGGGAGACCGTTAGCGAAAATCGCAGCGAAGCTGATGATCGGCCGCACACTGAAAGAATTGGGAGTAAAGGATTTCGAGCGAACGACGCCATTCGTGGCGATCAAAGAATCCGTCTTCCCGTTCGAGAAATTTCCGCGCGTTAGAATGTTTCTGGGGCCCGAAATGCGCTCGACGGGTGAGGTAATGGGAGTGGGCGTGGACTTCGGAGAAGCCATTTTGAAATCGCATATCGGAGCAAGCATGAAACTGCCGAGTGAAGGCACACTCTTCGTATCGCTCCGCGACCAGGATAAACGCGCCCGCTCGACGGAAGTTATCCGTGGCTTCTACGATCTCGGATTTCGCATCATCGCGACGAGCGGGACCGCGAAATTTCTCCTCGAGCATGGGATTCCCGTCGAGACAATCCGCAAAGTGAGCGAAGGCCGGCCGAACATCGTCGATGCGATCAAGAACCGCGAAGTGCAGATCGTTATCAATACGCCAAGTGGCGAGATTTCGCGTATCGCGGAATACCAGATCGGCTGGGCGGCGGTGGAGCATAAAGTTCCGTTTATTACGACGCTTTCGGCGGCG
>DASRZC010000139.1:0-19931 GCA_035686785.1 Kapaibacterium sp. (SeqCode)
CCAATGTCAAGTCCGAGAACTCTTTTCATGTTCGTTTGTTTTATTGATTATCTGAAAACAGATCACAGTAAGTGATTATTCCGTGGGTACCTAACCCTGCTCCGCCTCGGCGGAGCTTTTTTTTGAGAGGTGCCCATCAACTTCCCTCTAAATTACGAAATTTTTTGTAGGTTCGTTCAACAATCTAAAAGCTCATCATAGTAAAGATGATTCTACAGGCTTTCGCATGAGCGATCATGCGGCCTTGGCCCTGGTTTGTCCGGGGCTTTTTTATTTTAGGCCAGCCGTCTCCGTTCCGGGCATCCATTCCCGGTTCCCATCATTTCCAGAGAGCATGAACGGTCGAATGCCCACCCGGTCCCGTATCGGGGGAGCAAGCGGAATATCGCGGAGCATATCCTGCGATTTTTTCCGCTCGATACGGAAGGATACTACGAACCGTTCGCCCTTCCGCCCTTCACCGGCGAGGTAGCGGGCAAGCGATTATCAATTTTGATTTGCGGAAATGAAACTTTTCCCACTTTTCTCCCTTTATACCCACTAATCAGTTAAGAGTTAAGAAGGAAGAGTTAAGAATTTGGTCTCAAAAATTCGTAATTCGTAATTCGTAATTCGTAATTTTTAACATGCCGCAGGATTACGAACGGGAAGATTCGCCGCACATCCGCATTTCGCGGAATGGCTCGGTCACGCGCTTCGCCGAAAGTGGAATGGGCGCGGCGTCGGCCGGCGCTTCGAGATATTTCGAGGACGAACCGCCGTTCGAAGAGCCGCAAACGCCAACACAGCCGAGGACGGCTGCTCCACGCGAGCCATTGCTTCGGGAGCGTCCCATGCCCAGGCGGCTTTCGGAAGAAGCGCGCGAGGCCGCGCAATTCCAGCAGAGAGCTCGAGAAGAAGTTTATGAAGAACCAGTAGCCAAAGCGCCACGAAAGCGCTCGTCCAAAAAGCCAAAGAGTTCAGGGCAGGAAGAGCCGGAGCAAATTCCGCTGCCACTGAAAGCTCCGCGCGCCAAGCCGGATGCGATGGTTCGCCAGCGGCAAGTGCTGGGGTTTAGCTGTATAGTCATGGCGATCCTCGTTCTGCTTGCGATTATCAGTTATTCGCCCGACGATGCTTCGCGCGCGGAAACGAAAATCAGCGATTTGCCCGCGCTGTTCCTGCCGCATGGTTCGACGCCCGATCCGGTGCGCGAGGCCGTCCGCGCGAGCGCCGATCAGGCGAAGAATTGGCTGGGACTCATCGGCGCGATGCTCGCGAATTTCCTGATCAACAAAACGATCGGTTTTGCGGCGATACTGTACCCGATCTTTTTCGGCGCATGGTCGCTCGCATTTTTCCGGTTTACTTATAAGCAGCGCCGCCGGCTCACGCTTGCCACGACATTCTTCCTGCTCACCGCCGTCCTCTTCAGCGCAACGATGGGGACGCTCTCGAATTTCCTCACGATCCCGCGCGAGTGGTCCGGTTCCGTCGGGCAATTTTTGGGGCTTGCCTTCACGCGTGCCATCGGCGGCGCCGGCGCGTTTATTATTTATGCCGCGGCCTTTATCATCATGCTCATTTTCTCGATCGATTTAGACATCGAGAAGACGTTCCACCGACTGCACGGCTGGTGGACAGCACTGGTCCTGTGGTCGCGGCGAAAAATTATCGAATTCTGGGAAAAGCGCGAAGCGCGGCAGGCTGCAAAAGAAGAACGAAGGGCTGCGGAAGAGGCTGCGGAACTTAAAATTGCCGAAGAGCTAAAGATAGTCGAAGAGCTAAAGATAGCCGAAGAGCTAAAGATAGCCGAGGAACAAGGGACTAATGGGGCCTATGAGACGGATGTGCCAGCGTTGGATGAAATACCGGAGGAAAGTGCCCCCATCATCCGTTCCGTAGGACCCATAGGTCCCATGGAAGCTGCTCCGATAGCGATGCAGTTACCGGATTCCACAATTCTGCCGAAAGCATCAGCGTCCACGGAGCCGCTGCCGCTTCCTCCACCAATAGTAATCGCGGGCCAGCCGCTGCTGAAAGTTCGCCCAGCGCAAAAGCACGAGGGCGCGGGCATTCCACGGCTCACCCGCAACGGCCAGGAGCGTCTCGGCTCGCGGGCGATGCACTTTAGCAGGCTGACGAACGGTGCAGTCGAGCATGAAGAAGAACGCCCGGAGCCGCCGGTTCCCGTTGCCCCGGCAGAAGCGCCCGCATTACAAACGGATATTATCACTCCCGAGCTTTCCGCTACGGTGGAGGGCATCCCATTCCTTTCGCCGGAAGAAGTTTCGGAATCGTTTGCGAATATCGACACCTCGGAAGAAGTGATCGAGCCGCTCAAACGTCGCGTGCGTGAGGCGAAAAATTCGGTTTCACCCGTCCTGCTCGGCGATGAGAAAGTGCTTGCGAACGAGGCGCTGCCACACTCCATTTCGGTCGATACCGGGCTTCCGCTGCCGGAACCAATCGATACGCGAAGCATCGATATTGAGCCAGAAGGCGAAGATCTCTTTTATGAGGAAGGTCACAAGCCCGTCGTGCCGGAAAATCCGTATCTCGAACTACTCCCAAAATACCGGAATCCGAGTGTGAACCTTCTCACGCCCGCCGATCCGAAGGACGCGCTCGATGCCAATGATGAAGAGCTTGCGGTAAAAGGCCGGCTCTTGCGCGATAAACTCGCGACCTTCGGCGTGGATATCGAAAATATAACGGTAACGCCGGGGCCGGTCGTGACGCTCTATGAATTCACGCCCGCCGAAGGCGTAAAGGTATCTCGCGTCGAAAATCTGACGGATGATATTGCGCTCGCGATGAAGGCGCGCGGTATCCGCATTATCGCGCCGATTCCGGGACGTGGAACCATTGGCGTGGAAATTCCGAACGATGTCGCGAAGATCGTTCGCATTCGCGAGATGTTCGAGAGCGCGAGTTTTCGGAATACGAAGATGAATCTTCCGCTCGCGCTCGGTAAGACGATTTCGGGAGATGTTTATGTCGATGATCTGAATAAAATGCCGCACTTGCTCATCGCCGGCGCGACGGGTTCCGGAAAATCGGTTGGGGTTAATGGCATTATCGCCAGCCTTCTCTATGCAAAATCGCCGCGCGATGTGAAGTTCGTGATCGTCGATCCGAAGAAGATCGAGCTTTCGCTATATAAGAAATTGCGCAAGCATTATCTTATCGTCTCGCCGGAAGCGGGCGAAGATATTGTGACGACACCGATGTTTGCCGTGGTCGCGCTCAAGGCCGTCGAGATCGAAATGGAACGCCGCTACGATAAATTGGCGAAAGCCGCCGTTCGGTCGCTCGCCGATTATAATATCAAAGTGGCGCAAGGCAAGCTGCGCTCGACGCAGGAGGAGCAGCATTATCATCTTCCCTATATCGTCGTCATCATCGACGAACTTGCCGACCTGATGATCACTGCCGCTCGCGAAATCGAGGAACCGATTTGCCGCATCGCGCAGATGGCGCGTGCGGTCGGCATCCATCTTATTCTTGCGACGCAGCGGCCATCGGTCGATGTGATTACGGGAGTTATCAAAGCGAATTTCCCGGCGCGCATGGCGTTCCAGGTTGCGACGCGCGTCGATTCGCGGACCATCCTCGATTCGATGGGGGCCGAGCAGCTCATGGGCAACGGAGACATGCTCTACCAGCCGAGCGGCACGCCGAAGCCGATTCGCTTGCAATCGCCATTCATCTCGACCGAGGAAGTCGAAGCCATTGTCGATGCCGTGGCCATGCAGGATGGCGATAAGCTCAGTTATTCGCGTCCCTGGACGCTGCCTTCGCTACGCGAGAAAGAATCGCCTGGGGGCTATGAAATCGAAGAAGAAGATAGCCGCGACGAATTATTCGAGGAAGCCGCGAAGACCGTCGTGCGTCATCAGCAGGGAAGTGTATCGCTGCTCCAGCGGCGGCTAAAGATTGGTTACTCCCGCGCCGCGCGGGTGATGGACGAGCTTGAAATGGCTGCCATCGTCGGCGCCTTCGATGGCTCGAAAGCTCGGCAAGTTCTCTGCGAGACGGAAGCGGAGCTGGAAGTGGTGTTGGAAGGATTGCGGTAATGTAGCCCAAACTTTAGTTTGCGATTCGGCTGAGCGGGTATCGCAAACTAAAGTTTGCGCTACACTTCCTTCGCTCCCACAATCGAGCTTTCTATTGCCTGCTTCAAACGAACCGGTGATAAATCTTTCGGGGCAGTTGCGCGGCATCGCTGGCAATGCTCCGGTCCTGGTAAACCTTGTCGAGTGCTTCGACCGAGCGGGAAGGGATCCCGCTCTTTTTTTGCGCCCATCCCCAACGTCCCTCGCGGCGAAAGTTTTCGAAGGAGGGATGCGGGATTACGAGCAAGGAAAAGATCCGATCGATATGCGGCGTAGTCTTAACGTCATGTGGCATGGCTTTTACCATCGGGGTATCGCGCAATGACGGTCTTTCCGCGTAGGTCCAATCGAGATCGTCGAACAGGATCCAGCCTCCCGGAACGAGTAATTTTTCGACCAGGAAAAAAGCCAGTCCGTCCGTTTCCCAATTATGGGCTCCGTCGATAAAGCAAAAATCGAAGAGCGGCTGCACGTCGTGGTTCCGGGTTTGCGCCTCGATCATTCGTTTGAGTTCCCAGGTATAGGAGGTCTCGCTATGGATCGGCGTCACATAGGATGCCAGGTGGGTCCGCTTGAGCAGCGTTTCAATGTCCGGGATATATTCGTCCGCGGAAAGATTATCGATCGTGACGATTTCGCCCTTCTGTGCATCACCCATGATGCGCCCCGCTTCATCGAGCGCGGCGGCCATGTAACAGGTCGAAGTGCCATGGGCAAAGCCCAGTTCCAGAATGTGCTTTCGCCCGCTCGCGAGAATGAAATCGTAGAGGAGTTTCCCATCGGCTGGCGGAAGGAAGGGGATGGTGCCAACAACCTTTACAATGTCATCGAAGCGCATTGCGGGTTATAAGTATTCGAAATGTTTTTGGATTTGCCAATGGAAGCACACCCGAAGGTCAGAAATGTGCCCCGTGGTTCCATTGCATGGAATAATGGTTTGAAGTTTCGCGTTCCAATAAACACGGATGACCATTCTTCAATCCATCTACGAATTTCTTTCCCGGCAGCTCGGCGCCGGGACTCCCACGCTGATCGTGACCGTCGTGGTCTATGCCGCGATTCCGCTCGTCTATATCATCCTCTATGGTCTGATCGCGATTTTGGGCGAGATGAAGATTTCCGCATGGGTCCAGGACCGGCTCGGCCCGATGCGGACGGGGCCGAAAGGGATGTTGCAGCCGGTCGCGGATATTCTGAAACTCCTGCAAAAAGAAGACACTACTCCGCGCGCGGCGGATACGCCACTATATTGGCTCGCGCCGTGGGTCGTCTTTATCGGGAGCTATGCCATGTTTGCGGCGCTGCCGTTTTCGGCGGTCTATATCGGCGCGCGGCTGAATACCGGCGTGTTTTATATTTTGAGCATGGGCGCGCTCGCCGTGATTGCCATTTTGCTTGCCGGATGGGGATCGGACAATAAATATTCGATGATCGGCGCGATGCGCTCCGTGGCCCAAATTATTTCCTACGAAATCCCGGTGGCACTCGCGGTGATTACGGTTGTCGTCATCGCCGGCTCGATGGACTTGCAGACGATCACGAATCTTCAGGCCGGTGGAATTCAGAATTGGTTTCTCTTTGGCGGACCGAAACATCTGCCCGGCTTCGGCGGTGAGATGAATCTTCTGCTTATTCCCGTCATGCTCGTTGCCTTTGGGATTTATTTTGTCGGCTCGTTGGCGGAGACGAACCGTGTGCCGTTCGACGTGCCGGAGGCGGAATCGGAACTGGTCGCGGGATACCACACGGAATATAGCGGCATGAAATTCGCGCTGTTTTTTTTGGCCGAATATGCGAGTATGTTTGTCGTCGGTTCCGTTGCAACCGTATTGTTCCTGGGCGGATGGCAATCGCCATTTGGGAACCACTTGAATAGCGCGGCGATGGGACTCCTCTGGTTTATTTTAAAAGGGCTCTCGTTCGTGTTCGTGCAAATATGGATTCGGTGGACGCTCCCGCGGCTGCGCGTCGATCAGGTGATGCGCGTGTGCTGGAAAGTGCTGATACCCTTTGGTCTTACTGCCGTGGCGCTGGCAAGCGTACTCGCCGTCGCGCTCGAATAATGACTTATACTACCGACATCGTGTACGAAACGCCCGAAGTGCGCAACCGCACTCACCAAAGAAACCGGCAACTGTTCTTTTTCCTGTTTTTTCTTTGTGGAACGATCATCGCGGCCATCGGCTGGTTCGCTGAATGGAAGCAGCTCGCGGACCGCATTCCGTTCTTTCGCTATTGCGACCTCATCGCCGTGGTGGGCCACGCCTTGCAGGTGATCGGCGCCTTCGGAAGCCTGCTCACGCCGGATTACGTCGAGCGGGAGGAAGAAGAGGAAGCGAGATAATTATTCCGTCCCAATCGTAAACCCGATCTTCCGATTTGCTTTCGTTGGCTGCTCCCTCAGTTGGTCAATAGCTTCGAAGACGATGCTGAACTGACCGTCGATTCGAACTTCGAGCGATTCGAGCCGCTCGCTCAAATCCGCGTGCGAGGCCAGCGCTTCCCGCAGCCGAACGAACGCCCGCATGATCCCGATATTCACCTGCACGGCGCGCTTGCTGCGCAGCACGCTGGAGAGCATGGCCACGCCCTGCTCGGTGAAGGCATAGGGAAGCGCGCGTCGAGCTCCACCCCAACTTGAAGTCACAATTTGTGACTTCAAGATTTCGAATTTTTCTTGGAGAGCTGGAACATAAAGTCCTCTGGAAACCGGTTGAGATTCCGAGCGACGGCTTGGTTCAGTACCTTCGCCTCGACCTCGTAAAGTTGCGCCAAATCGTGCGAAAGGAGCACTTGTTGACCTCGAATGAGGTAAATTCGGCGCTCGATCCGCTCGGGGATCATGATCGATGTTTTCTTTACTTTTGCCATGACGATTGAACTCCGATCCAAACTTGAGGTCACAATTTGTGACCTCAAAAAGCTCTAAGGTCACAAATTGTGAACTTAGAAACCAACATAGCATACCGGACCCTCCCTGTGTGTTACGGTAATCCATTCACGGTGGCAAATTTTACTACGGACTCATCATTCAGAGGAACGTAAGCAACGACTTGAGCATCGGGGCTAAACATCTGAAGTATAGAATAATCCGATGCAATATGTTTTTCATTATCGCTGACTAAGTTACGTACCGTTACGCCATAGCCATTTGGATAGACAGCATGGTAACCATCGAAAGCGGAATTCATCCCAGTGCCCGGCCATAGCAATACTTTTTGGCTCATGCCGCTTGTAAGGTTAATTAAATTGACAACACCATTCTGCCCGTCCCAATTTACTGCAGCGATTATTAAATTAAGGCTGGGAGCAAACCCAATTCCGCGCATCTCCTGTGGTGGCATCGATTGATGATAACGTAAATTGAGAGAGGTATCATAGACGGAGAAATAGTCGCTACCCCCAATATTCTCTTCGAGTGAGAAGAGACTATCGTTAAGAATCGTCACAATGTGCCAATCTCCGGCCAGATGAGTTTGCCATTGGCGCATTTCCCGAAATGTTCCTCCATTGAAATAGGTAAGAAAATAAGTAATTGGCGCACCATCTATACCCGAACCGTCGCTCTTGCTGCTAATCATAATGTGGCCGGAGGGCGATATGGCATCTATATAAGCAGACCATTCAAGTTTGAGCGAAGTATCGCCCTGTGCTCCGACACGTTGAAACGAAGTGTCCGTAAGCGTGCCAAGTTTTAGCGATCCACGATCATTTCCATCATCGTAAAAAATAAAGTGCTGGCCGTCATCCGTTACGGCAATCGGAGCGATACGATTGAAACCGACGCGGGTTGAACTCAGGCGTGTTCCGGAGCGATCGTAAACGTCAACGTAGGACTGCGTTATTGTTTGTCCCGCGGAATCAACCGGCTTGGATCGAAATGCAATCAACATGGAACCATCCGCGCTCCATTGAATAGAATTTACGGATTCAATCGGAGGAGCAGTGTACGCTTCGTCAATATGCCCGTAGCAACCCGCCAAGAGAGTTATAGCACTAAGCCCGGTAATCCATTGAAAACGCATTAGGTTCATAATGGCTTCTGAAGATTAATCATTCCTGAAGCATTTTCTAAGGTCACAAATTGTGACCTTAGAAAACGCCTTCGATCTCCTCTTCGTGCGGGGATGCGACCTTTTTCCCCCTCGATACTCTTACCCTATGTGGACAGACTGGCAATTGTATTCGTTTGAAACCCCGCGAGCATGCGCGGTAGAAATGACCTTCGCTATCTCAAGAATACCAACGGTTTGGCGACCGAAAGCCCGTTAGTGCGGATTAGAAGATAATAGGCTCCGCTCGCCAGCGCCAGGTCAGGAAGATCGAGCAAATAATAGTTCGTGCCTGCCGGGACCTGTGCATCGAAGAGGGATGCGACCCGCATTCCAGCAGTATTGTATAAGTCAATAGCGAGCGGACCGGGCGCTGCCATTTGCACTTCGGCGCTAACTTGACTCGACGCGGGATTGGGATAGATCGATGCCGAAAGAATTGGCGGACTGCCCAGTGTAATGGACGATGCAGACGAATGCCAATGCGCGAATTCATTGACACCGAGATCCCCCGCCGTGGTAAAGTATCCTCCGATATAAATATCGCTTCCAGTAATGCCCATAGCAACGACGCGCTCGTTGGTACCGAGGCCAAGTGGATGCCATTGGTGACCATCCCACCGAGCGATGTGGCTTACCGGTACACCAGCGATCGACCAGAAGAATCCTCCGATAATGAGATCGGTGTCGTCCTGCATTCCCATCGTTTCGATCGAGACGTCATACCAGTTCGGATCGATTGAAGGGCCGACTGGATACCATTCCTTCCCATCCCAGCGAGCGAGATAGGGAATGGATTTGCCACCGATCAAATTGAACTTTCCACCAACATAGAGTCCGGTGGGAGACACGGTCATGGACTGGATATAGCCGTCCGCACGGGGGGCACCGAGCGGAAGCCATTTCTGAAGCGAAGTATCGAAGCGAAGAACAGTCGATGTCGTGGAATCGAAACCGCCGCCGGCAATCAATTCACCGTTGAAGAACGCCAATGCACGAACGCCGGGGAAGTAGCTGCCGCTTGCAATGCCTTCGCCCACGGATTTCCACGTGCGAGAGTGCATATCGTAAGAAATAACATTCGGGCCGCGCACGCCATCAATAGAGTCGAAGATCCCCCCGAGATAGAGAATGCTATCGTGAAAAAGAATGGCGTTGGTTGCAAAACCACCGCCGGATATTGTGTCGAGTGTTATCCACTTCCGCGACGCCTCGTCATATCGATCGAGCGTGGTGATCCATCGAGTGTCCTGCTCCGAATCGCCGAAGGCATAAAGACTCGCGCCATCGCTAAATATTTGCACGCCCGAATGGGGGCCATTTTGTTCTATCGTCTTCCAGATGCCCTGATCGAGCTCTTCTAAAGTCTGCACCTGCTCCTGCCCGTTGAAACTACCCGGTGAGAGTTCCCAATGCCATCCGCTTGCATAGACCTTTCCATTAACCGTTGCGATGTAATCCACCTCTGAAATTGGACCGTAATTGCTATCGACATCGAGTGGTATCCATGTGGAATCGGGAAGTTCGAGATGGCCAATGTGATGATTATACTGAGAATCGATCCACAGTCCACCGCTGGCATATAGTTCACCATTGTGAACGTGCAAGGCACTTGGATTTGTATGATTCAGCACCGGAATCCACTGAGTACCATCCCATCGATCGAACGTCCCCCAGCAATCATCGATGCCGCAGGATTCGCCCGTTTCGAGAAGATCGCCATGGAACACCGTGAAGGCTCTTGGCTGCGCCCAAAGGCTTCCAAACGGCCGCCACCTGCCATCGTATTTTATGATATTGGTGGCGGGAACTCCACCCAGCGAATCGAACTGGCCGCCGACGACGATTGAATCCCCATACGCATAGATGGCGTCGATCTCGACCGGTCCCGCACTATCGGGCTTGAGCCCGAGCGCATCCCATTTGAGGTCCCGCAAATTCCAACGAGCAAGGGAGTTGGCGCGCATTCCATCAACAGTGTCAAATAGTCCACCCGCATAAAGCCATGTGCCGTCAGTGGTGAGGCAATAGACACCGCCCCATGGATCGCCGCCCATTCCCGCTCCCAGGGAATGCCAGGTGTGGTCACGAAGATTGTATCGAGCGATATCGTGTGCTTCTATCGTGCCGGCGGTATCGAACGATCCTGCAATAAACAGGTCATCCCCAATTTGAAGCATGGTATTCACACGTTCGCGATGATACGGTGCGGAGCGAATTCCGCCATCGACATCCGACCATTGATTGGTCCGCCAATCCCAGCGCGCGAAATTGTGAAAGGGGACCTCGCGATTCCAAAAGAAGGCGCCACCGGCATAGAGGTATTGGCCGTTCGGTACAACGCAGGTCACTTCGGCAAGGTCGTCCTGCGCGGTACCCATCGGATGCCATGAACCTCCATCGTAGTAAGCAATGCCAGGAGCTCGATGACCACTCGCGCAGTGAAATCCACCGTAGGCTACGACAGTGTTTCCGATAAACGTGAAGTCATCCACACCATAAAAGTCGAAACCCATCGAGCGGTAGCTGCCGTCCCAGTGAGAATTATCGTCGGAGGGCGCAAAGGGCGTCTGGCCGAAGGCCGGCGCCGTGCCAAGAAGGAGGACCATGATGAGACAAATTTTCATCACACGAGGAGATTGAGATAACCATTACATAAATAGGATTAAAAGAATTCACTCACGTAGCTGAGGATTTACCCTATTGTGCATGACGCTTGCCACCTTTTTCCCACTCGATACTCTTACCTATTGTGGACGGACGAGCGGATTTATTCGTTCGTAACCCACAACCGCGGTACACAACGCATGAACGAAACCGAAGAAGCCGGACGGCAATCCGATTTGGAGAGCCGTTCGAGCGCGGACGCTATTGGAATGAAGCAGCGCGAATTTCTTGCGCCGATCTCGAACGCTCCGCCCGCGAAAGCCCGAACGTGATGAAGCACAACGATGGCAAAGAAATTCGAAAGGTGACCGTCGTGCTGGATAAACTTGTGAATGTGGTGGTTTAAAGGAGTAGGATGGAAAAATCTGAAAACACATCCTCCAATGCGTGAGGTGGCGCGCAACGAAAGGAGTTGTGGCGTGTTATCGAAGAAGGCATTGCTGATTATGTTCAACCGCATTACACCAATTGCGCTTCTCGTTCTGTTGCAACCACTCGTTGCGAATGGACAAGCGACCGATTCACTCCATCTCCTCTGGCGAAATGAAGCGATTTCAGGCGTAACGGCCCATGCCTTCTCGCATTCCGGAAAAATTCTTGCGCTGGTGAATGATCACGAGATCCGATTCTGGGATTTGAACTCATCTCGTTTCGTTCGAACAATTGTGGCGCCGTCGCATAACTACTCGGGTCTTGCGTTTACGCCCGGCGATAGCGAACTGGTATTGACGACGACCGCGATCCCAACACATCCCTTCGGCATTTATCCAATGAGGAGGTTGGAAGTTGCCCGGATGATTCTGCATTACCATTTGGCAACCTCTCAGTGGGACTCCGTGACTCCTGCACTACAGCCTTCTGATAAGTGGGCGCTAGCACCGGATGGACTGTCTATCGCTGTCCTTACGGATTCTGGAATTGTTTCAGACCACGACACTCGCTCCTTTGAAGTCGAAGTCTCGCGGGCACTGCCGAAAGACACGATGTATCATCCGTATGGGCCGCCTTGTGGGATATTTTTTGGGGCGCGAGAAATCATCGTATATTGGCGGGATAGCTATGAATTCCTCGATTCACACTCGTTGGATTCCATGGGTGCAATCGACGGATACTTCCCTGGATACCTGCCATCCTTTCCACCTGGGGATGGAATTTTTATTCCGTATGGCACGCTGCCCTATGTGTATAGCTCTCGGACCGGATTACCCTCTGCGCTTCAGCCTCCCAAGCTAAAAGACGAGCATGGCTTCGAAATGATACCGATCAGTGCAGTCCTGCTGAACAAGGAGAGAACGCTCGTATCTCGGTACCAGATTTGGGCCGCATTCGGAGATGGCGGCGGGCCGCCGGTAGGCGAGGATACACTTGTTGTGACTTCCCTTGATAGGCCCACATGGGGAATCAGGGTCCCTGCGGCCCTGAGAATAATTGGGATAGTTCCAAATCGACCAAGCATTCTCCTACTTGGCGATGGTAGAAGGTTTACAACACTTGACACCAAACGCTGAAAGTGATTATGACGGATTCGATGCCGTTGCCACCTGGTGCGGTTTCTTTCTCGATCTTTCCAGGCTCGATGCCGGAGTTTATCTTTTAGTTACCACCACGAATAAAGGAGATCCGGATGCCCAGCGGGTGGTCGTGGCAAAATAAAACCTGAACCTGGATTACTCGGATTGGATGGATTTTCAGGATTACTTTTGCCCATAATCGATTATGGTAACCTTCGAAGTGGCAAACTCTCAGTTCGGCATGCCTTAATGGATTTGTTTTCCACGATAGTAATCCTGACAATCCATCCAATCCGCGTAATCCAGGTTTACATCCTTTTTATAATCTCATCCCCGAATTCGCTCGTCTTCACTTCATGCGCGCCGTCCATTTGGCGGGCGAAATCGTAGGTGACGTTTCGGGATTTAATTGCGGCTTCGAGGCCGTGGATGATGAGGTCGGCGGCTTCCGCCCAGCCCATATATCGCAACATCATCTCGCCGGAAAGCACGACGGAGCCGGGATTAACTTTATCCAGTCCCGCATATTTCGGCGCGGTGCCGTGCGTTGCTTCGAAGATCGCGGCGCCGGTGACGTAATTGATGTTCGCTCCGGGAGCGATGCCGATGCCGCCCACTTGCGCAGCGAGCGCGTCGGAGAGATAATCGCCATTCAGGTTTAGCGTGGCAATCACGTCGAAATCATCCGGGCGTGTGAGGACTTGCTGGAGTGTAATGTCGGCAATGGCGTCCTTGATAAGGAGCGCGCCTTCGGCGAGGCGTTTTTTCTGAAGTTCATTCGCTTGGGCTTCGCCGAACGCTTTTTTCTGGTCTTCCCATTCGGCCCAGGTGAAGACTTTATCGCCGAAGCGCTCCTTCGCCACTTTGTATCCCCAATCGCGGAAGGCGCCTTCGGTATATTTCATAATGTTCCCCTTGTGAACAATCGTCACCGATTTCCGATGATGCGCGAGCGCATAGTCGATCGCCGACGCAATGAGCCGCTCGGAACCCTCCTGGCTGACCGGCTTAATTCCGATGCCGACGTGCGGCGGATTGGGAATGGATTGAAGTCCCGTTTTATGAGACCAATCTTCGACCTTTGCTTTCGTTCCGAATCGAATCTTACCGAATGCTTTCGGGAATTCTTTTTCGATAAAGCTTAGGATTTTATTCGCTTCCTCGCTTCCGGCCGGCCATTCGATGCCGGCATAAATATCCTCCGTGTTTTCACGGAAGATGACCATGTCTACCAGCTCCGGTCGCTTCACCGGCGAAGGCACGCCCGTGAAATACCGCACGGGCCGAAGGCAGACATATAGATCGAGCTGCTGACGTAGCGCGACGTTCAGGCTCGTGATGCCGCCGCCAATCGGGGTGGTTAGCGGGCCTTTGATGCCGATGAGATACTCGCGCATCGCATCCAGCGTTTCATTCGGCAGCCAGGTGTTCTCGCCATAAATCTCGTTGGCTTTCTCGCCGGCATAGACTTCATACCATTCTATTTTTCGCTTGCCATTATAGGCTTTTGCGACCGCCGCGTCGAACACGCGGCGGGAGGCGCGCCAGATGTCCGGCCCGGTGCCATCGCCTTCGATGAACGGGAGGATGGGATGCTCCGGCACTTCGAGGCCGGCGGATGTCATGCGGATTTTATCGCCGTGTTCGGGTGCTTTCAGTTTTTTTGCGTCGATGCTCATGGAGGATTAGTTAGATGGTAAGTGAAATATTCACTACAAAAATACGACAAGGAATTCGTCGGAACTGGGATTTGTGAGATATTCGGGGATTTATTGGATCTCTTCCGCGCATCCAGTGGAAGGCGAAGCCGTTTCAATCCGCGATGTCCATGCTGAATTTCTATATCAATCGCGCCGGAAAAAATTTACCGGAGAAGCAGAAGCATACGTTCGAACGAGCGAAGGATAAGTTGCGGGAATTATATCATCTGGAGAAGGCGAGCTAACCCCAATTTTATTCAGCGGCTTCCGGCCTTCCCTGCACCAGTATCCTCGCCAATTCCGGAAATTCTTTTCGCAGCCGGCTCTCGACGGTGGTAACGATTTCGTGCGCCTCCGCGAGCGAGATCGCGCGCGGCAAATCCACGGCGATGACCAGTTTCATGCTTTGATCGTGCTCGTCGCGGAACAGATGCGTCTCGCGTATTCCGCGAACGGAGGAAGAAGCATTTTTCGCGATCGAGGTAATTCGCGCGAGAAGCTCTTCATGCGCCACGTCCTCGATTTGTGGCAGCGCGCGGTCCGAGCGTTCTTCTTCGAGATGGACGAAGACCGGCCCCACCTGCGGCAGCTCCTCGTGAATGCGCTTTTCGATGTGCCGCGAGATTTCATCGGCATACAGGAGCTGGACTCCGGGTGGGAACTCGAGATGGTAATCGAGCGCGATGCGGCCATCGGCCATGCGCGAAAGTTCCGTGTTGTGCGGCAGCAGCCCATGCTCGGCCACGACCATCTTCATCGTCTCGAACGGCGTTTCGGACGCGGTGCGAATGGGCCGCCAATGGATCGTCGCCTCCGCGTGCGGGAATTCTTTCAGGACCGAACGTTCGACATCCGCAATAATTCTTTCAATGGCCGAGAGCGGCAGCACACGGCTGAGCAGTATGCTCACTTCGACAAACAGCGCCGGCCCGGCGGTGCGCATTCTCATGCGTGTAACTTTTTCCACGCCGTTGGTTTGTTCGACGATAGATTTCAGCCGCTCGTAATCGCCGGTCTTGGTGAAGCGGTCGGTGAGGCCATCGACGGCATCGAGGATAATGCGAACGCTGAGGTACGTCACGAATACTCCGACCAGAATCGCCGCCCAATTATCCGCGGCAGCGATGCCGGCGAATTTGACAAGCAGCAATGCCACCGCCGCCACGAGCGCCGAGAGCGCATCGGTAAAGAAATGAACCGAGCTTGTTTCGAGCGCGGAGGAACGGTGCTGCCTGCCGGCAGTACCAAGCGTTCGGGCGCGCCAGAAATCGAGCGCGACCGAGAAAAAGAGGACGCCGAAGCTCCAACCGTTTACGATCACCGCATTCGGTTTTCCCAGGAGGTGAGTCGCGGCATGGAATACGATCCAGACCGTCGCGCCAAATAAGAGAAGGCCCTGCGCGAGGGCGGATAAGCTTTCGAATTTCCCGTGGCCGTAAGGATGGTCTTCGTCCGGCGGGATGGAACTAACTCGAACGGCAAGAAGAGCAATCAGGACGGCGGCGAGGTCGATACCGGACTCCGCCGCGAGCGAAAGAATCGCCAGCGAACCCGTGGCAAGCCCGACTGCCAGTTTCGCCGCAACCAGGACCGCGGTTACCGCAAGCGAAATCCACGCGGCCTGAAGCTTCCGAACAGAACCGGGATTACGCGGAATGGATGGATTTTCAGGATTTTTTATCAAAGGGAATTCTAAAAAACTATTTTGAAAAATTCCAGGAAAATCTTTCTTGCCTGAAAGCAATCCTGAAAATCCATCCAATCCGCGTAATCCAGAGCCTGCCCTGAGTTTGCCGAAGGGTTCTGGTTGGTGCCCGAGGCGAGACTCGAACTCGCACAGCCTCACGACTACTGCGCCCTGAACACAGCGTGTCTACCAATTTCACCACTCGGGCATTCTGCCGGAATGTCATCCGGGCACCCGCTAACAGATAGGGTGAACATGCTGTTCCGAACGTTGCCGTGACTTTCGAGTCACGGTGAATCCACGAGACTTATTTATCCTTCATCAGTTCGATGTACTCCGGGTCGTTACGAATGGGATTGAGGTCAGAGTCGCGCTTGATCCAATCGAAATTTTCGTGCCCCGCTTCGATGGCTTCTTTCAAGGTACTTACTGCGAGCTGGACATCGCCCAGTTGCGCGAACAGACACGCTCCATTGTATAACATCAAGGGATCATCCGGGCTGAGATCGGAAGCGCGCTTGCCCTCGGATTTCGCTTCCGCAATTCGGCCGGCACTCGCCAGCCGGGTCGCATAGACCATGCGAGCACGGCAGTCATCGGGAAATCGCAAAAGGTATGTGGGCATAAGATCCAAAAGCTTTTGCATCGCTTCGACGGCTCGCGCATGTTCACCCAAGCCTTCGAATGATGTCTGGAGATCGCAATAAGCCGCATAAAAATCGGGTTGCATGGAGATCGTTTTTTCGAACAATCCTTTGGCTTCGGAATAATTTCCCATCGAATAATAAATCCTTCCAACAATCCAATAGGGAAGGAAATGGTCGGGATCGAGTTCTATTGCCTTTTTACCGGCCGCGATCGCCTCATCGTACATTTTCTGATACGTGTACGAGAGAGACAGAGCCGCATACGCTTCCGCCGAATTGCTGTCGTACATCAGTGCTTTGAGTCCCAACTCTTGTGCAACGTCCTTGATCCGATCTTCACGCGTGAAGAGGTAATAGAGCAGTCCGTATGCATTGGAACAGGCTGCATAAGCCCCTGCGTAGCGGGGATCGAGCTCGATGGCTTTCTCAAAAAGCTGGATGGAATATTCGACGCTTCGCTTGGTAAGCTGATAGAGATATTCGCGGCCACGCAAAAAAAGATCGTACGCCTGGGCATTCAAGGTGGGTCGTTTGCTGAGCACGACTTTCTCCGAGATCGAGAGCTTAAGTTTTAGCGCATCCGCAATTTGCTTCGCAACTTGCTCCTGAATGTCGAAGATGTCGTCCAGTTTTCCTTTGTACGTTTCCGCCCAGAGCTGCTTGTTCGACTTGGCGTCGACCATTTGGGTTGTGATACGGAGATTATCTTGAAACTTGCGGACGTTACCGGTCACGATGTAACGCGCCTGGAGTTCGCTGCCGATCTCGCGGGCGTCCTTCTTCGTATTTTTGTATTGTACCGAAGTGAGACGGGAAACGACGCCGAGTTCTCCAACTTTCGAGAGGCTGGCGATGAGTTCGTCGGTAAGACCGTCGCTGAAATAATCGGCATCGGGATCGGGGCTCGAATTTTCGAATGGCAGTACGGCAATGCCTCTCTCGGGAACTCCCATCATTGCGCCGGTCGCTACCGAGGTTGAGGATGCTGGCGCAACTTCTTTCTTCGGCGGCACAACCGTAACCCCGATTCTTTCGAGCGAACGAACAATCGTTTTGATATTCTCGACTGGATCGCCCTGAAAATATTCAACGTGCTGGATTCCTGCCAGCGCATATTTCATGGCTGCCGGGATCTTCGTCGGTTCGAGATGGATCGGAAGGATGTGCCCTTTGCGTTCCGAGGCTATCGTTACCTCTTTCAGCACATTGTGCGAGTTCACCGCCTTCTCGCTGATCATCAGCAGAAGGACCTTCGCGTTTTCGAGTGCGTTCACAATTTCCTCGGTCCATATTGCGGCCGCGTCGATGCCGCCCTGATCGATCCAGAGCGATACGCCAGCGTCCCGAAGCTTGTTGGCAAGCTCGGTTACGCGGTCTTTATCTTCGCGGGAATAGGAGATGAATACGTCGGCGGTCATTTATTTATCCTTCATAAGTTCGATGTAGCCGGGATGGTTTCGGATGGGGTCGAGATCGCTGTCGCGTTTGATCCAGTCGTAATTTGCATAGCCGACGGCGATTGCTTTGCGGAGGGCATCCACGGCAGCAGCGCTATCGTGCAATTGCGCCAGGCAGCATGCAACGTTATAGAGCGAGTTGGAGTCATCGAACGATGCTTCGAGCACTATCGTCGCCTCCTGTTTTGCTTCGGCCGTTCTACCAGCGCCAGCCAATGCAATTGCATAAAATATTCTGGCGTGTGTGTCCTCGGGATTTCGAAGTAAATATCGGGGCATGAGCTCAAGAATAAGACGCTCGCATTTCTTCTGATCGTCGCGATGACCAAGCCTTGTATAGATCCCGGATAAGACCCCGATCGTCGCGTAATCTTCCGGCTTCAACTCGGTTGCCTTTTGCAGCATCTCGGCGGCGTTTTCATCACGGTCCGTTAAATGATAAATGCGACCCAGATTCCGGTATCCCACGAAGAGTTGCGGGTCCAGTTCAATCGCCTTGTGACAGGCCGCTTCCGCCTCTTCGGGATTTCCCTGATAATAATGGGTCAACCCAAGCGCGGCGTAGGCCTCAGCGGATGATGGATCGTACATGAGGGCCTTGAGGCTTGCTTCCGCGGATTTGGAAAGGTGCTCCGGTTTCCGCTCGAATTCAAAGAGCATCGAATACACTTCACTCATTCCTGCATACGCGTTCGCGTAGCGGGTGTCGAGTTCGATCGCTTTTTTGAACAGTTCTATGGCAAATTGGAAATTTTTTCGATTCGCCTTGTAACGAAATTCCCTGCCTCGCATATAATAATCGAGCGCCTCGGCATTATCCGTAGATCGCTTTGTTAAAGCAATCTCCTGCACCATCGTGAGTTTGATCGAAAGCGCTTCGACGATCTGCTTCGCCACATTTTCCTGAATCTCAAAAATGTCTTCGAGCTTGCCTTTGTAAGTTTCGGCCCAAAGCTGGGCTTCGGTCTGGGCATCTATAAGCTGTGCGGCGATGCGGACGTTATCCAGATGTTTGCGCACACTTCCGGTGATAACGAACCGCGCGCGAAGTTCCTCTCCGATCGCGCCGATAGATTTCTGCGTACCTTTGTATGACATCGTCGCCGTGCCGGGAACTACGCGAATGTCTTTCAGGCGCGAAAGGCTGGTAATAAGCTCTTCGGTGAGACCATCGGAGAAATAATCGGTCTCTTTATCGGGGCTCATATTGCTGAACGGCAGCACGGCGATGGCTCGCTCAAGCTCGACGTGCGAACTGTGCATCGTGTGAGATGCCGTAGCGGGCATTACTCCACCAGCAACGACTTTCGATGGTTGCGGCTTTGCCTCGATGCCTAACCGTTCGAGTGCTCGCAAAATCGATTTGAGGTTCTCCTTCGGGTCGCCCTGAAAGTATTCCACGTGCTGAATGCCCGCCAGTGGATATTTCAACCCTTGCGGTATTCGTGTTGGCTCCAAATGCACCGGCAGAATGTGTCCCTTGCGCTCACTCGCCAGCACGACTTCTTTGACGACGTTTGTCGAAGCGACGGCATTCTCGCTCACCATCAGCATTAAGACCTTTGCATTCTCGATGGCATTTACGATCTCCTCTGACCACATCGTCGCTGCGTCGATGCCGCCCTGATCGATCCAAAGCGAAATACCGGCCGCGCGCAGCTCATTGGCCAGCGCAAGCACGCGGTCTTTATCGTCACGGGAATAGGAGATGAATACGTCGGTGGTCATTTGTCCTTCATCAGTTCAATGTAGCCAGGGTGGCTGCGGATGGAGTCAAGATCGGGGTCGCGTTTCATCCACTCAATATCTTTCCACCCACTGTTTACTGCGCCAGCGATGGCGTTAACGGCAAGGTCGAGGTCGCCAATTGCAGCATAAAGGCAAGCCGCATAGTATTGCATGAGAGAATCGTTGGGTGCTAGCTCCAGTGCCTTCATAGCCATCGCTCGCGCCTCATCTACCCTCCCTACCTGTGCCAAGTTCAGGGCATAGTTTACGTATCCTCTTGGATCGTCAGGATGCTCTTCAAGGTAACTCGGCATGAGTTCAAGGACTCGCATTAGAAACTCACGAGATTTGTCCAAGTTGCCAGCGAGCTGATACGTCATTCTAA
>DASRZC010000140.1:0-19883 GCA_035686785.1 Kapaibacterium sp. (SeqCode)
AAAATTTTCAAAAAATCTTTTGGAATCGCTTGACGTACTGGGCAATGATGAATGATGAAGTATGAAAAATTACTGGGTAGAACGAATTTCCGGAAATTCGGGAACTTGGGTTCATTACATGAAAATTAAACGTATCCCGCCAAAATTCATTCTACTGGTTTCGGAAAGACACAATGGCGAAAATTGGCTGAAAAAAGCGTAGTTAATGAAGCACAAACGCGCACGCGTATTTTTAGTAGTCGATTTTTTGCGCTTAGAAAACCACCGTAATAAAAACGAGCGCCGCGATTGCTCGCGGCGCTCGAAGCTAAGAACATTATTACTTCAGGTTACGGAAGCGCGAACTTTAAGCTTGCGCCGCCCGAAAGTGCGGTGACAAACAGGCTGTTCTGCGACATGCGCGAAGCGCTATTGATCGGATAAGTATAGAAGGCTTCCGGGGTAAACCACATCGTGTTGCTGCTATTGAGTGGGATGTCATATCCCAAGCCGCCCTTGAGCGCGCCAAGGATGTTTTCCTTATCGGGAATCGTGACCGTGGAATGCGTCGCGTCCTCGATATGATAGGAGTGCGCGTAGGTCGCGTTGACGGGCGTAGCAAGCTCGCCACCGGCCATGACGTGGAAGTTATTGAAGCTATATTTGAACATAGCATCGCCACCAACCGTCAGAAGACTGACGACGAGCGGGGTTTGAATTCCACCGGCCGCCTGATCGAACTGAACGCTATAGTCATTGTATTCCGCACGGATCACGAACATTGTGTTCTTGAGCATCGGAATTTCCAAACCGAGGCTGAAGTTCGGGTTCGCAAGCCCGTGGGATTGATCGTAACTGAGACCGTCGCCAACGGAAAACGAACCGGATGACTGCCAGTTGGAGTTTGCCGCGCCACCGACGGAGACCGTCATTGTAGTCGGCCAGGTGATCTCATTATGCAACTGCCCGATGCCGCCCATTTGCGCGAAGGCATGGCTCGAAAGCCCGACCATTACGAAAAGTGCAAGCGCCGCTGCCGTGAAGAAATGGAACGAATGCGCGAGCATCCGTTTGATTGATTTGAGTGACATAACTATTTTAATAGTTTGTGAATATTAAGTACACCTTTGAAAGCGCCGGTGCGATGGTACGGGGTTCTTCGCCTCCTCAAAGAGAGGAAGCTCGGCACTTAGCACTTCGGCACGTTAGCACTTTCAGAGATGCGGTGATTTGAATCAATTGAGAATTAACTTATGCTACTCTCTGCTTCGAACCGTGTGCCAGCAATGGCTCTGGCCTGTCTCAGGGAAGGTTACGAATCACTCATGCGAAAACTTTTCTGAGTATCGAGTAATGAGTATCGAGTAACGAGAAACGAGTGGGAAGGTAAAATGACGGGAGAAATTCTTACTCGGCACTCGTTACTCATTCCTCGGTACTTTTTTATATGTGGTCGAACGTCATCGGAGAAGAGCGGGTAAAGCATATTCTGCAAAGCGCAATTGCACGGGATATGCTGCCGGGCGCCTATCTTTTTTCCGGACCGGAAGGTACGGGGAAGGATGCCGCGGCGATCGAGCTTGCAAAAGCCATTAATTGCCAGCAGCCAACCGCAGCCGGCGCCTGCGATGAATGCGCGAGTTGCCTGAGCATTGCAAGTTTCGCGTCCACGGCCATCCAATTTGTTCACGCGCTTCCGAAGAAATCGGAGGGGGACGATGCCGAGCTAAAAGAAGAGGATGTAGCCATCGTGCGAGAACAGCGAGCCGCGAAAGCCGCCGATCCGTATTATAATTTTGAGATCCCGCGCGCTCAGGCGATTCACATCGGGCAAATTCGGGAACTCCGGCTTTCGCTTGCGCGAAGCATTTCGGGCGCAAAAAAACGTATAGTGATTATTAGCGAAGCGGACAGAATGAACCCGCAGTCGCAAAACGCTTTCCTCAAAACGCTCGAAGAACCGCATGCCGATACGATCATCATCCTTACGAGTTCGAATCCGAACGGTCTGCTTCCCACAGTCCATTCTCGCACCCAGGAGGTTCGCTTCGATGTGCTTTCGGTGGGTGATATCCGGCAAGCGCTGATGGCCCGCGAATCGCTCGCTGAAGCCGATGCGGATTTTCTGGCTCGTATCGCCGCGGGAAGTTATTCCCGCGCCCGCGCCATGATCGGCGATGACGTAAAGCAAATGCGAACGGAAATCGTCGGATTTCTTCGCATGGGTCTTTCGAAAAGCCGCCGTAACGCCGCGCTCGAAATCGATAAATTTCTTCCACGTTCCGGCGGCGGAAAGTTTTTAGAGAAGCGGCAGGCCGTCGAGCAGCGCCTCGTGCTGCTTACCCTGTGGCTGCGCGACGCGCTCGCGCTCTCGACGAAAGCCGAAGGGGAGATCATCAATCGCGATCAACTGGAAGACCTGACGAAATTCGTCGCGCGCTTAGGCGAGCCGCGGCGCATCATCGCAGCCATCGCCTCGGTCGATCGTGCGATGCACCGCGTAAAACTTCAGCTTCAACTCCGCGCCGTAATGATGGAATTAGTGGTGGAGCTGGAGCAGGCTCTGGTAAATTCGTGATTTTTTCCGGGATGATTCAGGCGGTTCTGTTGGGCTTCGCATTCGCGGCGCTGATTGCTTACGTAGCCTGGCGGCTGCGGGCGCTGGACGCGGGCGGCGCGGGCGCGGCCACTATTGCCGGTGGAATTATTTTTGGCTTCGGTGGGCTGGGACCAACCGCCGCACTCCTCGCATTTTTTCTGACCGGATCGGTTCTATCTTCACTTCCCGAACATCGCCCTGCGGGACCGCTGCTCTTGAAAAAAGAATTGGCCGGCGGGTATGCGAGGAATTGGAAACAAGTTTTGGCCAATGGGTTTGTACCGGTTGCGGCGATTCTGGCCTATCGGCTTTTTCCGAGTCGAGAACTTTTCCTTCATGCATTTTATGGTTCGGTCGCCGCGGCCTGTGCCGATTCGTGGGGAACGGAAATCGGCACTCGGTTCGGAACGCGAGTTCGGGATGTCATGACGGGCCATACGTTAATGCCGGGACCTTCGGGCGGAGTAAGTCTTGGCGGCATGGCAGCGTCAATGGGCGGCGCGGCAATCGTCATGCTCGCGGCAGCGATTCCCGTCGCGCAATCATTATCCGGAGACCCCTGGGCGCTCGCGGGAATTGTTATTGCCGGCACCCTCGGAGCCGTCGCCGATAGTATTCTTGGCAGCTCCGTGCAGGCGAAATATCAAGTTCCCGGCAGCACGGAAATTTTGGAAAATCCTCCCCCCGCCAAACCAGGCAGCGGCCCGGTGAATCTGGTGGCTGGCTATACGCAAATTAAAAATAATAGCGTAAATTTCGCCGCTTCCGCTATCGGGGCATTCATAATGGTCCTGCTCCTTGACTTCTCGTAATTTTTTTCTTATATTGAATCCAGTTATCTCGTTCCTGGCTGTTCCGGAGTTCCTCCGAATAGGCTGGAGGAACCTGTGCTATGTGAAAAAATAGACCCGTCGGCTCGTGAACCATTGCGATAATATAGGAACACACCGAAGGATCCCAAATGAACTTGCTAATTAATCGTCAGGGATAGAAAATTATGATCCTGCCACGTAAAGGCCGGGAGGAAACGAAGGAGGATCTCTCTTCCCTGCATGGGCCATTCGATTTGCCGGCACTCAAACGGAAAGTCCAAAGCCTGCAAACGACTGGCATTCTCCCGGAATTCGTCGAAAAACTTCAACCCGTTTCGATCGAGGACCTCGAAGATCTCAAGCGCCGCTATGCGTCGCTAATCATTCAGCTCGACCGGCTTCGGCCCGGGCTCGCCGCAGCGAACGCGCTTACCCCGTCAACCGATGGCACCTGGTCCATAAAGGAAACCCTCGGCCACCTGATCGATTCCGACCGCGATATTTGGTGGCCACGCATCGAAGCCTTGCTGCGCGAGGAACATCCCTCCTTCGCGGAAGTCGATCACCAGGAACTTGTCCGAGCGCATGACTGGCAATCGCAGCCGCTCGATGACATCCTCGGGCAATGCATTCGCGACCGGTGGGGGTATGCCATGAGGCTGAACGAGCTTGCTCCCGATGCTTGGGAACGGAGTGGCGACCATGAGGCGCTCGGCGAGATTTGCATTCTACATATCGTCCAGCTCCTTGTTGCGCACGATGAACATTACCTTGCCAAGCTGCGAGAAATGATCGAAGCCACTGCCGCGGACGAATAGAATCTTTTTTCTCTTCGTCGACGGATCTCATTTCCTTACCGACGGTCGAAAATTGGCACACGCGTAAGCTCGGGAGCTTATTTCACCGCCGTCCAATTAGGGCGTTTGATTTTATCGAGCACGAGCGAAATCGAGCCGACGGCGATGCTCATATCGATACGCACCGGCACGGCGGCTTCATCGTTGGAGACGTACGCGGTTATGGCCCCGTTGGCGCCGAGTGGCGCAGAATTACCTAAGTCCATCATGCCGTCGACGACGCGGGTTGAAATTTCTTTATCGTCCAGCGCCGGCACGGCTTGACTGGAAGTTTGATCGGTGAAGGTAAGCGTGACGGGCCGCGCTCCGCTTCTATCGCGCACATGAAACAGATATTTGTGTCCTACTGCTCCGCTCCATGCGCGCATATTGAAAAGAATTCCAAGCGCATCGTCATACGGCTCGATGTTGCGGCTTATCTCGTTCGTCACACTGTCATCGGAGTAGGTAAGCGTCTTTGCAACCGGATCGTAACTGGCGTATTTATCGGATTTGTAATCGCCATTTTGCTCGTGCTGCTCGAAACTTCGGATGGTGAGGTCGCTGGTGGCGAATTGGTCGGTAACGGTGGTGTGGACATGCAGGAACGGAATATCGGCGGTCCAGAATTCCATGTGGGCTTTCACGATGCCCTGTGGCGAGATGCTTCCGGTTTGAATGACGACCGTCCCCAGCTTGATGAAACCGTACTTCACATTATAAACGAGTTGCTCCCCCGGTTGAAAAATATCTTTTCGGGTTTGGGCTGTGCCCGAACCGCAAAAAATCGAAACCAGAAGAACTGCCATCCACGCGAGTGAAGCCGCTCGCCGCATAACCACTTTGAAATATTGTTGCATGTTAGTAATTGAAATTCATTCTCTCGCTCTCGACCACCGATTTCCAGGGATTGGATAATCGCTCATCCGTCAGATGATCGCTCATCCATATCCACTACTAACGAGCGGAGCGAAATGTTTCCCATAAGGGAAATTGCTCCAAAATGTGAGCCTAACGAGAAATAAAAGAAATTCACCGATAGTAGCGGAATTGAATTCCGCAATCGGAACGCAATTCCGCGGATTCAAAGCGAAATTGCAATTAGTACAAAAAAAAACGCGCCTCGGAATGTCCGAAGGCGCGAGATTGCTTCTTCCTATAAAATAAATAGGATTTTGTGCTGGTTATCGAGAAAAGTTCTTTGGTGCTCCGGCTCTTTCGAGCCGAAATTTTATAATTTGCCGCTCTTTCTATCTATTTTGCCGCATATTCGGCTGCAAGCTCATCGGTAAGCTTGACGATGGTTTGTCCAATAAAATCGTCATCGAAATCATTGACGGCTTCCGCGAACTCCCGGCTTATCGTGGGCCTTACGGCCGAGCCGATGCCGCCAAAGATGGGAATCAGTTCTACACGAATATTCAAAATCCCACCGACCGGCCGCGCGTCATACTTAACACGGACGTTGATGGAGCGCTGCTGTAAGGCATTGGTGCCAGCGCTGGCGCTCTCGGCCAACTCGAGCACCTGTCCGGCACGAAGCAGTTCGGTCGCGCCATCTCCTTGCTCCGAAACCATCTTCTGGGCCAATGCCGGAAGTTCGCCGGCGATCGTGGCCCGTTCGGCCGCCCGCGAAATCGCGAGAACCTTCTGAATGCTCAACGGATCGGCGCTCTCGTTCGTAGCCTGAAGCGTCGGAGCTTCCGTGCTCTGCGCTTTCACGACGGCGGTCGATACGCTGCCCTGGGCGTTCGCGCTCGATGCGAACATCATTACTACTATGGCTGCAATGAGGGGTTTCATGGCAATTCCTAAACTAATGTGGCAATTCCTAAACTATAGACTCCTGGCTGAAGTGGTTAGCTCCGTGATCGCTTTGGCAAGTGATCGCTCGCGAAGCTGTCTTAAAATCGATCAGTCAGTCTCTTCACGGGTATAGACGAATAATTTGGGTGAGAAATTCTGATAATTCCAGAAAATCAGCAGAAATTCTTATAAATGCACGTTTTTGCCAATCTCAAAATCGTACAAGTGTATGACTACGCAACATTGAATATCAATGATTGTCTCAAAATAGGACATGATAATCGCCGTCGTCTCAATTTGAGACACCTCGTATGTCTATGTATCGTTTCAATACAGGTGGACTAAAGCCATCTCAACTTGAAATCTGACCAGGATTTACAGGATTGGAAGGATTTTTCAGATGGGAATTTCGGGAATAGCAGGTTCGAGGAAGGATTGGAAGGGTTGTCGGGATAGAATTTCGGGAATCGATTGGGATATTCCAGATTCCGTAATTCGGGAACCTGATTCAAGTCTGGCGGGACTGGAGATTTTATGGCCGAGCTTCGAGAAACACTACCACATTGCATCCCGTAAACGAAAGTCCCTATGGCAAACGCATCTCACGAAAGCATCCTCCGCTCCTTTAAACACACGCGGAATTGCTTCTTTACACTGCAATCGCCGAATTTTCGATCCGCTCAAAATGAATAAATGACTTACCGGTGCCATGATTCTTCGATTGGCGAGGTATTTGATTTAACTCCGACTACTCGATGGATGGGTTTTGCATTCCTGCAAACTCCAGGCGCTCTAAGGCGCGAGCCGTGAAGGCGCGATTCCATCGAGCGAACGCGACGAGCATCGTTATGCAGCGCTCGTGGTGCGAAGGTTTTGATAATTAATCCTCACCGAGTTTCTCACCGGCGGTTTCGCGAGCGGTTTTGCGAGCGGCGCCGTCAAAAGATTCGCGTGAGCCTTTGTATAAACTGAATTATAGGACACAGTGTCATGACACCTAACTTACTACGAAAGACCGTCGGTCACGCGATGGGTCTAATCACCGCAGGCGCAGTGGCGTTCGCGTTCCTCGCGATTGCTCTCTCGGCGCCGAACTCGTTCGCCCAAAAAGGCGGGACGGGTATTATGAATAATGAAGTCACCTGGCCGACCACGTTTACGCTCGGCTTCGGTGCCGCAGCGAACGATAACTGGAACGGCTCCGGCGGCTATAACCCCGAGCCTGGCCCGCTCTTTACGCAGAGCAGTGGTTTAGCGGCTCCGGAATTCCACATCCTTGCGGAAATTCCGATCGCGTCGAACCTCATGTTCGCGCCGCGCATCGCGTATAATGATTACAGCGTTCATTGGAATGGGATCGGTTCCGTTGCGCCCTCTAATCTGGGTCTCCAAATTTCCGAGGCCGTCCTTGGCGCAGACCTTCTCTTCAAGTATGCGTTGAGCAATTTCCACATCATGGCGGGCGCGAATCTCTCCACGCCGCTTCACATGCGGTATGCCTACGGGTCGAACATCTCCGATGCTTCGAATCCCGGCACCAACGTTCCGAACGAAGCGAAGTTTCTTGCGGGGCTCAAGGGCGGAATCGGCTATGACATTCCGCTGAACGCAAACAACACGATCTGGCTTACGCCAGAAGCGTTCTATACGTACAGCGTGACGAACTATGTACACAACAATCCTCCGAGTGACGAATTCTTCCCGGTCACCCTCAGCGGAGGCGCCAGCTTGAAGTTCGCGCTTGCCGGACCACCGGCCGCGCCGCCGCCCACCCCGATCGCAGCGACAATTACCGCGCACGGTGTTATGCCGGATGGTTCGCTCACGGCGGACCTCGTTTCGCCACAGCAAGCCATTCACACGCGCGCTTCGATTCCGCTTCTGCCGTATATCTTTTTCGACAACAATTCGGCCGTTATCAGTACACGCTACAATCGCAGCGGAGCGACCGGCTTCAATGAGCAGACTGACCTTGCCGGCAAGGACGCGCTCGACGCGAACCACGATGTGCTCGATGTTACGGGAGAGCGCCTGAAGGACAACCCGAGCATGACCTGCACCATCGTCGGAACGAATTCCAATTCGGGTGACGAGCGGCACAACATCGAGCTTTCGAAGGCTCGCGCCACGGCTGTCGCCGATTATCTGGAGAATACCTGGGGTATCGCGCCAAGCCGCATTACGGTCGATCAGCGCGATTTGCCGGAACTCCCGACAAATCCCGTCACGAAAGCCGGCATCGAAGAGAACCGCCGCGTCGAGATTTCCTCGACCAGCGCCGATCTCACCGCGCCGGTCAAGATCGAAAACCGCCAGGCCGTCAGCGTTGGCGCCACGACCGTCCGGTATGATATGACTGTTACACCGGATCCCACAGTACATACGTACACGGGCTGGACCGTTACGCTCGATAAGGACGGCGTGCAACTTGCGCCGCCGCTCACGGGAACCGGCGCGCCGCCGGCTTCCACGACCCAGGACCTTCCGAATTCCACCCAGTATGTCGGGCAGCCGGTGCATTACACCCTCACCGTTACGGACGATCAGGGCCAGACCGCACATGCCGATGGCTACACGCGCATCGAGTCGAAAACGGTCGATCACAACAATCTTGAAAAATATGGAATGTTGTCGTTCGATTTCGACAAAGCCGATATCAATGCCCGAGCTCAGCAAATGCTGCAACTCATCAGCGAAAGTGTTAGCGCCGGCGCCACGGGCGTGAACATCGATGGCTATTGCGACGCCACCGGAACGCCGGAATACAACCAAACGCTTTCCGAAGCGCGCGCGAATGCCGCCGTCACTGCGCTCCGCTCGATGACCTCGCTGCCGTCGAACGTCACCGTTCGCGGTCATGGCCTCCGCGACCCGCGGTTCACGAACGACCTTCCCGAAGGCCGCCAGCTCAACCGCCGCGTGGAATTCACGATCGAGAAAGCCGGTCAGTAATCGTGCTTCCCATTATTCTTCTAAAAAAGGGGCCGCACTGCGGCCCCTTTTTTATTGATTTTTGAACCAACTCATTTCTTTGGCCTTCGGCATTATTGTTGTTGAAACAAGTATTTTAATTCCTCGTTGACGCAGGTTGGAGGTAATAAAAAATGGCCGAAACAACCACAGCATTAAAAACACGAACATTAAACCGGCTCGTCGAGGGAAAACTCACCGTCGAGGGCGATGGATTTACTGTGCGCCGGCCATTTCCGACTCATGCGCTCGATCACGTCGACCCATTCCTTTTGCTCGATGAGGCCGGCCCCATCGAGCGCAAACCAGGCAAAGACAGCGGACTTTCCGACCATCCCCATCGCGGATTCGAAACGCTGACCTATATCCTCGAAGGCGACATGGATAGCCATGATTCAACGGGCTTCCGCGATATTTTCCATCCCGGCGATGTCGAATGGACGACGGCCGGACGCGGAATCATTCACGGCGGAGGGCCTGCCAAGGACTCGCAAAGTTCGCACGTCCATGCATTTCAGATTTGGGTTAATCTTCCACGCTCGAAAAAATGGATCGAGCCGAAATCGCAGCGAATTACCGCCGTGCAAATCCCCGTGATCGAGAACCGAGAGCAGGGATATTCGGTAAAAGTTTTGGGCGGCGATGCGGAGTCTGTTCAGGGGCCGGTAAAGACAACATGGCCCGTCCTCTATTTGCATTATACGCTCGAACCAGATGGCCGCGTCACGCTCGAAGTGCCGGAAAAGGATAATATGATGCTCTATGTATTTCGCGGTGCTGTTACACTCGGCAACGTTACAATCGGCAACGATGAAAAAGTGACTGCCGGCGAATTAGGCATTCTCTCCAATGGAGATAGCATCGAATTTTCGAATGCATCGGAAAGTGAAACGGAACTCCTCGTGCTCGGCGGCAAACCCATCGGCGAACCGGTCGCCCGCTACGGACCCTTCGTAATGAACGAGCGCGACGAAGTCTTCCAGGCCTTCGATGATTACAACGCGGGGAAGTTTGTGTGAGAATGGCGCATAAATTACTTCCTTGCTTTGCCAATGGTTTTGGCCAATCGCTCGAACGCGGCCTGTACCGAAACCTGATCGCGATCGGAAAGCCTTCCAATTAGCCGCTCGACAAGGGAGGACTCCAGGGATACCATCTTGCTCATTCGCACAACGGACTCGTGTAAGAGTCGCGCCTCACTTCGGTCCTGGATTGCAACTTCCCATTCTCCCGCGCGTTCCTTGCTTGTTATTCTCGCGAAAAGAATATCGCCATCGCTTTCAGGAAGGAGAACGAGGCCAGGCCTGCGTTTCGAACCCATTCCATCCGTGAACGGATAATCGAGTAGAACAACGTCCCCGAAAGCGTAAGCCATCGCTCAGTAATTATCGTAGTCCGCGTCTTTCTCGCTCGCGTCGCGGAAGAAGGACTCGATGGCAAGGCGTTTCCACGCGGCGTCATCATTATCCCCATTCGCAGCCTCGCGAATGACGATCTCGACCTTCTCGCCTTTTGGGAAGGGCAAACCGGAGAGCACCAGCCGTCCATCCTGCTCTACTGTAGTTCTTGCATGATACGTGTGCATGCCAAAGACAACTGCAAAACGAGCCGAATGCTTCCCGTACTTAGTTAGTTCGTATAGACAATATGAGCCGGAAGACTTTTACAGAACCTATCTCATTGTCTCAATCGAATACATATCCGAACGTCATTCCCAAAAGCCCGTAGGTTTCCACGCCATCGATCGTGAGGCTCGAACGAAGGCCAAAAGCGAAGTGACGGCTGATGGGTATATCGACATTCGCGTCGAGCGAGAGACCCAAACGGCTAAAGGGATTAGTCTCATAATAATCCGTGCCGAACCCAATCCCATTTGGCGCCTTGGCAGTGTGAAGGTACTTGCCGTCCGCAATACCCCAAGCATATTCCGGGCCGGCCGCCAGCACGACTGATGCAATGCCACTGAATATTTCTCGCCCGTATGAAAGTGAAATTCTCTTGAAACTGGGTACAGGATCGGGCAGATTGTCGACAAAATTGAGGCTCGGAGTAGTAGTAATTTCTTCGCCAATATTAAGATCGATCCGGGATTTTCCAATTGTCGTTGCGAGATAAGCTCCGGCCATAACTTGACTATTTATCGCTCCGGCGATAAGCCCGGCTCTGAGGCTTAAATCCGAGTGGATGGCTCCATTTGCCCTGAGCGTATCGGCATCTTGTGCCACCGCATTCGAGGATGTGGACAAAAGACTCAGCAGTGTAATTGCGGCCGCAAAACTATTCTTCATAAGTCTCAATTTAATATCCGCCTAAAATTAGAACGCCGGAGGATAGGGAAAGTTACACGGTTGATGCCGGTAGTCGCAGCTTTCAGGCTCCGCTGCCATTTTGCAACCTATTTTTAGCGGAAGTCTGTTTAGAGATTATGACTATTAAGCGCCAAATTATGGCTTTGATCGAAGAGCTGCCCGAAGAGGCGACGCTCGACGAAATCGAATACCATCTGTATGTTCGGCGAAAGATCGAACGCTCGAAAGAAGCCAGTGAGCGTGGGGAAGTTATCACGCATGAAGAAATGAAAGCGCGCGTCGGCCAATGGCTGCAACAATAAGATGGACGCTGCCGGCCGCGGATGATTTCGAAGCGATCTTCGAATATCTCGTTCGCGATGCGCCGTTGTATGCGAAAAGATTTTCCGAGGACCTCCTTTCAACGGTCGAGAGCCTACGTTTGCATCCCGCACGAGGCTGGCGAGTGCCCGAACTCCAAGACGAAAATTACCGGGAGGTGCTCGTCGATAGCTATAGACTCATGTATCGTGAGTTGGGCGATGTGATCGAAGTAGCGGCCATCATTCATGTGTCACGGGATTTTGCCTCCGCTTGGAAGAAGCGCGAATGATGCCTCCCCTTTATCCGTAAAATACCACAAAATTCCACTTATAACTTACTTTGAAACGCACTCCATTCTACGAAAAACATCTCGCGCTCGGCGGGAAGATGGTCGAGTTTGCCGGTTACGAAATGCCGGTACAATATCCGAAGGGAATTATCGCGGAGCACAAGGCGGTCCGCGAAGGTGCGGGCGGCGTCTTCGATGTCTCGCACATGGGCGAGTTCGATGTCCGCGGTCCGGATGCGCTTCGGTTTTTGCAGACCATCACCTCGAACGATGTCGCCGCGCTCGTGCCGGGGCAGGCGCAGTATAGCTGCCTTCCGAACGAGCGCGCGGGAATCGTCGACGATCTCATCGTCTATTATCTGGAGCCGAATCACTACAACATCGTCGTGAACGCGAGCACGACGGAGAAGGACTGGGCGCATTTTTCGAAATGGGCGGAGGGATTCGATGTTAAACTCAAGAATTTTTCGGACGAGACGGCGCTCCTCGCCATTCAGGGCAAAGCCGCGAAAGATATTTTGCAAACACTGACGAAAGTCGATCTCGGCGCGATCGAGTATTATCATTTCACCGGCGGCGAACTCGCGGGCGTTTACATGCTCATTTCGCGCACGGGCTACACGGGCGAGCCGGGATTCGAAATTATGTTCCCACACGCTGGGAATGCCTCGAACGTGTGGGACGCCGTGTTCGAATCGGGCAAGAAATTTGGCGGCTTGGAACCCATCGGCCTCGGCGCGCGCGATACGCTCCGATTAGAAATGGGCTATTGCCTTTATGGTAATGACATCACGGACGATACGAACCCGCTCGAAGCTGGACTTGGATGGATCACGAAATTAAATAAAACGCCGGAATGCCATGCCTTTCCGCTGTTGCGCGAGATCAAGGAAAAAGGTCTTACTCGCAAGCTCGTTGGATTTATCACCGATGAAAAAGGCGCCATCATGCGGCATGGGCATAAGATCGTGGGTGAAGATGGTTCAGACATCGGCGAAGTGACAAGTGGGAATATCTCTCCAATGCTTGGCAAATCCGTTGCGATGGGATACGTTCCGACGGCGCGTTCGAAAGAGGGAACGGAAATTCTCGTCGAAATCCGTCCTGGCAAACGTGTGAAGGCCACAGTTAAAAAGCCGCCGTTTATAAATACCGCAGTGAAAGTGTAGCCGTGACTTCAGGTCCCGGTAGCGAAGCAACGAATTGAAAACTCTGCAAAACTCATTGCAAGCCAGCGATGTCATTCCCGCGAAAAGCATCGCCGACGATGCTGCGGGAATCCAGGTTTTTTACGTCTCGCTCGAATTTTATCGCCGGGGTCTGGATTCCCGCTTTCGCGGGAACGACAACCTTAATACACCGTGGGCTAAAGCCCACGGCTACACATCATGATGGACAGTCTCACGCTCGATAACGTAACGATGCGCTTCGGCGGCCTGATGGCTGTTGGTGAACTTCGCGCCGAGATTGGCCCGGGCGATTTGGTCGGACTTATCGGCCCGAACGGCGCAGGAAAAACAACGGTCTTTAATGTCATCACCGGCGTCTATGAGCCGACGATCGGCGAAATCCGCTTTCACGGCGAGCGATTGAATGGACTCAAACCCAGCGAGATCAGCCATCGCGGAATCGCCCGGACCTTCCAGAATATCCGGCTTTTTCACGGCCTCTCGGTCTTCGATAATATTCGCGTTTCACTCACGTCGCAAACATCATTCGGCTTGTTCGGCTCGATGCTGCGATTTACCGGATTTTATTCGAACGAACGAACGCTTGCAAAAAAAATCGACGAACTGCTCGATCTATTTCATCTTCGCGAAGTGCGAAACGAACACGCCACCAGTTTGCCATACGGCGACCAGCGCCGTCTGGAAATTGTCCGCGCGCTGGCGACGAATCCGAAACTTCTGCTCCTCGATGAACCTGCCGCCGGCATGAACATGGCGGAAAAGCAATCGCTCATGCGGCTCATCCAGCAATTGCGCGAGCAATTTAAGATCGCGGTGCTGCTCATCGAGCACGACATGTCGCTCGTGATGGGAATCTGCGAGCGCATTCTCGTCCTCGATTATGGCCTGAAAATCGCCGAAGGCTCACCGAACGAAATCCGGAACGATCCGAAAGTGATCGAGGCGTATTTGGGGGAAGAGACGCCGCCAACGAATGAAGGATGAAAGAATCGTCAGCTCGTTCCCCTTCCATCGTATTGGGAATTGTTTTCCTTTTTGCCTGCGGTCTTGCGTATGAGCCGCTCTATCATATTGTTCGCGGCTCGCTTGCTTATTCGATCATCCCGCAGGATGATTTTTATTATTATTACCTGACGGCGAAGCATTTCGCGGCCACCGGATTCTCCTCCTTCGATGGTATCGTTCCAACGAATGGTTACCACCCGTTATGGATGCTCGTGCTCACGGGACTGAGCCTTCTCGCGCACGGCAATGACCCCACGACCTTCATTCTGATCGAGGCCATTCAGATACTCTCCGCTGTGGTGACGGCGGCACTTACGCTTCGGTTGTTTCGTAGGCTTTATGGCGATGGAACGTGGATTCCCGTTATCGCACTGCTCGTCTCGCTCTTGCTAACGGTCCTTATTCTTCTGAGCATGGAAACGGTAGTTGCGATTCCACTCTACCTGCTTTTTGCTCTCACTGTGCTCTACGCTATGAAGGATCACAGCGGCACTCGCGAAGCCTTTTGGTGTGGCGCGGCAGGCACACTTTTGTTTCTGGCGCGGATCGATACCCTGCTTGCCATCGGTATCGTCTTTCTACTCTTTTTATTTCACCGAGCTGGTTCGCGTAAGTCGTTGGCATTCCTCGCGGGGCTTTCGCCGATCGTCGCCTACTTTATCCTCAACAAAGCGCTGTTCGGCAACTGGCTTCCAGTGAGCGCGGAAGTAAAAGAGCTTGGAAGCGGCCTCACTTTTTCGTTTCTGCCAATCGAGGTCGTCCGCACGCCGCGTGGCGCGTTATATTTTCTGTTAACAATTGCCGGCTTTGTGCTTACACTGACCCACATTCGCCGTGGAGATGCGCGTGTGCGCGCCGGGTTTCTTCTCTTTGCATTCCCGGTGCTCTTCGCGCTTGTGCTCGCGATTCGGCTTTCCTGGCCGGCGTATGTGTGGTATTTTTATCCCTTTCCGATTTCCGCAGGGGCCGCGTTATTGGAAGTTCGTGAACTTTTTGGACGGAGTGGACAAGCATTCGTGGATCGATTTTCAACGATTGGCCTCATTTTTATTCTATGTGTTGCAGCATTTGTGCTGTATAAAGATATTCCGGGTCTTACCACGCACCTGAACCTTGTCGAGTCCGAAACGCGCGCACAGCCGAATATCTATATTCATGCGCTCGGCATCAAGCCGTTCACCGATTCGCATCCCGGCCGCTACGCGATGGGCGATCGCGCCGGCCTCACCGCATTTATTACCGGCCAGCCGATTCTGCAAATAGAGGGCCTCGCGGCAGATCAATCGTTAGTCGATTCGATTGCCGCGCGCGCGGATTTGCTTGTAGCTCTTAAAAAATATGGCGTGCATTACTACATCGTTTCGTATCCGCTCCGCGAATTTCACGAACGGAATTGGACTTGGGATTTATTCGAGCCGCATAAGCAGGAGGTGCTTCCATGGATGCCGCTCATGCACGGCCATTTTTATGCGCCGGAAGTATTTCGGTTCCCAATGCCGTTGGGGGCTCCGCTTACCGCGAAAGATTCTTCCACCTGGGTCACTCGAATTTTGGATATTTCCGAGGCCCGGCCCATCGGTGCGGAGACGAATTAGCGGAAGCGTTGTTAGCCATGTTGCCTTGCGCGCTTTAATTCTTTATCGACGAAATCAGCAACAGTAATCCCGGTTCATGCTACAAATTCGTGACCTGCACGTTTCCTACGGCGAGATCAAGGCGCTGAAAGGCATCTCGCTCGACGTGCCGGATGGCACGATCGTGACGCTCATCGGCGCGAATGGCGCGGGCAAAACGACACTTCTCCGCACCATCTCCGGCTTGCTGAAGGCGCGCTCCGGTTCTATTCGCTGGGACGAGCACGAACTTACCCACGTCCCGCCGCATAATGTTGTCAAACTTGGTCTCGCGCAAGCGCCGGAAGGCCGCATGATCTTCGCCAATCTTACCGTCCAGGAAAATCTCCGCATGGGAGCGTACCTCCGAAAAGATGCGGAGGGAATTAAAAGGGATATGTCGCAGTGCTTCACCATTTTTCCGCGCCTGAAGGAGCGGCTTTCACAGCCCGGCGGCACCCTCTCCGGCGGCGAGCAGCAAATGCTCGCCATCGCGCGCGCTCTCATGTCGAAGCCGAAAATGCTACTGCTCGATGAGCCATCGCTCGGCATCGCGCCGAAATTAGTGCGCACCATCTTTGAAAACATCGTCGAAATCAATCGCACGCTGGGCGTGACGGTACTCTTGGTCGAGCAGAATGCGAACCTTGCGCTCGCCATCGCTCACTCCGCTTACGTGCTGGAGACGGGAAAAATAGTTCTCTCCGGCCCCGCGAAGGAGCTCGCGCAAAACGAGGAGGTGAAGCATGCCTACCTTGGAACCGCATAGGCAATGAGGAATGATGAAACCGCGGCAGTAAACTAATGCCAACTACCGAAGATAAAGGTGTCCTGTCGTCCTTCGCGCCACAAGAGGCGTCGTTGGCGCCGAGTGTCGGCTCGCGCGCGGTACGCGGTGCGGCGCTGCTTACCGGCGCAACCTATATTTCCATGCTGCTCGGCATTGCGGCACGGAAAGCATTAGCCCTTTTGCTAACGCCGGAGCAGGTCGGCCTTTATCAGGCCGCGCTCAGTTTTGTCGATCTTGTTGTGAGCTTTGCCGCGTTCTCGTTTACGAGCGCGATTATAAACGTGCGCGATAATCTCGTCACCGAGCCGCTCCCAAATTTGAAAGAAAATGTTTTCGTGCTGACGGTCGTGGTCCACGGCCTTTTCGCCGTGCTGGCGATGGCGCTTGGGCTTTTTCTTCTACCCAAAACGCATGGAGTGATTCTCGCCGCGCTCGTGGGAATGTATGCGGTGCAGCGTTTCATGTCGTCTCTCGATACCTTCTACACTCAAATTCTGGAGCGTGAACTTTCCTACTCGAAAGTTTCTCGCGTGACGCTTATCGTCAACATTATTCTTCATACATCCTCGGTGGCATTCGCGCTCTTAGGCGGCGGTGCGTGGGCAATACCGATTGCAACGATTCTCTCCACCGTTATCGGCTACATGCTCGACCGGCATTACGTCCACAAGTCCGGGCTTCCCATATTACGAAAACATCCCTGGAAATATTACGACCGGGGGACCACCCGCTGGCTCTGGAAATTCGGAACGAAAGTTCTTTTCAATCGTGTGTTCGAAAGCTGGCTGTTCAAAATCGATAATGTGCTCGTCGCTTATCTTTTCGGCTCATTTTATTTGGGATATTACGCACAGGCGTTTTCGATTGCGCTCCTGCCAGCGACGGCGGTTGCCCCCATCGTGGCGCGCGTTTCCATCGCGACCTACGCCGAAGTTCAGCACGACCGCACGATACTCGAACGCGCATTTGCCATCACGAATTTCTTTCTTGTGCGGCTCATGATTCCCGCGACGATTTTTATCGCATTCGAAAGTAAGGACATCGTCCGCGTATTTCTTTCTTCGAATTGGGGCGGCGTGGCGGAGCCTCTCACCGCGCTCGCGGGGATGGTACTGACCGTGCCGCTTTTCGAAAATGCAAAAATGATCTTGGGCGCGACGCTCAAACTTGTCGAAATCTCCGTGATTCGCGGCTTGCAATTACTCACGCTCGTCATTCTTATCGCCACGTTTCAATGGGGCGGCATTTTATATATTGCACTCGCCGTTTCCTTCGTGAATGTTGCGGGATATGCCGGAATGCTGATTTATATGAAGCGGATTGTGAATCCGCGCTGGAACGAAAATTTTGTGTTGCCGCTCGTAATCGGCGCCATCGTCGCGCTTCTCGTCGGTTTCGTGCTCGAACCCGCGCTTGCTAATGCACTCCCGGCAGCCATTGGTATCGAGACGCCGATCGTGCGGATTCTCCTCTTCGGCATCGTTATCTTAGCGGCGTGTCTGCTGGCGGAATATCCCTTTCACAAAACGCTTTACCGAGAGCGCCTGGCGGAAGTTGCTTCTAAATTACGCCGCCGATGAGCACCCACCTCTCCGATTACGATTACCTGCTTCCCGAACATCTCATCGCGAAGTACCCGCCCGCACGGCGCGGCGATTCGCGGCTGCTCGTCATCCATCGCGATTCGCAAACGCGGGACGACCGTATGTTTGCCGATATTGTAGAATATCTGAATCCCAGTGACGTTCTGGTTCTCAATAAAACGAAAGTCATTCCTGCACGGCTAATTGGCAAACGAAAGACTGGCGGGAAAGTCGAAGTGCTGCTTCACCAACGTTTGGAAGGAGATCAGGAACGATGGAAAGTACTAGTAGCACCCGCACGAAAAGCAAATGAAGGCGAACAATTATTTTTCGAAGGACTTTCTTGCCAAGTTGAACGCGATTTGGGCGAAGGCGAAAAAATCGTTTGCTTCGATCGAAGCGGCCCGGATTTTTTGCAAGCAATCGAAGCAATTGGCCAGGTGCCATTACCTCCCTATCTCCATCGCGCGGCGGAAGAATCGGATAAAGAACGTTACCAAACCATTTACGCTTCCACGCCCGGCGCGGTGGCCGCGCCAACGGCGGGGTTACATTTCACTGCCGAATTGCTAAATCGAATAGAAGCCCAAGGAGTGAAGCTCGCGTATGTGACCCTTCATACCGGCTTGGGAACATTTCGTCCCGTCGAGTCGGAAGATATTACGCAGCACCGGATGCACGAAGAGTATTTCGAACTCGATGAAGCAAATGCAAGTATTATTAACAACGCAAAAATGAATGGCGGACGATGCATTGCCGTCGGGACCACGACGGTCCGCGCTCTGGAAACGCTCGCCGGTGTAGCGCAAACTTTAGTTTGCGACCCCGGCGCGCAAACTAAAGTTTGCGCCACACCGGTATCCGCTGGTTCCGGTATGAGCAGCATCTTTATCTATCCACCCTATCGCTTCAAAATTCCGGACGCCATCGTCACGAATTTCCACTTGCCCCGATCCACGCTCCTCATGATGATCTCGGCCTTCGCGGATAGGGAATTTATTCTTCGATGCTACGAACATGCAACCCAAGCCGGCTATCGCTTTTTCAGCTATGGCGATGCAATGCTGATTCTGTGAATCCTATTGAATATTCGTCACTGGATGGATTTCGCGATAATTTTTCGCGTGCCCATCCTGCCCGTGCGGAAAATCCTGGAAGAGAACGCCGGTGATCGTTACATTCACGTTCACATGCTTAAAATAGGTGCCCGGGGTTCCCAGCTGATCGGAGACCCATTTCGCCGCCGCGTCGAAATCGGCGGCATGAGGCGACGCAGCTACTTCCGCGCAGCTCGTGCCCGGAATCTCGCCGATCATCGAGTCCTGCGCTTGATCGACCAGCACGAGATGAATATCGTGGTCATCTTCTTTTTTAAATTCCACGATGGTGCAGGGCATACTCACGGCATGCTCTTCGAAGGCCATGCGTGTTGTGTCTTCGCTTACATTGAGTTGCGGGAAGGAATTTTGCTCCGCGATAGTCGTGCCCACCGGCGTCCAGTCGATATTCGCGGCCGCGGGATCGGTAAGAATTTTGACGTGCCACCGTTCGATGCCGCATTCCGAGCCGGATGGAGCATTGGGCGAGTTATTATTCGATGTCGAGCAGCCGGCAACGAGCAGAATAAGAAGAAGCGGGGCGTAGCGTTTCATAGTGGAATAATATAGAACGGCGATTGAAGAGACGCAAGTGTGCTCCGAAACGTTCTATGTGCTTTTCATCGAATCGCCCGTGCATACCATATTAATCGTCGATGACGAGGCCAGCGCCCGGCAAAATTATAGTACGATCCTCACACA
>DASRZC010000141.1:0-8413 GCA_035686785.1 Kapaibacterium sp. (SeqCode)
AAAATTTCGCTCGAAACTTTATGTTGGAACCTTTGGCGAGGGCCTCTTTTGCTCAACTAATAATGGAGACTCATGGGAACGGAAGGAAAGCGGGCTTACGAATGACACGATAACCTCATTCACAACCACGCATGGTCGAATGTTTGCTGCAACCCATGGAGGCCTTTTCACTTCAGTAACGAATGGAGATTCATGGGTCAATTGCGGGCTTCCGGCCACTTCTTTTATTTCCTACGTCACCGCTGTTGATTCGATTATTCTTGTCGGCACATGGGGTGAGGGTATCTTTCGTTCCTCTAATCTTGGATACAGTTGGAGCCGGTTCAACGAGGGCCTTGATGAGCGATATGCATTGCGCGTCGGATGCCTTTCGGCAAATAGTAACTACTTGTTTGTTGGCTTTTTCGGTAGTAGTGGAATTTGGCGTCGGCCGCTCGATCAAATATTCCAGTAGTACAAAAATGGACAGAACAGCATTCGCCCCACTAATGACCGGGAACGATAAGGATCAACTTATTGCCTCGCTTTCCTATTTTGTGAATTCGGGCATTCGCGAATTTGAGGAAGAAGTTTGCCGAATTATGGCTAAAAATCGGCTTCCAGCGTTGCCACTTCAAATGATCATAGAGCAGACGATTCCAAAAACACCAGGAGAGGTGCATAGGCAGGAAAAGAGTGAGCCTTACTACCTCGCGAATGCCGTGGGTTTTGTGCGGGTTGCGAAACAGACATTTGAGCCATATAATCTATTCGCTCCATCCGTTAATTCTACCGATTCACATACGATCGGAAATATGATCATGGAATTCAATGAATTTATTACAGATGCACTATACTTTCTCGCAACTCTTGAAGCCTTCAGAAATGTACCGTCGGAACAACGAAAATATTTGGGATACATTTCAAAATCGCCGGTGAAGCATCATATCAGCATGTATCAAACGGTGCTTGTTCTTTTACATGGGCAAGGCTCTTTTCACTCTCCAACTTACCTCGATCCTTCGTTCGCTGTTGCCATTCTTCGGCAGCTAATTGAACTACGGTTGCGGCGATCCATTGGTGTGATGGGTGCGATTCGGAACGAGACATTTGAACCCGTACAAATGAAGATTATATTTGCTGCATTGCGGACATACCAATCGGAAGTTCAACTATCAATACCGCTGTCTAACGTTGAGAGAATCTACGCATGGTCGAATCTATTTTTACATGGTGCTACTACAGACTTTATTTGGAAGTCTCACTTAGCGATGGAATATCTGGATGTGCTATTCGTGTCAAACATTTCCGAATTGCGAAGTTCCCCGACTAAGATCAGATCATGGAATGTTAACGATGGTGTGGTTATCTCAGCTGACGCCTTGCGCAAAATTCGCGATACAATTCTCGCAGACATTCAGGATCATACCTCATGGAGCCGAATTGGGAAGCAAATTTTGAAGAGACTAAAATTGTCCCGCCCAGCGAAGATTGAACTGATTATCGTCGAACCGGAGGCGAAGATTCTGTCATAAGATGACCAATGGAAAGTACCCAGGGTTCCGCTACGCTTCGCCCTGGGCTGCGGGTACATCGTGGCTCCGCCACTTTGGGGAATGTTTCCCCTCGCGCGGATTGTGCCGCCCCCCCCCAGCCAAACTGAGGGCAGTCGTGCCTCTTGAGCAGCGGCGCGGCGGTCCGCCGCGGCGGTTGCCCTCTGGGCCGCATCCTCTCTCCAGCGCCTGCCTGTTTTTTTTGCGGGTGTAGCACCTGACCTTCAGGTCAGGTGTGGTAATCCGCCGAACCTGAAGGTTCGTCGTTACACTCGCTCTCATTGGCATTGCTTCCCGCCCAAGCGGCTTGTGCCATCCCACCGTGCCTCTGGCACTTAAAAAAATCCGCGTACACCGCCGCCCGATCCGGTTGGGTGCCGCATATTGGTCGGCGAGCACCGCTTGTGGCGCCAGGATTAGCCTCGGAATGAAATCCTAAAACAAGAGCACCCGCCGAATGGGCGGGTGCTCGGAATGCAATGCAATGAATAAGAATTATCGTCCCTTGTTGCCGTGGGCCGAATTGCCATGACCGGAATTGCCGTGGCCCGAATTGCCGTGACCGGAATTGCCATGACCGGAATTGCCGTGACCGGAATTGCCATGAGCGAAATTGCCATTCTGTTTGCCGTTATAATGTTGGGTGACGGCGTTGCTCCTGTAAGTGCGGCGAGGAGCGCTGACGGCCCTCGCGCGAGTGGCTGTGCCCCACCGGCCCTGGTAGTAATCGTAAGAATTGCCGTTACGGACGTAGCGCGGCGCAACCCAAACTTCGCCGCGCGAGGGCGGGGCTTCCCACCGGCCCGGCGTCCATTGGTAGTTCCTATCTTGATCGTTATAGAGATAGAAGCCGCCGATCCAGATCGCACCGGAGAATGGCGCGCGCGGTCTGACCTCGTAGCGAGGCGCCGGCGGGCCAAAATTGATACTGAGATGGATCTGCGCGAATGCAGGAACTGCAAGGGCCAAAAGGCCCGAAAACATGAATGACTTAAATAAAATACGCATGATTGTTCTTTCTTTCTCAACGCTCTAAGCAATAAGCTGTCCAATCGAGATTTCACGGGCTAAGTGGCGATTCAAGGCCGCAGGATAGGTGCCGTTTCTTAGATATGTTTTCAGAAATTCAAAAAATAGTTTCAAATCCACTTGCTTCTGGCTTCCCGTCCAAGCGGATTGTGCCGCCCCCCCCCCGTGCCTCTGGCCCTTAAAAAATCCGCTCACCCCGGTCCCCGCCTCCCGATCCCTGACAACGGCATAGCCGTGGCCCGTTTGTAGAAATGCAAATTATTTTTAAATTTTCAAGCTCCGTTAGGAGCGGCCAGGGTCGCTCCTAATGGAGCTTTTGTTTTTTACCTTCTGCCATTTCTACAAACGGGCTGGGCCTACGGCCCTGTCATCGCGTGCCATCGCCCCGGGCCTCTGGCCCTTAAAAAAATCCGCGCACCCGGGCCCCCCCGACTCATTATCTGAACCACGATTTATGGGATTAATGGAGATGAGGGCTGAAAAATAATGCTGCGAAATCTGCCCAATTTTGATGAGCACCCATTTTCTAATTGTTTTTAAACCAACCCATAGAAAAGTGACGGAAAAAGTTACCACACTTTTAAAAAAGGCGAATACGGCTAAAAAAAGCCATAGTTAATGAAGCACAAATGCGCGCGTCGTTGTAAAATAGTTTTCATGGCGTTTTTAAAATAACCCCGGCTCAAAGGCCATTGTAAAATATTTGGAAAAACAGGGAACCGGTATTCTTACCCGAAAAAATGCGCGCGCCCAGTGTTCCGCTTCATTGGCATTCCGGCAATCATTCCAATTTCCAACTCCGCTCTATGGCGTAGAAAATTAAACTGGACAATAGCCCGTTTAAGGGGAATCAGAAAACCAATGTAATCCAGATTCAAACATGATCTTAGATCTCGACCAACTCGAAGCATTATCCAAAAAGATTCTCGGCTACTCGAAATCGGAGTGGGCCGAAGTTTCCGTGGAAAGCAATCACTCCGCGAATTTACGATTCGCCGCCAACACCGTAACGACGAGCGGAACGTATGAGAATGCTTCGTTCACCATCACGGCCGTCAACGGCAAGCGCGCCGGCTCCGCCTCGACGAACGACATTTCCGACGACGGGCTGAGCCGCGCCGTGGCTAAAGCCGAAGAGATCGCATCGCTTGCTCCGGAGAACGACGAACTGATGCCGCCACTGACGGGGCCGGAGACCTATCTTCGTGCTTCGGCTTATGATGAAGGTTCCACGGATCACGATTTTGCCTCGGAAACGCGCGCGAAAATTGCGCAGGTGGCCATCAAGGAAGCGACCGTTCACCAGCTTCAAACGGCGGGATTTCTCGAATCGGGAATTTTTCATAATGCCTACCGTAATTCCAAGGGATTATTCGTGGCCGATCAGCATACGCGCAGCACGTTTTCGGTTACCATGCGCGCAGCCGATGGTTCATCGAGCGGATGGAATAAGCGTGCTTCGCAATCCGTCGCCCTGCTCGATGGCGATAACGCCGTCCTTCGCGCCAGCGAGAAATGTATGGCCTGGAAAGATCCGCAGAGCATCGATCCGGGCGTATATAAAGTAATTCTGGAACCATCCCCTGCCGCGGATTTGCTTCAGCAGTTTATTTGGTCGCTCGATGCGCGCGATGCGGAGGAGGGACGCAGCGCCTTCTCGCGTCCGGGCGGCGGGAGCGCGCTGGGGCAGAAAATCGTGAGCGAAAAAGTTCACATTTACAGCGATCCCTCGCATCCGCTTGTTCCTTCCGGCATTTATGGGGAAAGCGGTTTGCCGGTGCAGCCAGTCGATTGGGTAACGGGCGGTGTGCTTTCAAACCTCACGCGCGGAAGGTATTGGGCGAGCAAATCCGGCAAGCCGCCGATGCCCGGGCCGACCAATCTCATCATGGATGGCGGCGATATGCTGCCCGAAGATTTTCTCACGAATGTCAAGGAGGGGTTGCTCGTCACGAGCTTTTGGTATATCCGCGATTTGGATGACCAGTTGCTGCTCAAGACCGGCCTTACCCGCGATGGGCTTTACTGGATCGAAGATGGGAAAATACAATATGGCGTCTCGAATTTCCGTTGGAACGAATCGCCGCTCGCCATGCTGCAAAATGTGATCGACTTCTCCAAGCCCGTCGTCACCGCCCCCCGCGATGGCTGGGATGGTATGCCGATGTGCGTTCCCATGCTCTATGTGAGCGGGTTTAATTTTGCTTCGCAATCGGATGCTGTCTAGTATTCCCCCGGCGGCCGCATCGTATCCACCCGCGAAATCTTGGGCGTATTCGAGAGCGTATCCGGCTTTGCCGTTGTATCCACCGGCACGGGCGCGCCGGGATAGCTGGTATTGAAATATTCGATGTTCGGGCGAAGGGCATCGTAGGTATATTTCATAAATTTCCCCCATATCGGCGCGGCGGCGCGGCCTCCCTGGCCATTCGCTCCGGTAAAAGTGATGCGGTTATCGTCGAAGCCGACCCACACTCCGGCGGTGTAAAGCGGCGTGTAGCCGACGAACCAGGCGTCCGCATAATTCTGCGTCGTGCCGGTCTTGCCGGCGGCGGGATAGCGGAAATAATTCAGGACACGCGCGCCGGTGCCATGCAGAATAACATCTTCCAGCGCGGAGGTTAACTCGTGGCAGATTTTTGGTTCCAATACGTAATTAAAACTCGGCTTTTGCTGAAAGAGGATTTTACCGTTGCGGTCCTCGACGCGAATGATGTCATACGGCGTAGCGCGAATTCCATCGTTCGCGAAGGTGGAATAGGCGCTTGTGAGATCGAGGGGGCTGACCTCCGCCGTACCCAGCGCGATGGAGGGATACGGCGGAATATTCGAGCGAATGCCGAGTTCCTTCGCGAGCTTTATCACGTCCGTTATCGAAGTTAGCTCCTGAATAGCATGGACTGCTGCAAGGTTCACCGATTGTTCGAGCGCGTATCGAATGGTGATCGTGCCGCCCTCAAACTCTCCCGCGAAATTATGCGGATGCCATGTGCCAATGGCAATCGGCTCGTTGGAAACGCTTGACTCTGGCGTAGCTCCATGCTCGAAAACGGAGGCATAGACAATCGGTTTGAACGAAGAGCCGGGCTGCCGGTATATTTGTGTTGCATGGTTCAGGCCATATCGTTCCTCTTTGTAATTCGAAGCGCCGACCATCGCGAGAACTTGTCCCGTAGCCTGGTCGATGCACACCAACCCCGCTTGAAGCTGTAGCTCTTCTTGTTTTACGCTATCGACAAAATCCTTATCGGCATACCGATCGCGCGCGATTTTTACACGCTCATCGTCCGAGGAAGCAGCGCGATAATCAGGTGTATTGCGAACGGCGCGCATGAGCGCGGAATCGAGCACGCCCTTGTGCCGCGCCCAATTCCATCCACGATTGACGACGTTTTTCTGATAATCCGCAATGTGTTCCGTGACCGCGCGATTCGCCGCGCGCTGCATCGTGGCATTCAGCGTGGTATAAACGAGGAGGCCATCGCGGTAAATATCGTAGCCCTGTAGTTCGGGCATTTTTTGAAGCTGTTGACGCACCATTTCCGCGAAATGGGGCGCGATGCCCTGGTAGCCAACATACGGCTTTACTTTCAGCGGATTTTTTTTAATCTTCGCAGCCTCTTCGGCTTTTAGGAAGCCGGCGGAGACCATATTGTCAATCACGGTATTGCGCCGCGCAATGGCGCGGTCGTAGTCTTCATCGGGATCGTAGTTTACAGGACCTTTGAGCAGGCCGACGAGGAACGCGCACTGCGCCGGTGTCAGGCGGTTTACATCTTTGCCAAAATACGCTTGGCTCGCGGCCTGAATGCCATACGTTCCTCGGCCAAAGAAGGAGACGTTGAGATACATTTCGAGTATCTCGTTTTTCGTATGTGTCCTCTCGATTTGTACCGCGGTTATTGCTTCGCGGAGCTTGCGAATAATCGTTTTATTTTGATTGAGATAAAGGTTCCGGGCAAGTTGCTGCGTGATAGTCGAAGCTCCTTCTCGCTCGCGAAGGCTGAAAATATCGGTGACGAATGCTCGAAGGGTTCCCCAAAGATCGATGCCCCAATGATGATAGAAATCCCGGTCCTCCGTCGCGATAAGCGCCTTGATGAGAAATGGCGGAACATTGCGAAGATGAATGTTCGTCCGATTTTTGACAAAGAACTGGTCGATCGGCTCGCCATCGGTCGAGATGATGCGGGTCGCAATATCGGGATGCGGCGCTTCCAGTTCCTCCTCACTCGGAAGGCCGCGCTGAACGTCCCACCAGAGAAAGGCGAGGAGTGCGAGGAGCGCGATGAGCGTAACGTAAATGTTTCGACGGCGATGAGTCACGTCAGTCTAACACAAAGTTTGGCAATCCATCTCCCAAAACCGAACGTCCGACTTCGATTTCGGCAAGGAGCGATGATCCAAAAGGTGACGAAGCTTTAATATAGTGAACTCTTCTTGAATTACGCATCGTTTTAAAAGACTTCTTAAGCTTTCGAATCCATTTCACTAACCATCCAATTCTTCGAATCATTATGAAAAAACTTGCAGCACTGTTTTCTATCTTAGCATTTGCCTCATTTGCATTTATCGCGATGCCGACGACGACGATCGCTAAAAAACATCCAGTATCGGCGGCCGTCAAGACGTGCGATCAAAATTATACGGCGGCAGTAAAGAAGGCCAATGAGGATTACAAAGACGCCGTCAAGGCAGCACCCAAAAAAGGCAAGGAGCGCGCGGAAGCTCTGAAGGCCGCCATGAAGGCCAAGAAAGCAGCGTTTGCCGACGCCAAAAAAGACAAGAAAAACTGTCTCGCCGCCGCGAAATAAAATAGCAGCCGCTTTACCTCGTAGTAAAATAGGAAGCCCGACTTCGCCGGGCTTCCTATAATTTTGCCTTACATCAGGATGCGCTCCGAGAGGTATTGCTTCACCTGACCCATTGCTACGCGAACCTGCTGCATCGAATCTCGCTCGCGGATCGTAACCGTGTGGTCCTGCAATGTGTCTGAATCAATGGTGACGGCGAAGGGCGTTCCGATTTCATCCATGCGGCGATAGCGGCGTCCCACGGCGCCGGAATCGTCGTAAAAGGATTTCATCGACTGGCGAAGATCGTGCTCGAGCTTTTGTGCGAGTTCTGGCATTCCGTCTTTGTTGACGAGCGGCAGCACCGCGACTTTAACGGGCGCGAGGAAGGGATGCAACCGCAAAACTACTCTCTGCTCGCCATTCACAGTCTCTTCTTCATAGCCATTGCAAAGGAAGGCCATGAATCCGCGCGATGCGCCAGCTGCCGTTTCGACGACGTAAGGCGTATATTTCTCCTTCGTTTCTTCATCGTGAACTTGCAAGCTCTTGCCGGAAAATTCCTGATGCCGCGTGAGATCGAAATCCGTTCGGTTGTGAATGCCCTCGATTTCTCCAAAGCCGAAAGGAAACTCGAATTCGATGTCGCCCGCGGCCTTCGCATAGTGCGCGAGCTTTTCGTGCGGGCGGAAACGTAGCTTGTTCTCCGGCATTCCTAACGATCGCCACCAATTCCAGCGCGTCTCACGCCACTGCTCGAAATAACTATCGTCGCTGCCCGCTTTGCAGAAGAACTGCATTTCCATCTGTTCGAACTCTCTGGTGCGGAAGAGAAAATTCTTCGTATTGATCTCGTTCCGGAACGACTTCCCAATCTGGCAAATGCCGAATGGAACCTTCTGCCGTGAGGATTGCATCACGTTCAGAAAATTGACGAAAATTCCCTGCGCCGTTTCGGGTCGAAGATAGATTGCGTTCGCAGCATCCTTCACCGGGCCGATATAGGTCTCGAACATCAGATTGAAATTTCGCGGGGCGGTGAGGGTTTTCGTCCGCCCG
>DASRZC010000142.1:0-14532 GCA_035686785.1 Kapaibacterium sp. (SeqCode)
CTCGCAATGACGGTATAATAGAACAATTCTGATGGCCAAAACGAAACGAACGAAAATCGGAACCACACCCGCAGAAGAATTCTTCTCGGCCAAGCAGCAGCACGGAAAAGCGACCGTCAAGGTCGATTCCATAAACGTTCCCTTTACGAATCTCGATAAAGTTTATTGGCCGAAGGAAGGCTACACGAAATTCGATCTCCTGAAATATTATTATACGATTTCGAAGACCCTTCTTCCCTATCTCAAGGATCGTCCGCTGATTCTGAAGCGCTATCCGAATGGCATTAAGGGGCAGATGTTTTATCAGCACAATTTGGAAGACGCGCCGGAGTTTGTCGATAGCTATAAGAGCGTGGAAGGCAGCACCGGAAAAATAGTTCACAATCCCATTGCGAATAATCTTGCCGCGCTGCTGTATCTTGTGAACCTCGGTACAATTACGCAGAACCCGTGGTTCTCACGCGTGCAATTCATTTCGAAGCCGGATTATTTCGCGTTCGATCTCGATCCGGGCGATAATGCTACGTTCGATCAAGTAAAGAAGATTGCGCTCGAAGTGAAGAAAGTTTTAGAGGAGATGGGTCTCAAAGGCTATCCCAAAACATCGGGTTCCACCGGCATTCATATCTACGTGCCCATCAAGGCCGAGGTGACCTATTCGGATATCGTGCCCTTCGCGAAAAAACTGGCTACGATGGTCGCGGAGCGTAACCCGAAGGACGCGACCGTCCGCCGCATGGTGCGGGATCGCAAGTCAGCGCAAGTGTATGTCGATTATCTCCAGAATATCGAAGGCAAAAGCCTGGCGTCAGCCTATTCGGTACGCGAAAAACCTCATGCCACGGTAAGCGCGCCGCTCGAATGGAACGAAATTACGAAAAACCTTTCTTTAGCGCAATTTACCATCGAAACGATGCCCGCGCGAATTAAAAAGAAAGGTGATCTCTTCGCCGACGTGCTGAAGAAACCGCAAAGCCTAAAAACGGCAATGAAAAGGACCGTGTAACCGTGACCTTTAGGTCACGGTGTATTCGGTTTTCCTCACGACCCGAAATACCTCGATAATGTTTCGCCGTGACCTAAAGGTCGCGCCTACAACAGTTCAGCTTGGTTCGGCATTATCCTTGTGTAGTTCTATGATAGATTAACTTTTTTGAAAACTTATGAAAATCTCCATAGCTATCGCAATAGTAATTTCGCTTTTCATGCTTGCGCCATCCGCGCAGGCTCAACATGCTAAAAAACATTACATGCATCGGACAGTGACGACCGTGAGACAATCTGACACAACCGGCGGCGTCCCGATTTCCTCGGCGGGCGCGGAGGTAAGCGGCGTGACCGGTTCGGCGCCGGGTGACCCGTACAATCTGGCGCACCCTTATTTCCAGGGGGACCCCCGATGGACCGATGCGAACCAGCTATACATGCACGGCGATTTTCCGTGGGCGCTTGTTTCGCAACATCCTGATAACTTCAGGTTCAACGCTTCGAGCGGCCAATGGGAGGTTTCGAGCACCGCGAATTTAGGAAAGACGAAATAACGGATTTAGGATGAAGGGAATTCATTTCACCTTCATCCCTCCTCCTTTGCGGAATCCTCCATTTCGAGAGTTCCCTGCGCGGTGATGGTTCCAAAGGCGGTCGGCTTGCCTTTTAAGATCCATTCGAACAAAACCCCGATAAGCGCGCCCACCAGCGGGCCGACAATGTAAATCCAGGTGGTGCTGAGATCGCCGCGAAGAATATCGGGAGCCAGCGAGCGGATGGGATTCATCGACGCGCCAGTGACGGGCGCAGACCACATACCAGCCAACGCAATATAGCCTCCGACGGCAATCGCGCCGTTGGTGCCGATGTTGCGCGCGCCGGAGGCAGTTCCCAAAATCACGGTGACAAGACCGGTGGTGAGCATCGCTTCAAAAAGTAATGCGCTTAGCGGAGAGATTCTGGGTCCGGGAACCGTTGCGCCACGCGAAACCAAATTGCCAAACACGACCCAGAGAAACGAGACCGCAAGCATTCCCCCAACAAACTGCGCCGCGATATAACCGGGCACGCGCCGCCAGGGAAAATTTCTCCGCACTGCGAAGGCAATGGTTACCGCTGGATTCAAATGCGCGCCGCTAACGGTTCCCATGAAATAAATAATCGCCATGACCATGAGGCCCGGAGCCTCCTTCGACATTGCGAGCGTTACGGAGCCATGACTCCAGAAGGAAACCACATCGCCACCCACTGCGACGATCACGAGAAGGAACGTCCCAAGTACCTCGGAGAATAGCCTCCGTGATTCGAGAGCGCTATTTAGAAAATCCTGGAGCGTCGAGGCGGCTTCTTGCTGCTGGGATTTCATGTCGCTTACAAGTGGGAGTGGCAAGGAGCCAAGGTAACTTGGGGGTAAATTCTCATCGAAGAGTAACTTCATATTACCTTTTTTACGGAACACGATCCATACCAGAAGAATTTACGCGATAGTTAAGATTAAAGGTGATGAACGGTTATACTATCCCAGTGCGAATCTAAATATTCAACGATTAGCCTTCGATGGCAGTGATCCGGCGTATCTTCACTGCAAAGCAGACAGCCATCGTCCATGATTTCTTTAGGGATCTCGGTCTCGACCGTTCGCTCCTTCATAAGTTCCAGAAATCCGCGCTCATAGGTTTCCCAATCTGCGCCATCGTTTCGGTATGCGGAAAGCAACTCCTGCGTCGGGGCAAGCAAAGGAAGATGAATATACTCCATACCACAAATGGTCTTTAAAAAATAAGCGAGATCGGTTTTTTTCGCAAAACCCGCAAGCTGCGAAACATTATTCAGCCGCACGTCCACGATTCGTTTTGCTCCGGAAGTTCGGAGCAACTCAAAAAATGTTTCGGCCGTTTTTTTTGTAAAACCTATGGTGAAGACGTTCATGCGTTCATAGCATCTGGTTGTCCAATATTTTCCGGAACGTATGCGATTGCGGATTCCTGCTTTGCGTATGCGCGTTCGATGAGTTCGTCATGAGTGCAAAAAAAATCGTCTTGCATCTTCAATTCGGAAAGCAGCCGCTCCAAAATGTCATGGTGCGATTCGAGGTGACCATCGGAATGAATATGAACAATTGTCACACCCAATGGAGTCAGTTCGCGGCTCACTAAGAGCGTGCGATGGCATTCGAGAGGTTCTCCTTCTGTACACATAATCGCGATTCTCTGATTCCGGCTGCCCCTTATCACGCGGTCGAGGCCGGAGCGAAACGAGGAAGTCTCCGCTAGTTTTCGATATTGTACGCGCCCTTCCACATAACACGAGGGATCGTCACTTCTGGCCCCCAATTCTTTGCCGAGGAAAACATAATCAATTCCTCGTGTTTTCAGTGCTTTTGCAAGTACTTCTTTTCCGAACTGCGGTTGATATTTGCTATACGGAACAGAGCGCGCGTCCGCGATTGCCTGAATCCGGTGCTGCGAAAGAAGCTGCAAAAATTTGTCGATCGGGTGCGTTGAGTGACCGATCGTGAAGACCGTATTGTTATGTAGCGTGTCCTGGTTCATGGTTTTCGCAGGACGGCAGCAACAAGTTTATAGCAGCAATCATTGAACGGTTCGCCCAGGCTGATCGTGAGTAAGCTTTCTCCCAAATCGTATTCACCATCGGTATGAATATACGTTTCTTCGATCAGCGGATCGGTCACTTTCAACCGGTAGCTGGTTCCCCCGAACGAGAACTCGGCTTGAACCGTGGGTTTGTAATAGACTTTGAAAACATGCAGCTTCCATCGGTCAACATGGACCAATCGCAAGGAGTGATCGAGCGTCCGGGCTTCTGCGAGCGGGACGTGATCGTTGTAACCATTATGAGTATGATGACCGTTGATCCAAAGGGGCTTCTTATGATTTACGAGTCGCAGTAATTCGTTCCAGGAAAACGTCCCTCGCTCTTTCCATTTGCGATTAGAGGCGATCAGCCAATTTTCACTTTGATATTGTTTTGGACGATGTTCTTGAACCGGGACTTCGATAATATCCAAAAGTCGCGGCTCGTTGCCATTAGCATATTGCCGTTCGCGCGGCGCAAGTTCTTCGTGAGGTCGCTTGCTCACAGGCCGGATCCAAGCCACGGGTTTTCCATCGACAAGTTCGATACCGGCAACACACCGTTCGCCCATCTTACGAGAATTCGCAAGACAGACCATCCGTTTTGTTTCACCCGAATAGGCGAGCCACTTGAAGAAACGCTTCATTGCATTAGCATTTGTCAGAAACAGCTTCAATCGTTTTCAAGATTAACTCGAAAAATCTTCTTACGTCATCCTGTTGTGTGCTGAAGCGTTCCCGAATTCGCGGTAAGATTGGATAGAACTTTAACCGTTTGCAACTTGGTAAATCATCGGTCTATAGCGCGGTGTTGGAATCGGAAGGTGATCTTCCTTCGCGGTCTCGATCCACAACGATTTTGCGATCTGAACCTCATGGACTGCTTCCTCGGGAGTCTTCCCAAACGCGGAGCAAAACTTGAGATCGGGAATGTCGGCGATGTAGCCGCCATCCTGGTAGCTATAGAATACGTTGATGCGGTAATCTTTCATCTAACTATTAAGAAACTTTTGGCTAAGTAAGTTTTCCCGTCATTGCGAGGAGAATCGAACGATCAAAGGAAGTTCGATTCGACGAAGCAAGCCGTTCATATACAACGGATTGCTTCGTCACGTTCGGCTCCCTTCGGTCGCCGAACGTTCCTCGCAATGACGTTCCCCAATTCATAATTCCTAATTCGTAATTCTTAATTATTCCTCCTCCCCCGCCCGCAGCCGTTCCAGCACCGAAAAATCCTCCAGCGTCGTCGTATCGCCGGCGACGGAGCCGGTGCTCGCAAGCTCGCGCAGCAGGCGGCGCATGATCTTGCCGGAGCGTGTTTTTGGGAGTGCATCCGAGAAGCGGATTTCGTCCGGCTTTGCGATCGAACCGATGGCTTCCGCAACGTGCTGGCGCAATTTCTCTTTCAGCGATTCGTCTGCGGGCCAGCCTTGCTTTAGCGTAACGAATGCTACGAGTGCCGAACCTTTGATCTCATCAGGCCTTCCCACAACGGCTGCTTCCGCGACCGCTTCATTGCCCACGAGTGCGCTTTCGACTTCCATCGTGCCCAAGCGGTGCCCGCTCACGTTAATCACGTCATCGACGCGGCCCATAATCCAGAAATATCCATTTTTGTCGCGCCGCGCGCCATCGCCGGTGAAATAAATGCCGGGGTATTCCGAAAAATATTGTTTCTCGTAGCGTTCTGGATCTTTGTAAATTCCACGCAGCATCGAGGGCCACGGCTTTTTGATAATCAAGTAACCGCCTTCATTTGGCTTGCACGGCGTGCCATCTTTGCGGACCACTTCCGGTTCGACCCCAAAAAATGGCAGCGTCGCGGAGCCGGGCTTCGTCGGGACCGCGCCGGGAATCGGCGAGATCATGATCGCGCCTGTTTCCGTCTGCCACCAGGTATCGACAATCGGGCATTTGCCTTTGCCAATCACCTTGTGATACCACATCCACGCTTCGGGATTGATCGGCTCGCCAACGGTTCCCAACAGACGCAGTGAACTCAGATCGTGTTTCTCAGGATGTTCATTCCCTGCACGGATGAAAGCGCGAATGGCTGTCGGCGCGGTGTAAAAAATGTTGACACGATGCCGCTCGATGATATCCCAGAATCGGTCGGGCGCGGGATAAGTCGGCGCGCCTTCGTACATCACGACGGTTGCGCCGTTCGAAAGTGGGCCATAAATAATGTAGCTATGCCCTGTGACCCAGCCAACATCCGCCGAGCACCAGAAAATATCTTCGTCACAAATATCAAAGATATATTTCATCGTAAGGTACGTGCCGAGCAAATATCCCGCGGTCGTGTGGACGATCCCCTTCGGCTTGCCAGTTGTGCCGGATGTGTAGAGAATGTAAAGCGGATGCTCACTATCCAGGTGCGCGGCAGGGCAATCGGCGCTCGCTTCGGACATCGCATCGTGCCACCAGACATCGCGGCCATCGAACATGTTAACCGGATTGCCGGTGCGTTTCAAGACAAGAACTTTTTCGACGCTCGGGCAGCCAGCTTTCATCTCGGCTGGACTCGTTGGGCTGAGTGGGCTTTGCGAGAGGGCATTATCGACATTCTTTTTTAAATCAACGATTGCGCCTCGGCGCCAGGCGCCATCAGCGGTGATGATGACCTTTGCTTCGCAATCGTTCACGCGATCGCGGATGGCTTCCGAAGAAAATCCGCCGAAGATGACCGTGTGCGTCGCGCCGATACGCGCGCAGGTCAGGACGGCGATAGCAAGTTCGGGCGTCATGCCCATGTAGATCGCCACGCGGTCGCCCGCCTTCACGCCAAACGATTTCAGCACGTTGGCCGCTTTCGAAACTTCACGGTGAAGCTGTTGATACGTGAGCGTGTGTTGCTCAAAATTTTCGCCTTCCCAAATGATCGCGGCTTTATTTTTTCTTGAAGTCGAAAGATGCCGGTCGATGCAATTGTAGCACGCATTGATTTTACCGCCCACAAACCATTTTGCAAACGGCGCTTTCCATTCGAGCACCTTCCTCCATTTTTTGAACCAATCGAGTTCCTCCGCTTGCTTCGCGAAGAATTTTTCGGGATCTTTGATCGAGGCGCGATACATCCGCTCATACTCGGCCATGGAGCCGATCCGAGCCTCCGACGAGAATTGTTTGCTCGGCTTAAAAAGCCGCTTCTCGCCAAGCGTGGACTCGATGGAATGCGAGGGATCGGAGCGATCCGATGTTTTTTTCGTCGTTATGCGTTTTGCCATTGTGCAAAATTACGAAAAGAAAGTGGTGTGGCGCATGCTTTAGCTTGCGTCAAGGAAGGACAAGCTAAAGCATGTCCTACACCAGCTTCGCGTTCACATTGATCTTCACGCCAGTAAGCGCGCGGGCGACCGGGCAGTTGGACTTCGTGCCATTTGCGATCTCCTGGAATTTCGCGTCCTCGATGCCGGGAACGCTGGCGCTGACATCCAGGTCCATAGTCTCGACCGTCCATTTGCCGGAGGCGTTATCGAAATGTGCTTTTCCGGATGTTTTCACTTGCTGCGGTGCAAAGCCGGCCTTTTCGAGATCGGCGCTGAGTGCCATCGAGTAGCATCCGGCGAGCGCGGCGGCGAGAAGTTCTTCGGGGCTGGAACCCGCGCCGCCCTCCATGCGGGAGTTGAAGCTATAGGGGCAGCTCTGCTTGCCGAAGTTCATGTCGCCCTTGCCGGTTTTGAGTCCGCCGTTCCATTCCGCCGATGCTGTGGATTGTCGCATTGTGTTTATTTTTTAGTTAGTGAGAAAAATGACGATAGGTAAGATAACAAAAGGTAGAGCATAAACAATTTACGGCAAGTCGGATTTTGTCCGCCAATTCGAATTTGCGGATCACATCACTACAGCCCCGGCTGACCTTCGCTAATATGGTGCCGAAGCAATTTCGCTTCGGCGACGAAGATGACGTTCTCCGCGATGTTCGTCGCGTGGTCGGCGAGGCGTTCGATGTGGCGGAGGAGGGCCATGAGATGCGCGGCCGGCTCGATCATTACGGGGTCGGACTTCATCGTGTCGATAAGGTTATAGAAAATCTTCCGATTGAAGTCATCGACCATATCTTCTTTTTCGAAGACGGAGCGCGCCTCTTCGCTATCGTTATGGATAAATGCATTCAAAACGCTCGTGAGCATCTGGCGCGCGGTGAAAATCATTTCGAGCGCACCAACGCGATCGAGGAGATCGGGATATTCTTCAAGGGCATCGACCCGCTCCGCGATGTTAACGGCAATGTCGCCGATGCGCTCGAAATCGCTGTTCATTCGCATCGCGGCCAGCAGCAACCGCAAATCGACGGCCACAGGCTGCGTAAGCGCGAAAATGCGCTGGCACTGGCCGTCGATCGTGAGATCGAGTTCGTTCACGCGTTGCTCGCGGTCGATGACGAACTTGGCAAGTTCGCTATTGCCTTCCCGGAGCGCGCGGATCGCCGTCTCCACCTGCTCATCGACAAGCGAGCCCATGCGGATAAGTTGAGACCGAAGGGTCTCTAATTCGTCTTCGAAATGTCGATGCACTCTGGGCAAGTAAGAATTAATAGTTAAGAATTAAGAATGAAGGAAACTCTATTACACCAGTTTTCCTGTCATTGCTTCGTCGAGCGAATCGACCGAAGGGAGATTCGCTCGACGAAGCAATCCGTTGCTTTTAGGCAGGAGATTGCTTCGTCGCGTTCGGCTCCCTTCGGTCGCCGAACGCTCTTCGCAATGACGACATAAATATCAGTGTTTCGCTAAAAATTCAATTGGTTTGATTAATCCGAAAATCGTCCGTGTAATCCATCGTAATCCGCGTAATTGTGGTTCTGCTTACCCGAATCTCCCAGTAATATAATCTTCGGTTTGCTTCTTTTTGGGATTGGTAAAAATATCGCGCGTATCTCCGGCTTCGATTAGTTCACCGATGTAGAAGAAGGCGGTTATGTCGCTCACGCGCGCGGCTTGCTGCATGTTATGCGTGACGATCACGATTGTGTATGTTTCCTTAAGTTGGAAAATGAGTTCCTCGATCTTGGCTGTCGAAATCGGATCGAGCGCGCTCGCAGGTTCATCCATCAGCAGCACCTCCGGCTCGACGGCCAGCGCGCGCGCGATGCACAGCCGTTGCTGCTGGCCGCCCGAGAGTCCCATTGCGCTATGATGCAACCGGTCCTTCACTTCATCCCACAATGCCGCTTGCTGTAAGCTTTTTTCGACGATCTCGTTCAGCCGGGCTTTCTGGCGCATTCCCAAAACTTTCGGCCCATACGCAACATTTTCCCAGATCGTCTTTGGGAATGGATTCGATTTTTGAAAGACCATCCCAACGCGCTTACGCAATTCGACGACATCGAGACCTTTCTCATAAATATCGACGCCATCCATGTGTACGCTGCCCGTAATCTTCACGCCGCCGATCAGATCGTTCATTCGGTTGAGCGTTCGAAGGTAGGTCGATTTTCCACAACCGGAAGGACCGATAAATGCCGTTACCTGGGACTCCGCAATATCGAGCGAGATATTGCATAGCGCCTGTTTCGTTCCATAAAACAGATTGAGATCCCTCGTAGTGATTTTCGTAGCCTTCATTGGCGCATGCTCCCGTTTGCGCGGGAGGGTAATTTCCGGCGACTTAACCAGAGAGCGACCTCGCCCCTGCCGGCGTTCCTCATAAGGCTGTTCCGCGATTTCCACGTGAGTATCGAGAATTTAATTCGTTGATCTCTTTCAACGAACGAACGTCCCATTATGTCTGTAAAGCCTCTGTTATCTCTGTGTTACCAAATCGTTACCAATGAATCAAACAGTAGCTTTCCCAATGAATTTTTTCGCAACTTACCTGATTCATCATGAAAACTTGATCCACTGAGTCAAAAAAGCCCCTCTTGCGTCAAAGAGGGGCTTGCTATATATTTAATAGTGTAAGACTTTTATCTTCCTCTTCCACCGCCATACCCGCGGCCTCCGCCATCACGGCGTTCGCCACCACCTCTACGGTCGCCACCACCGCGGTGATCTCCGCCGCCACGACGGTCGCCATAGCCGCCGCCACGCCCACCGCGATCGCCTCCTCGGTCTCCACCGCGATCCCCGTAGTGCTCGCGCGGGCGCTCTTCATAGCCTTCCGGCATGGGCAGCAGCGCTTTGCGCGAAAGCGAAAATTTGCCATCGGGCTTCACGGCAATCAGCTTTACATCGAAAACGTCGCCGACTTGAATCACATCCGAGACATTCTCGACGCGCTGGTAATCGATCTCCGAAATATGCAGCAAGCCTTCTTTCTTGGGCATGAATTCGACGATGGCGCCAAGCCCTTCGCGAACTTGCGTCACACGGCCCGTGTAAGTCGCGCCTTCTTCCGGCTCGGCGATGAGGCCCATGATAAATTGCTTCGCCCGGTCGCTGGCTTCTCCGGAAAGCGCCGCGATCGTCACCGTTCCATCCTCTTCGATATTGATTTCGACTCCGGCATCGCTTTGAATCTGCCGAATGGTTTTGCCGCCGGGACCGATAACGAGCCCAATTGCATCGACCGGGACTTTAACCGTCGTAAGTCGCGGCGCATACGCTGAAAGCTCGGATTTCGGCGCGGAGATCGCTTCATCCATCTTCGCGAGAATGTGCATGCGCCCATCGCGAGCTTGCATGAGCGCCTTTTCGAGTAGCGTGAAGTCGATGCCCTTGATCTTCATGTCCATCTGGCAGGCGGTGATACCATCGCGCGTGCCGCAGACTTTGAAGTCCATATCACCAAGATGATCCTCATTGCCGAGAATGTCGGAGAGAATCGCGGTGCGATCACCTTCTTTAATCAGGCCCATCGCAATGCCGGAGACGGGTTTCTTCAGCGGCACGCCAGCGTCATAAAGCGCAAGCGAACCAGCGCAGACCGTCGCCATCGAGGACGATCCATTCGATTCCAAAATATCGCTCACGATACGAAGCGCATAGGGGAAATCGGCTTCGGCGGGAAGCAGTCCTTTGAGGGCGCGCTCGGCGAGATTACCATGCCCAATTTCGCGGCGTCCCGTCCCGGAATAGCGGCCCACTTCGCCGACCGAATACGGCGGGAAATTATAGTGGAGCATGAACCGCTTGGTCGTCTCCGGCTGCAAGCCTTCGACCGATTGCTGATCGCGCTTGGTGCCGAGCGTACAGCTCGTGAGCGACTGCGTTTCGCCGCGCGTGAAAAGCGCGGAGCCATGCACGCGTGGGAGAACACCAACTTCACATTTGATCGGGCGAATCGTCGTCGAGTCGCGGCCATCTAAGCGAATATTGTTCTCCAAAATCATATTGCGCATCTCGCGCTTCTCGATGTCATAAAGGATATGATCGACATCGCCCTTGATATGTTCGTACTGAAGCTCGCCGACTTTTTCGGTGACCGCCTTGCGCGCAAATTCTTTTGCTTCATGCGTTTGGTGGGAGCGTTCCTCCTTCGCGAGCACGGTACGCGCCAGCTCGCGAAGTTTGGCGGCTGCAAGCTCTTCGATCTGTGCGACGAGCGTGGCATCCATGATATGCTCGTCCTGAATGCGCTTCTTTTTCGCGATGCCGCACTCAGCAAGAATTTTATCCTGGCCAATACAAAGCTCGCGAATTGCGCTCGATGCATGGCGCAACGCCTCGACAAAATCCGTTTCGCTGATTTCGTGGCATTCCCCTTCGACCATCAGAATCGAATCCTTCGTGCCGGCGACGACGAATTCATAATCGGCAGTTTCAAGCTCTGAGAAGGTGGGATCGATAATGATTTCGCCACCCACACGAGCGACGCGAACTTCCGCAACGGCTTCCTCGAAGGGAATATCCGAAAGCAAGAGTGCGAGCGACGCGCCCGTAGCCGCGATGGTATCCGCATCGTGCTCTTGGTCTGAGCAGAAAATTGTCGCGACCACCTGCGTCTCAACACGCCACTCTTTCGGGAACATCGGGCGAATGGGGCGGTCGATGAGGCGCGCGGAAAGAATTTCCTTCTCCGTCGGGCGGCCTTCGCGCTTGAAAAATCCACCGGGAATTTTTCCGGCGGCAGCGGCCCGCTCGCGGAATTCGACTTGCAGCGGCATGAAGTCGATGCCTTCCTTCTCATTTTCAGCGGCGACGGCGGCTACGAGCGCCATCGTATCGCCCAATCGGACCATCGTCGATCCGTTGGACTGTTTTGCGTAGCGAGCGATGTCAAACGACATTTTTTTGCCGTGACCGTATTCTATTTCGTAAATCATGGATAAAGTGCTAAAGTGCTCAGTGCTAAAGTGCTGAGCAATGAGTGTTAATCGTTTATAAAAATCTTAAAAATGTCATTGCGAGGAGAATTGAACGACCGAAGGGAGTTCGATTCGACGAAGCAATCTCACGCTTGCAAGTAGGGGATTGCTTCGTCGAACATTCTCCGCTTCGCTTCGAATGTTCTCCTCGCAATGACATACTCAAAAGGCGAATGAGGATGACGCATTTATTTGCGGATATCAAGCTCCTGAATGAGCTTGCGGTACTTGGTGACGTCCTTCTTGGCGAGATAATCGAGCAGGCTCCGGCGCTTACCGACCATTTGCAGCAGCCCACGGCGGCCGTGGTGGTCTTTGGGATTTTTCTCGAAGTGCGGGGTGAGGGAATTGATCTGCTCGGTGAGGATGGCGATCTGTACTTCCGCGCTCCCCGTATCGTTCGGCGCTTTGCCGAACTTTGCAGCGAACTGCTGCTTTGCTTCTTTTGTAACTGGCATCGTGTGAATAATGATAGCGCTCGAATGAATGCTGCCGCGACCTCGCGCTATGAACGCCCCGGCAGCCACGTCCCCCGTATGGGGACCGGTTTTTAATTTGAAGGTTGCGAAACGGTGACATCGGGAGATTAATTCCAAAAGAGCCAAATGGTCATTTCGCAATAATTTCCCTAAGTATCTCTCGTAAATCCTGATTTGATATGGAATCAAGCTCCGATTTATCATAAATGGTTAAAAGATGCACAACTTGATCCTCGTCGATTACATAAGTTACAACGCGCCCGCCGCCACTTTTCCCTTTTCCTTTGCTTCGAATGGCAAGCCGGATCTTAAATAACCCACCGCCAGGGTCAGTGCCGGGGTGAGGATTGCTTTTCAGCGATTCCGAGAGTTCATGTAGCTCCGATTCGAGCGACCGATACTTCTTGACCAGCCGTTTCGCTTCGTGCTTGAATCGCTCCGTCGGGCTGATGCTATAAGCCACGGAGAAATTCGTCGAGCGTTTCCATCTTTTGGTTGCTTGCGCGTTTCCGTGTGACCTCCGCAAGCGCTTCGGTAAGGTCGGCCTTCAACTTTTGCCGCTGTTCGAGGCTCCGCATGGATTTCAAGAGTCGTTTCCATTCCCCTACCGGAACCTGCACTGCTTGCACCTTTCCTTGCGCATCGTTAACGTATTGAACCGATAATCTCATACTTGATTTAGCAACGTTGAAGGCCCAACAGTTCCGCAAAGGCATTCTCACGAATATCTCACCCACTTCGCGATCTCGCTCAGTTTGAATTTCTTGCCATACATGAGAATCCCAACGCGGTAAATTCTCGCGGCAACCCACAGGCAACCGAAGAATGTGCCGATCATGAGCACGACGGCGAGCGCAATCTGCCACCAGGGAGGAGTCTCCGTGAAGATACGAGCCAACATGAGTGTGGGTGAAAAGAAGGGAATGAGTGATAAGACCACACTCTTGGTGCTCGATGGATTTTGCAGAACGCCACTAAGCAAAATAAACGGAATCACGAGCAGCATCACGACAGGAAAGGATATTTGCTGCACATCGCTTGGGGATTCCCCCGTCGAGCCAACGGCCACAAAGAGTGTTGCATAAATCAGAAAACCGAGAACAAAAAACAATATGAAAAACAGAAAGAGGAATGGGGAGATGGAAGGCAATATATCCGAGCCAAGTAATGCGCTGGCTGCCGTGAGCCCGACTGTCGTAAGTAGAATCAGCATAATGGCCCACACCGCGACCTGGATCAGCGCGGCACCCGCAACTCCCAATACTTTCCCAACAAGAAGCTGAAATGGGCGCACGCTCGATGCCGTCAGTTCTATCACTCGGCTCGATTTTTCCTCTATGACGCTATTCATAATTTGCGTGCCATATAGGATCAAAGTAAAATATAGGATGAAACCCGTTACGAAAGCAGCGATCATTCCCATCTTCCCACTATCCTTCTTTTCCGAGCCAGCTTCCAGCTTCATCGTTTCGACGTGAACGCCGGATTCCACATTCGAGACCATGCTGGGGTCGATCCCGCGCGCACGAAGTTTTGCATCGCGGACTGCGTTGGTATAGGAATCCTTCAAAAAAGCCACCGCTGCAAAATCGCTCGGATTATGCAGCTTGATCTGTGCCGTCGAAACGCTATCCGAAATCGCATTCGCCGCCACGACCATGTAGCCGGTCAGCTTTTTGCTCTCGACAAGTTTGGAAAGCGAATCGAGGGTGCGTGGACCAGGCTGTGCATTCGTGAGCGTTATTTTTATACTCACTTCTTTTGAGAGAAAATCGGTGGCCGTATCCTTCGCGGCATCCAGCATGGAATTCGCAAGTTTACCCGTGCTGTCGACGAGCGCGACCTGCCGCGTGGCTCCGGAATTCATTGCCGAAAAATAGGCGGGAAGAATAATAACCGCACCCATAAGCAGCGGGCCGATGAACGTCATGATGATAAAAGCGCGCGAGCGCACCTTCAACAAAAATTCGTGCTTTAGAACAATAAGAGTTTTATTCATGATGGGTCAAGCTTTCAGAGTGGCGGCTGATTCCGTATCTTTGGCGATGGCTTCCAGGAACAGTTCTTTTATCGGCGGCTCGACGATTTCCCATTTTTGTATATCGAGGTATTCCGCAACGCGTTGAAGCAGCTCGCCCGGCTTTTCGGACGCGCCAATCTCCAGCAAAATTTCATTTGGCGTATTTTCTAAAATTTTTACTCGGTCTTCACCGTAGGTTCGAAG
>DASRZC010000143.1:0-12504 GCA_035686785.1 Kapaibacterium sp. (SeqCode)
TCAATCGCAACCCCGATTCTTAAAAAATGAAAGTTCTCGAAGACGTTCACACACGCTTGAAAGCCGAGCTACCCCACTGTAAGTCGCATGTTGAAGTCGAAGCACTGCTCGACGAGGCCCGCACAGCACTACTCGCGAGCAGGGCGCCTTTCGGACAAAAACGACAAATGTGGGAGGAAATAAAAGCCAACCTCAGTAATATGATCCGCCGTCCAGACATCGTTAACGACGCGCGTAACATCATCGACCGTCACCTCAAAAACATGAAGTGATGTCGGTGAATCTACTCCCCTCCCGCTTGCGGGAGGGGCTGGGGGAGGGTGTGTAGGTTCACCAAAGAACTGTTACGATGCAGAAGTCGACAGCACCGCCAGATATCCCGGCTGGCCGACGCCGAAGGCGAGGCGCTCGGTCATCCGCAGAAGCTGGAGATCGTTCGTGAAGGCGTTGACCGTATCCGCGGTGGCATCGTAGGAAATGCGGAGTTCCATTCCGCCGCGCGTGCCAAGCCAGCAGCCGCTGTTCTGCAGATTGCCAAAGACCGCGAACGGCGTGCTCGGATGCGTGCTCGTGTCATAGCCATTGATGATAACGCCATTCGGCAGCGCGACCACCGGATAGCCGTGGAACTTTAGATTTGTTGCATTAAAGCCGACCGCTCCGGCGATCTGCGGGTCGTTGGACGTTGCGAGATCCCACAGATAGCGGCTCTGGGAATCTTTCTTCTTGAGCAAGTCCGTGAGCGTATTCTGCTCCACGAACAAGCTCGCTCCGCGCTGCTGGGCGGGGCCGACGGACTGGACGAGATTGATGAGATCATCGAGCGTAATATCCGTGTAATGCGTTTTGCCGGAGGTGGAAGAAGCTCCGAGATACGTGATATTCGTTCCCGATGTATTCAGGATGCCGGTAAACGGCGAGCCGGTGCCGTTGAAGACCTGCGTATCTTCTTCCTGCCCAAATACTTCGACGAAAATGCGGAGGATCGTATTATAGACATCGACGTTCGCATCCAGGAGCAGTTCGTTCGAGATCGGATAGATCGCGGCGAGCTTTTGCGCGGTGAGAATGAGACGCCCGAAGGTCCCTTTGCTGGCGGGGATCACGGCGTTTTCGCTCACCCAGGAGACGGACGGTTTACCCGTCAGCGTCGAAACATTCAGGATGTTCGAGGACATCTGGATTTGCGCGCAATATTTTCGCGCGAAACCAAATTCGTTGAGCAGGAAGAGGACGTCCGCATAAAATTCCTGCGGGACGAGATAGCCGCCGGCGGAATTCGTTCCCTCGACTTGCGGCGCAAGCGAGCGAACGTATTCCGGCTCGTAGGTTTGCATGATCGAGCGGAGCGTTTGATGATCGTTCGATGCGACCGCATTGAAGAAGCGAAAGGTCTTCAGGATCTTCTCGCGGTTGGTTGGCGCGGGGGCGGCGCCACTACCGGTGGAATCGTAGTGGCCGGGTTCCCCGACCTTCGGATGAAGTGCAGCAAGCGCGCTGCGATCCGGGAAGGATTTTATTTTTCGGTCGAGGGCTTTGTCGATGAAGGTGTTCATTTCTTCGCGGGTTGCGGTAAGGGTGTTTTCGGTTTCGTTGATATTCATGATGTAAGTACGTTGGTTTATCTTTTTTGTCATCCTGAGCGGAGTTCGATGGAGCGAAGCGGAATCGAACGGAGGCGAAGGATCTGGTGAGAGTACACTCAGAGGTGAACTGCCGGAGATCCTTCGACTCCGTCTTCCTCCGCTTCGCTTCGGAAAACTCCGCTCAGGTTGACAGGGTGGAAAAGTGGGTTGAATGAATGGATTATGCAAGAAGCCAATCCGTAGCTTGATCGACTGAGTAGCATTTTCCACTATCCACGGCTTCCGGGTTCATCGGCAACTCGACTTTCGAGCATTCGATGAGTTCCCATTGGGTGAACGTGTAGCCGCCGAACTCGTTGGCTTCGTATTCGATGGGACGAAAGCCGATGGAGTTCGCTGGAAGTAATCCGGCGAGGTCCATTTGATAGACTTGCTCGGCGAGTGAGGAAATATCCGGCGAAGCATATTCGACCAGAGCGCGTAGGTCGGTGCCTCCGGCCCGACCGTCGGGCGAGGACGCCCGACCTACGCGGAGGTCGATCACGCGTCCGATGGTGCTGATTGTCTCGCCGCTCGCGCCATGCTGCCAAAGGAATTGCGGATTTTTGAGGAAGTTCGTCGCGTCCATTCCTTCGAGGATGAGGATGTCTCCCGCGCGATCGACGGCGTTCGTGGCTATCGTCAGCCAGCGCTGTCTTGCTCCCCCTCCTACAGAAGGAAGGGGTTGGGGGGTGGTAATTCCGATAGGACCACCCCCTGCCCCCTCCTTCTTTAGGAGGGGGAAATCTATGAGTTGTTTATGTATGATGCTTTCCATATTAGTTTGGCGATAAAACGATTTGATTGCTGCCGGCAAGTACCGTTCCCGCGCTATTCGGCAACGGCCCCAGCCCGATGAGCGCGCGCTGCTCATCGATCGTCATCGATTGTTTTAGTTCTTTCACGCGCGCCATGAAGATGTCCTCCGATTCGGGCAGGAGCGATTCGTGCTGAATGACGAGTTCGCCGCGCGCGAGGAAGCGTCCGGTATCCCCAGAGCGCTCGGGACTTTCGAATTCACACGCCAACGCTCGTGTGAATGCCTGCGCATGTTTTGCCAGACAATGATCGACGACATCGCGCAGGAAAATCATGTAGCTCGTGTCGGCATTCGCGAGGTTAACTTTTTCCGTGTCACCGAAGACGATCTTTGGGACGCGAAATGCTTCGCGGATCGCGTCCTTTAGTTCCTCTTTCGATTTTGTAAAATCGAGTTCTTTTCCGCCGGAGCCGAGCACTTGCACTTCGCCGCCATCGGGAAGGATTCCAATGCGGCCGGCATTCGTGGGTGTCGCGTATTTCGATTCCCAGGAAATCCGTAATCGGTCCATCTCGTCCTGCGTCATGAGCGCGCCTTGCGGCCAGCGGATGACGGCGCGTGGCGTGGCATCGTTCTCGAAAAAGCGCGATTGAAAGAGTCGCACGGCCGTCTCCGCTTTCGCGGTATCGAGAATATCGGAGATAATGCCGTGTCCGAAAAATGGACTCATTCGAATATCCGGCCGGCGAATATGGATCACATCCCGCGCGGGAAGGATAGCATTCGATGGAAGGAAACGGTAGGTCTCCGGCAGCCCATCCGCGCCGCGCTCGATCGTGAAGGAGAAGACGCTCGCCGGCCACAGCTCGACGACCTGATCGTTCCCATCGCGCACTTTAAGCCAGATCGCGTTGCCCGTTGCATCCAACCACTGGCTGGAAAGCTCCAGCAGATCGCTCATGTCGAAGATCGGATTGGGATGCTGGAGCAACCGTTCGAGGGGATGATCGGAGGGTAGCGGTGTAGCGCAAACTTTAGTTTGCGACCCCGCGCGGCGAAGGGAATCGCAAACTGAAGTTTGCGCTACAGCATGGAACACGCCGCGACCGATCGCTTCGCTGCGCGCGTGCATGCAGGCGGCGACGGTCTCGCGGATGTGCCGCAAATTTTCGACGGCATTCTCGCGTCCGAAATTGCCGGAGGGATAGACCATCGGCACGCCGCCCGGCGGCCAGGGGAGCAGCCCTCCGGCGCTCGAAGCCACTTGCTCCGCTACGCCGCGCGCGGCTGCCTCCGGCGGACTGCCGCGTTTTAATTGTATGGAATATTTTCCAAGAGTTAGGTTCATAAGGTTGATTTATTTTTTGATGTCATCCTGAGCGGAGCACATTTTGCGAAAGCAAAATGTGCGGAGTCGAAGGATCTCTGGTCGGCGAAGAGATCCTTCGGCTCCGCGAGACTCCGCTGTCGCTCCGTCTTGCTCCGCTCAGGATGACAGTATTCTTGCACTGTTTGCATGGTAATAGAAGGATGTTGTGGTATTTTTGTAGAATGTTCATTCGCCGATACCGAACGGAATCTCTGATCGCCATTGCCGCGGCGGCAATCGCAGCGTGCTGGCTGCCGATTCGCATGCGGTTCCCATTCGACGATACGTACATCACGTTTCGTTACGCGGCAAATTTGGCGCATGGCTTCGGGATTGTGTGGAACGCCGGCGGCGCGCACACGGAAGGGTACACGAATTTTTTCTTGGTCCTGCTGCTTGCGCCATTCAGCGCGCTGGGATGGGATTTGGTCGCGGTCTCGCAGGCGATTGGAGTGATCGCGGTCGTCGTTTCGGCGATTGCCATTTATCGGATTGTAGCTCAAACTTCTGTTCGCGAATCGCAGGCATGGTCGCAAACAAAAGTTTGCGGTACATTTGCGGTAGCACTGTTCCTGCTCGATCCCTTCACGTGGTTCAATGCGTATTCGGGGATGGAGACGAGTTTGTTTACGATGTGGCTCTTGCTTTCGTTGTTGGCCTTCGCGCAACATCGAACGCCACTCGCGTTTGCATTCGCAACGCTCGCCACGCTCACGCGGCCGGAGGGCGCGCTAATGGGAATGATGTTGATTGCGGTTGCTTGTGGTTCTTCTCTTCCCACGCGGCGCAGCCTGAAGGCTGTGGCTACCTGGTTTGTGCTTCCACTTCTGCTCTATGCTGGATGGAAGTTGTGGTACTTCGGGAACCTGCTGCCGAATTCGTTTTATATCAAAGTGGCGCAAGCACAGGAAGCAACGTTCTTTCCGGGGCGCGGAACGATTCGCATTTTTTATGAAGGCGTTTGGTATTTGCTTCCCTTCGCGTTTATTGCCGCAAGGAAGCGATGGACGAATAGGGTGGTCCGAATTGCAGTGTTGTGGTGCGTTCTTCTCAGTGCCTTTTATTTATATTCGCAGTTGATCCAAAACGAATATCAACGATTTACGAATTCGATCGAGGTGCTTCTGATTCTGCTCATCGGCATGGGGCTTGCGGCTGCGCGAACTTCCATTCGAAGTAAATGGATTTGGGGCGCTGCCTTCGTGGCATTGCTCGCGCTGCATATTTTATGGCCGCTTTACGCGCGCGGCGGCCTGGGATATATCCAGCGGACCGATGAAGAGCAAAATTCCTATCCGCGAGTCGCGGAAGTATTTCGTTCCATCCCGAATCATGGAGCAATCACGCTTGCGTGGGGCGATGCGGGAAGGCTTCCTTATTTTTCTGGAATGTTAAGCATCGACCCCGTTGGCCTCAACACGAACGAGATTGCGCACGCGCATTCCGCCGACGAGGTGATCGGCTATATTCTTCGTTCAAAGCCCGACCTGATTATCATTCCCTTAATGCTTCCCAAAGAGGATACGATCTCAAACGATACCTGCCGCAGAGTGCTCAGCTATGGGCATGGCCGTATCGGTTCGGCGTATCCGGCGCTTGCTCGTGCCGTACTCGCGACCACGTATAAGCCGATCGCAATACTGCCACAATCCATATACGATCTCGATCTTCTCGCCGATACGACCTCGCCGCATTACCGGGATATTGTGAATACTATCGTTCCACGAATTGGGCACGATAGTAATTTCGAGAGACCGGCCACCTGCATTCAATGATTGAAACGATGTGGGCGCCATGATAGATGGTTCCCAGATCGAAACGCCATTTGGTTCCACACCTTGAATTATAGTACCATTCGCGGTTTAGCAATCTCACGGAGCCTGAGCCCGTATCGCGCGAGTGCGGTCGCATCGGCGAAATCGGGCGAACGGCCGAGGCGACGGCGCGTCAGCTCTTTATCTTCCAGGCGGAAGGCGAGCGTGTTTTCGGTAATGGAGAGGCGAATGGCCGCAAGTTCTTGAAGGAGTTGCTTATGATCGAGCAGCCGGAGCGATCCGGCGCGGAGTTCGTCCAAGAGCGCGAAATACATTTCGGCGCGAGCGTTCGCCAGGTCCTTGTTATTGCGTAGCAAGCCTTTCGCGGCCTGCGCGAAGTTCACGGGATAAATACCGCCATCCACGATCGTCCGCCCGGCGCGATCGAGCAGGTGGAATTCTTTAAGGCGGTCGGTCACGCCACCGCCCACGCCGGTATCATCGAGCGCGATGATCTGAAAGCCCTCGTCATAATATCGTTTGATTCGGTGTGCGATCGCCATCAGGTCTTTCTCATGCATCGTCTTGAATTCTAATTGACAATTGCCGGCGAAGAAGGCGAAGACCGTCGCATCCTCGCCGCCGCGCGCGATATCGACGCCGAGGCATTTGACTTCTCCTTCTTTAGAGGAGGGTGTTTGACACGCGGCTTGTAATAATTCCATCGGGATCAGCCCTTCCGATTCCATATCGGCCCACTCGCCAAGGATGCGCGCCTGGACGATCGGCGTTGCGCGATACCTTTTCCTGAGCCAGGAAATATACACCTCACCTGGTGTGGAGCGAAATGGTATTTCGCTCCCAAGGACCGGAATATCATTTCGGTCCGCACCCGAAGACAATTCATGGCTCCAACTGTTTAGCCGGTCCTCGATCCACGTTTGCGTGACCGCGCCTTTGATGAGTTCTTCTCCCGCATCGACATTCGGATGGTCGAACGCCGAGATCGTTATCACCTGCCAGTCTCCGGATTGCTCCGCCTCGTAGGGGAAGGATTGCATATCGATCGGATTGCAGATCATGACGATCTGCGCGTCGCTTCCGGTGAGGTTTCCGGTCAGCGCATCGAAGATTTCGCGATTCAATCCGGTCGCCTCATCGACTGCGATGAGCAGGTGCGGCGCATGGAAGCCCATCGCATTTTCGGGAACGTCCGGCGAAATTCCGATCATGAAATGCTTGTCCGAAAGCAGGATGGAAGTCTCGTTCAGCTTGAGGAGCTTTTCCGGATCGTTGGGATCTTTATATAGTTTAGCATTGCGCGCCTGACGACGAATTTCTCCCCACAGATTGCGCTTCACTTGTGTCCAACTCGAAGCTGTTGTCAGCACGATGGAATCTCCGTAAGTGTAGAAATACCAATTGCAGATCGCTGCCAGCGCGGTGGTTTTGCCTGCGCCATTGCAGCTTCGAACGAGTATTTTCCTATCGCCCGATTCGATGGCCTGGAAGATTTCGCTCATCTTGGACCACGGTTTTATTTTTAATTTTTCTGTAGCAAAATCTGATAGGGACATAAGCTTTCATTGTGTGACCGGAAGCGCCGCTTCCGGCAATTTCTGGGAGGGAAGCAACGATTCCCCTCCACACAACCTTCTACACAACCTTCTACACAACCCTCTATACAAACGGTCAGTACGTCACTTCCGCGGTTTCCACGCGCGCGACCCATCGGATATTCGTCGAGGCCGCGCCGGTGACCTGAACGTACAGGTTCCCATTCAACGCGGTAACCGTGGGTGTGCCCCAACCCGCCGGAGCATTGTAGGTAGCGGTTACGTTCGTGCCAACAATCGTGGCAGTCCCTGCATTATTATAGATCGCTCCGTTCACATCCCATGCGCCCACGGTGGCCGGCGAGCCACTCGTTTTGCCGATAATATAGACATGGAAATTCATCGCACCACTCGAAGGGACCGCGATAAACGTGGTCAGACCATCGAGGGTGAGATAGGTCGCTATTGCGTTCGAGGTGCTCGTGCGCAAGGTAAAAACAGATGTTTGCGCGTCACCCTGTGATGCGAAATCGCCCGAAGCCTGAGCGTGTTGGCCATACTGAGAAGCAATCGCGTCAAAGCCTCCGGAAACAGTGGAAAAATCACCGCTTGCGGTATTGGCTTTGCCGCCCGAGATAGTGGAATTCAAGCCGCTTGCGACTTGCGTATTCGCACCGCGGCTCATCTGCCAATCGACGGCATTCGTGCCGCGTATATTTCCGCCGCCCGTTCCGTTATCGGCAATTTGCGTTTCGAGCGCGCCCGCGCCTTTGGGCTGTAACGCGATGGAGATATTCGTTGCGCCGGCGTCCGTGGCAAGCAGTTGCTCGCCGGAGCTCGTTGCGGAATAGGGCGCGGTGCTGTTGTTGTAATTTTCGGTGATATGCGAAAGTCCGGGCGTTACCCATCCGAGCGTGACGGCATACGGTTCCGTGCCGCCAACCGCGGTGGCTTCCAGCACCTGGCCTGTCGTCGGCTGCGCCAGCGGCAGCGTAAGAATTTGTGATGCGGTAACGACGCCGGACTGGAAGGCCACGAATTTATTCGCGACGGAATCGAAGGCTCCGCTACTGCTTCCCGGCGCAAAAAGGTAGAGACCGTGGGCCGCGCCGTCATTACTCGCCAGCCAAAGATTGGTATTGCCGAAGACGGCGGTGTTGTTCGCGGCGATGGACATGGCATTACCGGGAATTCTAGCATCATTGCGTCCCAAAAAGCCGAAATCGTCATGGCCGATGAGGGTTAATAGCTCGCCACCTGGGATCGCGGAATAACCACCGCTTATGGTGTTCGTATAGCCGCCGGAAATCGCCGCGTTCATGCCGCTTGCGGTGTTGAAATCGCCGCCGGAAACCGTCGCCATAGGGACGCTTGCGGCGTTCAAATAGCCCCCGGAAACCGTCGCGGAGAATCCGCTTGCGGTGTTCGATGAGCCGCCGGAAACCGTCGCGAAGCCGGCGCCGCTTGCGGCGTTGAAATAGCCCCCGGAAACCGTCGCGGCGCTGCCGCTTGCGGTGTTCACAATGCCGCCGGAAACCGTTGCATAGTAGTTGCTTGCGGTGTTCTCATAGCCTCCGGAAACCGTCGCTTCGGGGCCGCTCGCAACCTCCGTAGCCGCGGCCCTGATCATCTGCCAATCGACGGCATACTGGCCGCGCGCATTTCCGCCGCCCGTTCCGTTATCGGCAATTTGCGCTTCGAGTGCGCCGGTGCCTTTTGGCTGGAGCGCGATGGAAATGGCCGTCGTTGCGCCCGCGTCCGTTGCAAGCAATTGCTCGCCGGAACTCGTCGAGGAGTAGATCGTCCCGCTATTGATATAATTTTGGGCGAGGGCCGAATTGCCTTGCGTGGATGTGCCGGTCCAGAGCGGAATCATTCCCGAAGTGCCGGTGCCGGTGATGGCTCCGCTCGCGGTAAGGGTGGTCGCGTCCCAGGCGCCCTGCACGCCATCCGCTGGGTTCCACATCAGGATTTGGTTCAGCGCCGTGCCAATATGCACGAATCCCGATGGCGGGCTCCCAGGCGGCGGAATCGGCAGGACGAACGGGATATTGCCCGTCCAGCCGCTTAACGTCGTTTCGAGCGTGATCGTGTTGCCCGAACCGTCATCGAGGGTGAAGGCGTGCGCGCCCAGCGCGCGCGTTTGCGCGAAAGCGGACGCTGCATACGAGGTGAAAGCAAAAGCCAGCAGCACGGAAAAAAATCGATTCATTTTAAAAATCTCCTACAATGTGAAAAAATCTTGCATTTCCCTATTTACAAAAATACGACTTTATTGCCCAGCGCAGGAATTTTGGGAAAAAAGATACATCACCATTGGAATGAGGGAAGCAGCGCTTCCCTCCACGCCGACGGGTTGGTGTGGCCGGAGGCTCGCCGCGGCGAGCTTCCGGCATTGATTATGCAGGAGATCGGTAGTATCGCCGCCCGCGTTTTTGCAGTTTCCGCATCCCTCACTTTTTCGCGGCACTGGCCGGATCGTGAACATCGAAATTCGCTTTTTCGATTCCGAGGCCGCGCAAACAATTTTTCAGGATAAATTCCGGGATGGGATCGACATGCGTTTGGAGCGTAATCGGACGTTTGAGATCGTGGCGAGTCCAGAGTTCGTGCCCGCCTTCGGTTCGGATACACTTGCAGCCTATCGCTGAGAGATAGCTTCGAAAATCAGCACGGGAAATATTGCTGGTTTTGCCCACTCACGCATTTGCGAATAGTTTGACCGGCTTGCGCATGGGGCGGAGCGGAACACCTTCCTCCACGAGTCTGCTCAGCGATTGGTTGGTGTCGAGCAGTTCGTCGAAGCTCGGCGACTTAACGAGCTTTAACGTATTACCCTTGAGGTTCCACCCGAGCCGTTTCAATTCCGATACGAGCGTCCCCTTTTTCGTCGTGATGTCGAGGAAGTTCTTTAGCACGATCTCGAACGAGGCTTTTGCCTCGTCGTCCGAGTAACCGTAGCCGCTGAGGTCTAACGCCGGTGCATAGGCAATATGGGCATCGCCTTCCTCGAAAAGCACGACGATAATATTCGTGGCCTCGACCTCGTGGTGTTGGTTTTTGAGTCGGGCGTTATAACTAAGCTTGTCTGGCATAAAATATACAAAAAATACTACAAAAAATTGGCCGGGTTAGTTACAATCGCGTTTTGGCGAGTGAATTGCATTCTCTGAATTATTGCCGCCCGGCGTTTTTGCGGTTTCCGCAGGATGAGCGATCATCAAGGATGAGCGATCATCGGGATGAGCAATCATCCGCGTCCGCCTCCAGCAGAGAACCGCGCATGGAGGCGGACCGGGGCGGCTTTTTTTCGCCTTCCGCGAAATGTTTGCTCTCGGTTTGTGTTCTAACTTGCGCTCCCATCTTTCACTTAGGATAATGGCGGAAACAAACCCCAACGCGCGCCTCGAAGCATTTTCCGATGGCGTCTTTGCGATCGCAATAACATTACTGGTCCTCGAGATAAAGCTCCCACCGGAGGAGAGCATCACTACTACCCGTGATTTTTGGGTAGCGCTTCTCGGTATCCTGCCTTCCATTGTCACGTTCCTTTTAAGCTTTACGATCATTCTCATCACCTGGGTGAATCACCATGCCGCGTTCCAATTGATCCATAAGTCATCCGGTGCTTTTATTTATGCGAATGGCTTTTTGTTGCTTGCGGTAGTTTTTCTTCCGCTTCCGACGGGACTCCTCGGCGAGTACGTCCTGACGAATCATGCGGCTCCGGCCGTTGTGCTGTTCGATGGCGTTCAGGCCGTTCAAGCCTGCGGCTGGGTGCTGGTGATGCGAGCCGCCATTCGAAACGGGTTGGCCAGGAACGAATCCTGCATGGTACAACTACGCGAGAGTCTGAAATTTGGATATTATGGGGTCGCCATTTATTCGACCTGCGCCATCGCGGCTTTTTGGTTCCCGCTCCTCATTGCCATCGCGACGACGATCATCTGGGCCGGCTGGCTCATCGTCGGCACGACAATTCGGCGGGAATAGGTTGGTGTTACGGTAGCACGATCTTCACCACGTTCGAAGGCGGACCGAGGCCGCTGAAAACGCTTTTGAGCGTATCGCCGGAATAATAATCATACGACACGGCATTGGTGCAGGTGGCGACGTACGCAACCAGGTAGAGCGTGTCGCCAGAGTGTTCGTTCGGGTTGCCGAGTTTTGGATAAATAATCCCAGGATCGTTACCGAAATTCACCCAATCGCTTTTATCGGTAGTGTTAACAGTTGGGTGTCGTCCGACAAAATAATAAAGATTTGCGGTGCTCGAATAATCGTTACCAGCGGAATCCACAACGGTCGGGGTATCGGAGCACGGGAACAATGTGTCCATGTAATTCGGGGCGATAAAAATACTCCTCCTCACGGCAACGGGCGAAAGCGTTACCTTCCAGTTCCGTATTCGCGCAAGTTCCAATGGTTTGGTAAAAACTACGGTTTTCGTGCCGGTGGTCTGGAATGGCCAATAATAATAGTCCTCGAATCCAGGCTTCGAGAGATGAAGCTTGTACGTTCCTGCCGGCACGCTATCGAGAACGAAGTGTCCATCGCTATCCGTGATAGCCGAATACGGCGTTCCCAACAGCTCCACGGTAACGGCTTCCGCCGAGGATGCCGATGGGGTGCAATCCATCTCGACGAGCTTGACCGAGCCTTCGATCTTTCCCGTACCCATGGACCGCACATCAGTCACGTTCGTGGTTGTCGTGCAACCGGCAATAAGCGCAATCGCGGAAAGAAGGATCGCGAAATGCGAAAGCTTGGAGTGGTTCATGGGATTATTTTTTGCGATTCTTTCTCTATGCATTGCACGATTTAGCAGTAGGCGCCGACCTACGCAAGTTAGAAGTATTACAGTTCCGTCTGTTCTATCCGCTTCACTAAGCGCACCGTTTCCAGGCTAACGGTCGTAACGCGCTTGATAAGGCGGAGGATGTAGTCCGGCTCCTCGGGGCGGTTGGGGTCGTTCACGATGCCGGAGCGTTTATCGGTCGAGATCTGGTATTGGTCGATGATCCAGTCTAATGCTGAGCGGTTGCCGAGGCGGTACTCGAATGCTTCCGGAGGGATGCCGCGTAAGGTCATATTCTCGTTATAGACAATCGCGGTCTTGTCTTTCGTGAGCTTCATTTTTTCTACATGCAGATTCAGTTCGCCCGGACAATCTTCATCCAGAGGATACTCCGGCGCCGACTCGTAATTCACGTGCAAATCGGCGAGTTGCTTGCCGGCGTTCGATAAGTTCCAGAACTGTGCCGCATCTTTTGGCAGCGGAATGCGCGGAAGTTCACGCCGCAGATTCGCCGCGTATTTTGTACGGTAGCCAGGATGGTGCAACAGGCCATAGACATAGTAGAAAATATCCCACTTGGTTACGTCACGCGTAGGTCGGGCGTCCTCGCCCGACTTTTGCGCTCCGTTCTTTCGTCCGGTG
>DASRZC010000144.1:0-19164 GCA_035686785.1 Kapaibacterium sp. (SeqCode)
CGTGTAGCACCCGGAGTATACTCCGGGTGCTGTTCGCGATTCTTTGCTTTCATCCAAAACTCAAGATATCCGGTGCGAGATAGGTATAAGGCCACTCGCGCCATGCGTTCGCCAAACCGGCCTTGATGGGATTTCGAAGAATGTACAAAATTATCCGTTCCCACTCCCCTGCGCGAATAATACGGTCGTAGCTGCCGCGTTGCCAAAATGCGCCACGGCGATCGAGCAGTTGATTGCAACGGAACGCAGTCGGTTGCTTAACTCGGCTTCATCGAGCCGTAAGTCTGGAAATGGGGAAAGTACCATGTGAACATGATTCGACATGATAGTAAAGCAGTCGAGCCGGTAGCTCCGAATTGCTTCGGCTATAATATGATTGTATATGAGTTGCGCCAACACGGGGTCTTTCAGCCAAACCGGTCCGGTCGATGCGCTATCCAGTGCGCCATCGTATATGCTGAACCGCTGGTTTTCCTTCATTTTTTTGATAACATCAACAGGGAGAGAGCCAGCGAGACGAAACGTAACGAAGTAATCGGCGCCCGTCCGCTGAAGGTGCGGAAGGTTTCGGCGATAATAATCGGTGTCATCGTTGATTCTTCTCACACTTGATTTGTTTTATTGGATCGTGTAGCAGTCGGAGTATACTCCGGCTGCTACACGGCTAACCTCGGTTATTTTACCACAAAGCTCTTCGTGGTTTCGCCTTCGCGTGTGGTGATGCGAAGGAAATAAGTTCCAGCTTGCATTCCCGTCAGGTCCATGCCCGCTCGCAGGGTGCCGAGCGGATCGGTAAATCGCTGTTCGCGGCGTAGCGGCCGCCCGAGGGCATCGCTCACTTCCAGGGTAATCATTCCCGCCGGCATTCCTTCGAGATCGAGGTTCAATTCTCCCTGCGCGGGATTCGGATAAAGCCCGATGTGCTGCACTTCGGGCTGTGTCGCATCTACCGCAAGAGGTGAGCTCACAATCGAAAAATCATACTGCACGCCCTTGCCAAAATCGTTATTTGCAGAATAAAGGATTTTTCCCGTCCGCGTGCCCTGCCGGAGGCGGAGGAACGCGCCCGCGTGTTGCGAAGTGTCGGCCCAATAATAAAGGCCGTTCTCACCATCTCCCTCGATGAAATCATCGTGAAAAGCCAATGTATAACATCCAACCGGAAGAATTAGCGAGTCATAGTAAGTTGTAGTGGGATCGAATCCGCTATTCCAGAATATCGAATCACCAGCCATATCGTAGATCTCGTAGTAGTTCTCGTCAGGATGGTTGTTGGTGCGGAGATTCACTACAACAATACCGTTATACTGGGGGGGCTGGGTATAATTGGAACTGTAATGATTATCCTGGTCATACTGGTCCGTGCCGCCATCCGGTTTTAAAATATCGACATGGAATTGGCCGCTCAGGTTGGAGGTCCAAAAGCTGAGGGAGTCGATCGGCAATAGGACCGAAGCGGTGTCGAGAAAAGCAAGATTTCCCGTCCAGGTATAAGTGAGATGCTTCCCGCTATCGACGTAATATTCGAACTGAAGCGACGTCAGCGCGGTAGAACCATTATTCCGAATCAGAACGATCGGCGCGTCGCACGCGGGATTGATGCGGCCATACGCGATCATCGCGGAAGGCCGTTCGATGGTCACAATGCCGGCATCGAGCGTAAAATTCGGCGGGCCGTAGCTCACAAGTTGCGTGCTGGGGTCATACCGCGAGTCGCCAACGCCGCCTTCGACATTATAGTCTATCGTGGCGGAATCACCGGGAGTTACCGTCCCGGTGATCTCATACTCGGCGAGGTCGGTCGCCATTCCAGGGCACCATCCGGCGCGGTTCAATGTCCAGGTTCCACCTTGCGGATAGAGCGGATCGAGCGAGCATATTTTATAGACAAACCGGCGATAATTCGTTTGATTGACAAATATGTCGTGCCATTGCGGGGTAAATTCTCCATTGAGTCCATTGGGTGTCCCTCCATGTCCAGTAATATACGAACGGAGCTTATATCCTTTCGCTTCTGGATCGAGATAGACTCTTAGCGGGGGATAGCGCAAATTGGATTGAATGGTCTGGTAACTTTCTTCGGTCATCGGCCAAAGCTGCTGCATGTCGAGCACATTGCGAACCGGAGTTCCCTTTATGAAGAGGAACCGGAGGTCGAACTCCTCCTGTCCGGAGCCGCGCTCCATCGTGAGGCGTTTCCAGCCTCTCATCACGGGAAGATAATCGGTTACGTCGAATTCCCACATTTTCCCGGTCTTGCCGAGATCGAGCCCGATGCCATACGGCGTGACGAACGACATGAGTTCGTACTTTTGCGGCGAACGCGTCCAGTAATAAAGATTTGTGGGTCGGATTGTATCTTGTGCAGCCACATTCACGGAATCGACTTTCTTTCCGGTCTCATCGTAAGTATAAGATTTGGTTGCGAGGTAGTCTCCATAAATAGTATCGACCGCGACAACGGTGTCGTTCTGGTGAAATGCGTAGTTATGTCCGATGCGATAATTCGTTACAAAATGCGCGTGATCGGGAATGGAGTCGTAGGTGTAACTGTCGGTGATCGTTGGCGTTGCGGAAGCACTTAATTGAAGCAACGCGAGCTTCGGCCGATTGTTTTGCAGATCGAAATTATTGGGAAGATCTTTCCCCAGAATGGTATGCCATACAGGAATTCCCGCGAGCGTTGACGACGTCATGCCGAAAGCAGAATTCGTGAGAACAGGTCCCGCGCCTTCATTCAATTTGAAATACGTAATCGGATCGAGCCCCGGAATTGCGGCATCGCTCAACATCATGGAAACGATCTGGCTCGAATCCAGCGCCCGATCGAACATTGCAAACTGGCGGACATCCCCGAACCATCCGATACCGGAACTGGCCGCTCCGCCAAGCAGCATTTCCGTGGCGTGAATGGGCCGGTATTTTCCGGTATCGCTAAGCCAAAGTGCGCCATTCAAATAAATTGCCATTTTGCCGGTCGTGGCATCTTTTGTGAATGCCCAATAGTTCCATCGGCCCGCGGCATCATGCTTGCCGGCGGCTTTTTGAATGCGATCGAAATTTCCGGCGGCATCGCCGCCGCAGTCCCAATAGACGTTCCCGTCGCTCCACGGCAGGTGAATATTGATTTGCCGGTGGTTGGCGGGGTCCAGGCCTTCGCAGAAGACCGAGTTCGAGCCGGGAAGATAACTGGTATCCCCGTAGGCCCAAAACGCGATCGTTATGGCGTTCGATATATCGTTAAGCGCGGTCACGGGAACCGGCACGAACTCGGAGCCAGCAAAACTTAACGCTGATTCCGAGGGAGTGCTCGTGATCCCTACCGAGGTATCGACGGTCCCCAGCGTAAGCGCGGTATTTCCACTCATACCGGAATAGCTGATTTCCATTACAATATCCGAGGTCCCGTCCCACGTGAAGGGATTGTAAAAGAGGAGGGTAGTGGAATTGGAAGAGAGAAAGGTCGTGGCGTGATAGACTTCCTTAAAGCTCGTGTCCGGATAAATGCTCAGGGAATTATAGGAGCCGGGCTTCACCAAATGCATCCGGATACGAAGATCGCGAAGCGTGTCCGCACCAGAAATGACTTTCAACCCGATACCGGCAATTGGCGATGCCTTATTCACGAGTTTCAACATGGGACTGCTTGCCGGCAAGACAAAATACATTCGCTCGTAAGGCTGAGTGAGGGTCAGCCCGCTTCCCTGGCTCTCAACGACGCTATCGTAGAGGAATGTCGTCCCCGCTGGATATTTCACGATTTTCTCATCGCGTCGCGTAACGGAGAACGTTGGCTTCGTGGTATATGGAAAGTTGGTGTTTGGCGGATAATTCGAAATGATGGCCGAGGGCGCGGTATACTTGAGCGAATCGGTGCGAGTCGAATCCCAGAGGTAGGTTTCGCAGTTATAGTCCCATTGGCCGCAGCCTTGCTCGGTATTGGTGCCGTTGGAGACGAGCGCGTGATGGCAGCGCATGCTGTATTGCATGATAACGCGCTCGTAGCTGCCGCTATCGGGAAAGTGAAAGACCCCGGCGCGGCCGATGGAATCATAGGTCAGCGTTTGCACGACGACGGTGTCCAGCGGCTGACCCTGGGCGTGCGCGGCCTGCATGAAAAGAAACAGCACGGGAAAAAGCAAAAGGCGGTAGTTCATGGTTGTATCCGAATGATTAGTAACTCATCGAAAACAGCGCGTGGCATGAAAAAGATTTGACTGATTTGGAAAAAGCCCCCTCCTAAAGAAGGAGGGGGTTTGGGGGGTGGTTGATCCCTGGATAAAAAACCACCCCCGGCCCCCTCCTTCTTTAGGATGGGGAGTAATTAGTGGACTGTTTTAGTAAATAATAGGCGGTGGCGCAAGAATCGTCGTATTTTTGAACCGAATGATACTTACCCGATTCTGGGATTCCATAAAATTTTACGCGAAGGGACTCTACAATTATACGGACGAGGACCATTGCTTTTTGCTGGCGGCGGGGATTGCCTTCAACGTGCTCTATTGCATCTTGCCGCTTTCGCTCGTCATCTTTTATTTTTTATCCGCGACGCTGACGAGCGCGCGGGCGATCGGATACGTCGTAACCTACATTACCAATTCGTTCCCAATCCCAGTCTATGAGGGGGACGTTCGCACCTGGCTCACGGCCGAACTTACGAAGATCGGGCAGGAGAGTTGGATCGCCGGTATCGTCGGCGGCGTCGTGCTGTTCTGGCTTGCGAGCATTTTGTTTTCCACGTTGCGCACGTCGCTGAACGCGGTGCTCAATATGGTCACGAAAAAGAACATGATTATCCAGAAGCTGCTGGATTTCTTTCTGATGGTTATCGTGCTCGTGTTGCTACTGGCATCGACGTTTCTTTCGCCGGTAGTGGAACTCTTGCAGCATATTGGCACCGAAATTTTGCCCGGATGGCTGGCGTCCATTGCGGGAACGACGATTTCCCGCCTCGTTGCGCTCGCGATCTCGATCGTCTTATATGGGATTCTTTTTCGAATGCTTCCGCACGAGCGGCTATCGCGGAAGGTGATTCTCGTCTCGGCGGCGACAACGGTTATTCTCACGGAAGCGATGCGATTCCTGTTTTCCTATTACATGACGCATATTAGTTCCATTGGCGCGCTCTATGGCACGTATGCATTTCTCGTCGGCATTTCATTGTGGGTCTATTATGCGAGCCTGGCGTTTTTGATCGGGGCGGAAGTCGGATGGCTCTACAAAGAGCGCCATGAAGCAATGAAGGGCGCAGCCTCGGCGATACCATTAACCCCGTTTGAGATTGCGCAGGTCCAGCACCCCGGCGAGGCCGCGCTCGAACCGGAAAAGCTCGAAGCTTATGAGCAGGCCAAACATAACCCCGCGAAACCTGCCGGAGAAATGAAACCGCCCGCATCCTAGCACGGATGAATTATGAATTGAGAGGAACTATCCAATGTGGGAAATCCAGGAGTTTTTCTTTCATAATTCATAACTTATAATTCATAATTGACATGTTCGGCATAGTTATTGATGAAACTCCAGCTTTTTACCCTGGAGCGGCATAGCATTGGCATTAACAAAAAATGAAATGTACATTCAGACTTTCCAGACGGGGAGGAATATCCCCATGTCCTACCCTGCAGTGGCAGAACAAGGAACGTCCCGGGAAGAAGAGGGGCGGACTTTGCAGTTCTATACCAGCAGTGGTATCCCGAATGGGAATGGCTCCAATAGCGCTTCCTCGAATGGCAATTCGCGCTCGAATGGGAACGCCTTTAATGCCGGTCATCGAATGAAGTTCCTGAATCCGTATGGCGCCTGTAACTTTATCGTAACGTGGGATGGCGAGAACGTCTCCGACGTGCTCGATGCGATCCGATTTGCGCGCGAGTCCGGCGACCGGTTTATTCAGGATAAACTGATCGAATATATTCTGAATATTCCGCTGCGGCATCCGCGCCCGCTGGATATTCCCGCCTTCGTGGGGCAGCCCATCTGGGCCGTCGATAACCATGGCCGCGCGCTCATCGGAATGCCGGGCGCCGAATCCATTGTGTCGGTCGAGTGGCTTCGTCAGCAGTTGCACACTGCGTAGAGGTTTCTCTTTCTTTAGGCGGGTGTAATTCCGTCGCATCGAACTGCTTTCTCCTGCCGGGCTGTTCCATCAAAGCAATGGCTACCAGACGCTTCGAAGATTTAGGCATCGGCACCAAAGCGGCCGAGTCGCGCGTGCGCCTGCTCAATCGCGATGGCAGTTTCAACGTGCGTCGCAAGGGGCTTCCATTCCATGAGTGGTTTAGCGGGTATCATTATCTTATTTCGATCCCGTGGTGGAAATTCAACCTGCTGATTCTCCTTACGTATATCGCGATCAATGCCTTTTTTGGCGCGGTCTATCTCGCGATTGGATTGAATGGATTTTCTGGAATCGACGGTCATTCCCTTTCCGAACAGTATCTTCAAGCGATCTTCTTCAGCACCCAAACTTTCACGACGGTCGGGTTTGGTCGTATCGCACCGGTGGGGGATGCGGCAAATATCGCTTCAGCATTTGAATCACTTGCAGGGCTGCTCTCGTTCGCGTTTGCAACGGGCCTCGTGTATGGACGGTTTTCACGGCCCGTCGCAAAGATTATTTTTAGCAGCCATGCCGTGGTCGCGCCCTACGAGCATATCACCGGCTTCATGTTCCGCGTGGCGAACCAGCGGAAAAACCAGCTCATCGATGTGGAGGCGGAAGTGACCCTAAGCCGGCTGGAACCTTTGGCGGGCGGTGGCCAGACACGTAAATTTTATCCGCTCGATCTCGAACGCCGGTCGGTAAATTTCTTTCATCTGAGTTGGACCGTCGTCCATCCCATCGACGAGCACAGCCCGCTTTTGGGCGTCACGGAAGAACAATTGTATCGCTCGGAAGCCGAATTCCTCGTCCTCCTGAGAGCATTCGACGATATGTTCTCACAGACCGTCCATGCCAGGACTTCTTACCGGACGAAAGAAGTGGTCTTCGGCCATAAATTCAAAAACATCATCCGAACCGGGCCCGATGGCATGACCGAAATCGAACTCGATAGGATTCACGACCATGAGGAAGTTGCCTAATCCGTCCGCCTCCGAATTTTTTTGTAATTGACGGGCCGCTTTTCGGTGAAGGCGCTGATGCCTTCCGTCACTTCAGGCGAAAGATTGTGGATGGAAAGCCAGTCGCGCGCGTGGCCGATCGTCGAATGCCACGACAAATCTTTCCAGAAATTCACTTGCTGCTTGGTATAACGCAAGCATTCTGGAAGTTTATTATAGAGTTTCTCGCAGAGCCTTGCGACCGCGCGATCGAGATCTTCCTTGGGCACTACCTCATTTACTAATCCCCACGCAAGTGCTTTCTCCGCCGGAATATCCTCGCACAGGAAAAGAATTTCGCGCGCCCGCCGCTCGCCGACGATAAGCGGCAGCCATTGCGTCGCGCCCGCGGCTGCTACGCTACCGCGCGCCGCGCCGACTTGTTTGATTATGATGTGATCGGCCGCGATCGCCAGATCGCACGAGAGATTCACCTCATTGCCCCCGCCCACCACCATGCCGTTCAATCGAGCGACGGTCGGCTTGCCGATGTTGCGCAAGCGCTCGTGCATCTCGATAAAAACGCGCATCCATTTGTAGTAATCGTTCGGGTTGCCGAGGAAAAATTCTTCCTGCTCCTTCAAATCCGCGCCGGTGGAGAAAGCCACATCGCCCGCGCCAGTGATGACGAGCACGGCAATGTCATCGTCCCACTCCGCGTCCTCGATGGCGATCATCATTTCGCGCAGCGTCGTGAGATTCAGGCAATTCAGCACTTCCGGCCGATTAATCGTGAGCGTTGCGACGTACTCATTCTTCTCATAAAGAATATGAGAAAAATCGAGCGTGCGCTTTTCCGTATAAGGATTCAGTTCCTGCGATGATTTTTTTGCCATGATGCTGTTCGTTTTAAGATGTCATCCTGAGCGGAGTTCGTCCCGACGAAGGAGGGACGAACGGAGTCGAAGGATCTCGTGTGGTTAGGCAGCGTGGTGAATTGCCGGAGATCCTTCGACTCCGCAAAACTCCGCTGTCGCTCCGTTTTGCTCCGCTCAGGATGACAGTGTAAATCAATTTCTTTTTATAGCGCTATTTCCTCAGTTCGACCTGTAATCATCGAAACAAGCGGACCCGCAAAACCCATCAGGTCCTTCGCGGCTGCGCGGCTGTTCGGCGATTTCATGCTTTGGTTCAACGCCTCGGCATCGTCGAAATACATGGTGCAGACGAGATGCGGCGCGGCGGGGAGCGTATCGTTGCCCGGCGTGAGCATCTTCTCGACCCACGTCACCTCCATCTTGCGAAGTCCTTCCATCTGCTTCGCCAGCGGCGTGTGCGTGTCGCGATAATGGTTGTCGAATTCTTCTTTATTCTCTGGTGTGCGGTAAATTGCTGTTAGTGTGTGCATGATTAAAATTATTAGTAGTACAAAAATACGATAATAATTGATGAAAAACAAATAGTGAACAGATTTGTTGAGTATTCGAAGTTGCAACTAAGAATGGCTCGAAGTGTTTCAAAATGTATTATGCGCCGACCGATTTATTTCGTTGCATTGCTTTGCTTAATATATCCAGCGGTTGCAAAGTCGCAGCCATTCTGGTCGGTCGGCCCGAAGTTAGGTTATACTTTGGGCGATAATGGAGGATTTACCTGGGGATTGGAAGCGAGTTATTTCCCTCAACAGATAGGACCTCTATGGGGATTTACATGCGATCTAACTTTTTGGAAGGAGCATTCTACCCTTCATCTCGGTATCGAAGGCGAGGAAGGACCGGGGATTGATGTAGGTCCAACTTTATTTTATTCGAAAGGAACGTTTAACTTCGGACTCAGTGCGATTCCGTGGTTCGGCGCTTTTATTTATGCTTACTACGAATTTGCGTGGCCATTTTTTCAGACGCCTTTTCAAAGCTACGGAGGGTACCTGAAAATTCCGATCGGCGTTACAATCAACTAACTGATCCTGAGGTTATCATCTTCAGAAAATACTCATGCACCCGCGCATCATCGACAACTTCGGGATGGAAGACCGTCGCCAGTAAATTCTTCTCCCGCGCCATGACGATACCGCGTTCGACCTCGCCGAGTATCTCGACATTTTTTCCTGCTTTTGTAATGAGCGGCGCACGAATGAAGACGCCGGGGAAATCCGATTCGCCCAATCCTGGAATGTGAAGCGGGATTTCGGAACTAAACCGCTGCGGGCCGAAGGCATTGCGACGAATGGTAATGTCCATCAGGCCGAGCCGTCCTTGTGAGGAACCTTCGATATTTTTCGCAAGGAGAATCGATCCCATGCAAGTGCCCCAGATAGGAAGTCCTTTTTTACCAAGCTCTCGAATTTCGTCGAAAATATTTTTCGCCGCTTCCGATTTTTCAAGAATGGCGACCGCCGTCGATTCGCCGCCGGGAATAATGAGCGCATCGATGCCTTCGAGATCGGATGTGCGGCGAACATCGCGCGTTTTCGCACCGAGCGATCCAAGTTTTTCGATGTGTTCCCTGAAATCGCCTTGCAATCCGAGGACGCCAACAATCTTAGTTCCCCTTCCTCTGACAAGAGGAGTGGGCTGGGGGGTGGTGCTCTTAGAGTCCACGGACCGCCAGCAATTCTCGTTCGGCGAGCGACGCGACCGTCCGGCCCACCATCGGCTCGCCCAGCCCACGGCTTACTTCGGCGAGGACATCGGGATCGTTGAAATAGGTTGTAGCTTTTACAATTGCGGCGGCGCGCTTTGCGGGATCGCCGGACTTGAAAATTCCCGAGCCAACAAAGACGCCATCCACGCCAAGCTGCATGAGCAGCGCGGCATCGGCGGGTGTTGCAAGGCCGCCGGCCGCGAAATTTACGACGGGAAGTTTACCGGTGGTTGCAATTTCTTGCACCAGGTCGAGCGGGGAGGCCAGGTTTTTAGCCGCGCTATATAATTCGTCTTTTGAAAGCCCACTGAGTTTTCGAATTTCTCCAAAAATCGAGCGCGCGTGGCGCACCGCTTCGACCACATCGCCGGTTCCGGCTTCGCCTTTGGTGCGGATCATCGCCGCGCCTTCGGCGATGCGGCGCAATGCTTCGCCAAGATTTCGCGCGCCGCAGACAAAGGGTATTTCAAATTTTGTTTTGTCGATGTGATTTTCTTCATCGGCCATCGTAAGGACTTCACTTTCATCGATGCAATCGACGCCGAGCGCCTGCAAAATCTGCGCTTCCACGAAATGCCCGATGCGCGCCTTCGCCATCACGGGAATAGAAACCGCGTTGATGATTTGCAGAATAAGTTCAGGGTCGGACATGCGGGCCACGCCGCCATCGGCGCGAATATCCGCGGGAACCCGTTCGAGCGCCATCACCGCGACAGCGCCCGCATCTTCCGCGATCTTCGCCTGCTCGGCATTCACCACATCCATGATGACGCCGCCCTTCAGCATCTGCGGGAAGGCGCGCTTGACAAGCGTGGTGCCGGTTTTCGGCGACTGTCCGTTCTTCGATTGACCGTTTGTGTTCATCGCTCGCCCAACAATTCGCGGCTGTTATTAGTGCAACGCACTCATGGGTCACATGGGACGCATTCGTCCCATTGATCTTATCGGTTCGCCACTCCCGCCAGAAACCCCGCGATCATCCGCGCTGCCAGCCGCGCGGTGCGGCCATCGGCGTCATGCGGCGGGCTAACCTCTACAATATCGAGCATTCGCACATTTTTTGAAAGCCCAGCCGCGACAGCAAGCTCATACGCTTCCTCGGCGAGAAACCCGATCGGTGCCGGCGCGCTCACGCCGGGCGCGTCCGAAGCGCGGACGCAGTCCATGTCGAACGAAAGATAGACCGGAAAATCGGGATCGCCGCGAGTGATCGCGATCTCACATTCTTCGAAAGCATTCGGCAGATGCGCTTCGGTTGCATCTTCGAATGTAAGAATCCGCGCGCCTTGCTGAAGCACCCAATCGAAATGCTCTTTGGAAGCGGCGAACGATTGAATCCCAATCTCTGCGAAATGCTCGCCCTTCATAATACCTTCTTCCAGCAGCAACCGAAAGCTGCTGCCCGAATGATGCAAACCGTTTTTCTTTTCGCGAACATCCAAGTGAGCATCGATATTAATCAACCCCAATTCCTGTCCATTATGTCCATCCCGTCCACTGAATCCACTCCGAAAGCCGCTGACCAACGGATAAGTAATATCATGGCCTCCGCCAAGTGCTACAACGATTTTTCCTGCCGCAATGAGGTCTTTGGCAATAGAAGAGGCATGTTCGTGCATCGTCTCCAAATCGCTTTCGGCAATATCGCCCATGTCAGCAATGTGAATCTCATCGAGATGCCGTTTGAAATGTGGTCCTGCGAACGGCGTCAATTTTCCAAGCCACTCTCGAATGGCGTGCGGCGCTTGGCTCGCGCCAATGCGCCCGCCATTCCTGCGAATGCCTTCGTCGGTCGGAATGCCGAGGATCACAACATCGGCCGAGGAGGCTTCGGAGGCTGACAAAAGAAGATCGGCGAGGCGTGGGTCATTCGTAATCATGTTGGTCTCTCTCTTACATCAATTCCTTTACCGCCGCAAATACCTGTTCGACTTCGATCGCGCGGATGCAGAGGAAATGCTCGGCGGGGTCCTCGCGGTAGCAGGTGAGCGGTTTTGGGGAATAGACAAAGCAGGGGCGGCATTCGATGCCGGTGTGAACTATTTTGTAGCGCGTTTTCCAGGGATGGACGTAGGTCTCGTTCGTCGGGCCGAAGATGGCAACCGTGGGAAGCCCAAGCGCGCCGGCAATGTGCATGAGCGAGGAGTCGTTGGAAATGAACAACGAAAGGCGCCGCATGATCGCGGCGGAATCGAGAATGCTCTTTGTCTCGACGGGCGTGACGAATGAGCCGGCTTGCGCGCGGATGATGGCGTTAGCGTCGGCGTCCTCCGGTCCGCCAAAAAGGAGAACGTTCGCTCCCAATTCGATCGCTATACGATTTGCGAGTTCGGCGAATTTTTCCGGTTCCCAACGGCGGCGAATGTGATTTTTGAAACGCGCCGTGCCCGCGTGCATTCCGAGGAGCGGCCTATCGCTCGAGATATTATGTTCCCGGCACCACTGCTCGCGGAATTCGTCGTGGTTCGGTGCCATATTGAACCGAAGCGGCGGCAAGCTTGCTTCGTTCAGTTCATGCCGAATGCCCAGGAGTGTCAGCAGCCGAACGTTTTCCTCGACACAATGCAGCGTGTCGTCTTCCAGGAGCGTTTTGGTGTTCAGCCAGCTTAAATTCTGCGGGTCGCGCCGCCGGTAGCGGATGGCGAACCGCTGTTTCGCGCCAATGAGAAAGGCGATGAGATTATATTCGCGCCGGTTTTGCGGATACACATTGATCGAAATATCGAAGTGTTCTTTTCGCAAATTGTTCACGAATCGGAGCGCGCCCGATTTCGACTCATTCAAAAAATCGTAGTAGTGGACTTTATCCACGAACGGATCGTGCTCGTACATCTCGCGGGTGCTCGCGAACATAATGAAGGCGTGAATTTCCGCGTTGGGTTTGGCGCGGCGCAGCAACTCGACCATCGGAGTCGCCATCAGCGCATCGCCAATGCCGGGAAGCGCAAGGACAAGGATTTTTTCGGAAGGCATGATTACGCCTCGGCTCCGGGTTTTAAGCGATTCGAACGCCGCTCACGGACGAAAAGAAAAGCGAGCGCGCTGAGCGAGAGAAGGAGCGTCACAATTGTAATCCAGCTTCCCGCGGCGAACGCGCTGGACTCATACCGCAGTGTGACCTTGTGCGTGCCCGCCGGAACTTCCACCGCGCGAAGGGAAGTAAACGCGCGATACAGTTTTACCGGATGGCCATCGACATACGCTTTCCATGAGGGATACCACACTTCCGAGAAAAAGAGCATGGCATTCGAAGCGGTTTTGACCGACGCCGCGATTTCGTTATCGCCATAGCTCGTTATCCTCGCGGTCGCCGCCGGATCGGGCGCGCCGAGCGGGAATTCGAGTGGCTCTTCGATAAGGATTCGATTGCGATAATCGTAGGTAGAGTCGGTTTTGAGTTTGGCAAGCGCCTGCGAATCCGGGAGAATGTCGGCCTGATAATAGAGCTTTACGCGGGGCAGGTAATTTTTACGCATCGCAAATCCAGGATGGTCGCCGGGCGTGATCGACCATTTAAGATTCATCAGGTCCATGCTCGCATCTGAATTCGTCATTTCCGGAAACACGCGCTGCAACACGAGCGGATCGTAGCCTTCGGTCAGTTGAATGCGGTCGTAAGCTCCCTGATTGCGTTTCAGGACCATTTGATTCCCAAGCCGCGTTCGCGCACGGGAAAGTTCTTTCGCCTGATCGTTCTGGAGCATTTCGACAAGCTGGGGCTGCTCGCGGTAGGCATCGCGCGGATCCTCGGGTGCGGCGTTGACGGTCATGCCATAGTTGAACAGCTCGATGACGGTCACGCCGATAATAAGAAAGGCCAGAAGATCGCCCCGCAATTTTCCTAAATAATGGAGTCCGGTGATCGCGATCATCGCAAGGACCGGGAACGTTGCGAGGCTCGCGGCCCAGGCGATGGAAGCATCCGCGCCATCGGGCGCTGTGGAAAGGAAGGTGGTGGCGTGCCACGCGCCTATGAGCGCCAGGAACCAGGGAAGTACAAGAAGAATGCGAACGGCGATACCTTTTCCCTCGCCCCATTTCGCTCCGGCGAATGTTAATGCATTCGCCAAGCCCACGCCCGCGAGCGCGGAGGCCGCAAAGCTAAAGAGCATCATCATACGCGCGGGCGTGCGGAACTTATCGAAGAGCGGGAGCGCGAAAAAGATGCGATAGACGAAAAAGTGATCGCCCAGTGCAAACGTTACCGCCAGCAGCGCCATGCCCACGAAAAAGGGAACGTATTTCTTTTTGCGAGCGAGCAGCCCGGCCATGACCGCGAAAAAGAGTGGCAGGACGCCAATATAAATCGCGGTTTCCCACGAAAGATAATAGGGGCCGTTCCAGTAGGGGACTTTGGCATCGCCCGCGCCATTCGTGAGGCCGAACAGCCGAGGCATAACGAAAGTGAGCAAATGTCCCCACGTAAGCGAGCCATCGAGCGAGTTCTGGTAGGTGATCGTTTCGCGCCGGGAAAGATTGGCGAGTTCCTGCGATGGCAAAAATTGGATCGCGAAAATTCCAAAGCCTATGAGGATGGGAATCGCCATTCTCACCAGAACCATGGGTCCTATCTGTCCGATGGGTCCCTGCTTATTGCGAATGCGATAGACTATCTCATACACCGCAAGCAGCGCGAGGAAGAATGTAAAGTATAGCGTCGATTGCGGATGGCCGGCAAGATACATCGCGCCTAAAATCAGCCCACCGATGATTCCATGTTTCCAGGAATCTATTCCGCGCAAAAAGAAATACGCGACGAAGGGAAACAGCGCGATGTGATAGACGATCATCTGGTGGATAGATTGCGCGGCGATATAGCCGCCAAAACCATAGGCAATTCCGGCAAAGGTAGCGGACCAATCGTCGATCTCAAAAATCTTTTTCGAGAACCAATACATTCCGAAACCCGCGACCGCGAAATGCAGCAGGATAAACCACTCCATCACCACCGGCGATAAATAGTTACCGGAGACGAATAGCGATTGCAGCATATTGAAAGGATACCAAAACGCCACCTGGACATCGGCAATAAACGGCATTCCGGCGAAGACGTAAGGATCCCATTGTGGGATAATGCCCTGCGCGAGCGAACTCGTGGCCAGCGTGCGAAATGGAAACTCCTGCTCGACGAAATCTTCCCAGAGAAATTTGCCGCCGAAGAGAATCGCGGAATGAAAGATCAGCGTCAAGCCGAGAAAAACCAGCGCGATGTGCCAGAGCTTGAAGCGGCGGAGGGAGGCCGGAACCAGAGCCGCCTTCGCCGAACGCAGGCCAGCCACCGCGCGTGGAGGCGGCGGCTTCGTGGTCTTTCGTCGTGCGGCAGGTGCTTGTGCCATCTATATGCTAATAGAATTCAAACTTTAGGATTTCTGATTAAGTCCCGGAGGGACGGTGTAACAATAGCCGCTGACGTAAGTCACCGGAAAAATAAGCCTTTCTCTAATGGAGTCCCGAAGGGACGGTATGTGTGGACTCCAACATGCCGTCCCTTCGGGACTCTTTCTTCTCTCCGCCTTTTGTTTCCGGTGACTTACGTCACCGGCTATTAACATTACGTCCTTTCGGGACTTAATCGAAGTCCAATCAACGAATGATTTAGTTACCGGTCGTGTGAATGCAGCTTTCGAATGCGAAGCAGTTCCCAGAACATTTTCGCCGAATCGGTGAGTGCTCCGACGGTCGAGCGCTCATCGTTATACCACTCCACCGCGATCTCGTGAATGCGGTAACCATACCGCCGCGCGAGGTATAGAATTTCTACATCGAAGGAAAATCCGTCCACGCGCTGCTTCGAAAAGAGGATGGTGGCCGCATCGCCCGAAAACCCCTTGAAGCCGCATTGCGTGTCCCGAATACCGCGGAAGACGAAGAGCTGGACGAGGATATTATAGAATCGTCCCATCGCTTCGCGGTACCAGGGCTGGTGTTTCTTGACGAGCATCCGCCCTTCGGCGGCGCGGCTGCCGATGACAACATCGTATTCGCCGGAAGCTACGAGCGGGAGGACCTTCGAAATTTCCTGGATGGGAGTCGAAAAATCCGCATCTGTAAAAATGCGCACGCGGCCGTGGGCTTCGAGCATCCCCCGGCGCACGGCCGCGCCTTTCCCCATATTTACCCCGACCGCGATGAGCCGCATCGCGATACGATCCAAATCTTTTGGTTTCCGTGCAAAGCTTGCTTCGATCGCTTCGAGCGACCGGTCGGTGGAACCATCGTCGACGACGATGATTTCGCCATCGTAATCGGTCGTTTCCAGATAGCGATAGGCCTTCTCGAGCGAAGGGCCGATGCGATCGGCCTCGTTATAGGCTGGAATGATAAGCGATAGTAGCACTCAGGGGCGGCAATTCCGTAATTATTTCTGCTTGGCGGCGCCGTTTGTTTTCTTCGCAGCTCCGTTCGGTTTTTTGGTGACGGTGGCAGGCGGTTTAGCCGCCGCCGGCGCCTGTGAAATATCGGGCACGGGCGCCGCGCCGGGCGCGGGCGTACCTTTGATAGAATCGACGACCCCTAATTCTGCCGCAAGCTGGTCGCGGTCCTGTTTTACGGCGGCCAGTTCGCTTCCGGCCCCCATTTGCGCGAGTTGCGCATACTTCGTCAGGATCGCATCTAATTTCGCCAGCGCCTCTTTCTTCTTTCCTTGCTGCTCCAATACTTTTTCGTCAATTTGCTCGAGCCGGAAGTTGACGAAGAGTTGGTTGCCGCCCTGCGTCTCGGCGCGGAGCGCGGAGAATACCGAGCGAGCGGAATCGTACATTTCCGCGCTGATATAGAGATCGCCCTTACGGAATTCGTTTTGGAGATATTGGTCGCTGCCGACGGCTCCTTCGTCCGCAGGCGTTGCGTTCATTTTTTGCGCAGCCATTTTGATGTATTCCTGCGCCTTGGCCTTCTCACCCGTCGCCTGATAAAGTTGTCCGATGAGTTGCAGGATGTTGTAATCCCAGTCCACAAGCTTTGGCGGCATTCGCGCTTCGAGGGTATCGAGCGCGCGGCGGGCTTCGGGAAGATTATTATGATTGATCTCCCAATTTGCAAGCCGCGCATAGAGTTCGAGGTAGGATGGCTTCGCCTGATCGTCGAAGCCGCCTAAATTCGCATCGGGATCCCGGAACGTGTTCAAGACCATCGCGGGATAGGGCTTCTCTTCGAGTGTGGGAGCGAGATTATATGCGATCTTCTTATAGACCGGCTCATTGAGGTCACCATCGAACAACTGCCGAGGTGCGGGGTGCTCTGTCGGTACGATTCGCGCGACCATGCCCTCGAACTCGCCGTGCTGGTCCAGCCCATCCCAATAACTGGAGGGCAGGCCGATCGCAAAATAAATGGGGCGGTCGTTGATATTATTCACGACGATATCCCGGATGAGTTGATCCGAAATTTGATAGACATCCTTCGACTTATCCTGCGGATCCGCCATTTGGGTGGTGAACTTCCAGCTAAAGGAATAAGGCTGTGCGACGCCGGTGAACTTTTGCATTGCCGCCGCCGAAACGTTGACCGTCACCATGGGTGGCGTATCCCAGGTTGCATGAATACCTTCCGGCGTTTCATCCGGATGGCTAAGCTGCTCTTCCGTGAAGGACGGCAGGTTCACCGTCATTGCTCCAAAGGGGTGATCGTATTTCAATTGCCGGACATACCAGCCCATGTTGCCGAGCGAGAGATTCACAATGCGGACATCGTCCCGAATATGATACATATCCTGAATCGCCCAGAGCGGGAACGTATCGTTATCGCCGGCAGTGAAAAGAATCGCATTCGGCCCGCAGCTTTGCAAGATATTGTAAGCGTATTCGAGCGGCACGTTATTATCCTCGCGCGACAACATACCCCATTTCGCGGCATGGTGGAAACTTTCGCCAAAGAGCGACATGCCCGCCAGCCCCAGGCATTGATTGAGCGGAATGAGCACAACGGCAAGCGCGAGCGTTCCACCCAGCAGCCCAAGCGGCCCCTGCCCGCGCAATACGGGAATGGTCTCTTTTGGTCCTTCGAGAACATCTCGGTCTTTTGGCCCAGCGTCCTGCAATGGCATATTCTGCTTTTTCGCCAGCCATGCGCGCAGCATTTCCATAATTCCCGTCACGCCGATGCCAATCCACATGGCATAGACCCAGAAGGCGCCTACGTAAAAATAGTCGCGCTCTCGAGGCTGGGCATCCTGCTGGTTTTGATACCATGCGGTGACAATGCCCATGACGATAAAGCCGGCCATCATGGCCAGCGCGCGCTTCGGGTCGCGCCGGAATTGCCAATAAATCCCAAATAGTCCGACGAGAAAGGGAATGCCGAGCGTGTGCGTCCAGTCGGTTCCCGAGTTCTGCACGTCCTTCGCGCGGCCGACGAAATTCCAAAGCAAATAGCGAATGTACATCCAATTGGTTTGGTAACGCCAGAAGAACTCGGCGCTGCTCGTGTAGGCCGGGCCGCCATCGGCGGGCGTGCCGTTGCCCCATGTTGGGCCGTTGCGCGGATCATCCTTCACGCCTTGCTCGTCATTGCGGCGCGGTAATTCCCGCGCTTCGCCATATTGCTGACGGGAAATATATTCGTAGAGTCCATCGCTTTTGCCTTGTGCCGTAAAGGTCGAGGGATGGTGCTGGTCCATCGGCGGGTCCTGCGCGCCGCGCACCATCACGAAAGCATAAGTCGTGTATCCTAAGAAGACGAGGCCCGCGCCCGTCAGGACAAGCTTCGCAAGCTGGCGATTATTATTCCAATAATAAATAACGAAGCCGATCGATGCCAGCGCCGTAATCCACGTGAACGTCCCTTGCTTCGCGCCGCCCAACCAGCCGACGATGCCCGTCAGGACGATCAGGAAAATAAAGAGAAACGCAACCATGCCGGTCGCAAGCATCTCCACCCATTTGCCGACCGTCATCTTCGGCCAATGACGATAATAGACGAGAACCCACACCGGAATGAGAGCGAGCATGGACATTTGATGCACGCCCATCGAAAGCCCGATGAGATAAAAAATGAGCAGCAGGTATTTTTCGCTGCCCGGCTCGCTCGCCTTTTCATACCAGATGAGGCCCAGCCAAATAATGAGGGCGATAAAGAGCAGGCCCGGCGAGAACACGATAAATTCGTTCGAGTTGAACCATACGCTATCGCTCCAGGTGAAGGCCAGCGCCGCGACGAAGGCCCCGCCATAATGCGTAATGACATCCGACAGGGTGAGTGGATTGCCGCGCCACATCCGAATAATCCGGACGGTGCAGAGATAAAGGAACATCACCGAGAGCGCCCCGCACAGCGCCGAAAATGCGTTCAGCCGAGCCGCCGGATCGGAAAGGGGGACGATGAGCTCGAAAAATCGGCCGGCGAGCGTCATGAACGGCGCGCCCGGCGGATGGGAAATTCCTAACGTTGCCGCCGCCCCGAGGAATTCACCGCAATCCCAAAATGGGATCGAAGGCTGCATCGTCGAAAGGTAGGTAACTGCCGCTACGAGAAAACTCAGCG
>DASRZC010000145.1:0-5284 GCA_035686785.1 Kapaibacterium sp. (SeqCode)
GGAGCTAACGCGTTAAGTGATCCACCTGGGGAGTACGCTCGCAAGGGTGAAACTCAAAGGAATTGACGGGGGCCCGCACAAGCAGTGGAGCATGTGGTTCAATTCGATGCAACGCGAAGAACCTTACCTGGGCTTGAAAGGCCGTCTAAACCCGTGAAAGCGGGCTACCCGCAAGGGGGGCGGTACAGGTGCTGCAAGCATGAGCGATCATGCGGGCTGTCGTCAGCTCGTGCCGTGAGGTGTTTGGTTAAGTCCAGCAACGAGCGCAACCCCTGAGTTTAGTTGCCAGCACATAATGGTGGGAACTCTAAACTAACTGCCTACGCAAGTAGTGAGGAAGGTGGGGACGCGCGCCTGCGGTTGGGAACCCAACAAATTGCTCTCATCCGCAGTTACATAGTTACCATAAGCTCCTGGAGGTCTTGGCTACTGCACCGATCGTGAATCCTCTACCCGGGATGGGGGATCGCTCGAATGACGCTGGCTTACCACGGCAGTCCGGCTTTTGAATGAGAGCGGCGAGTTAACACTTGATTCGTCGTAAGGTTCACGATTTTGTTTGGGAAGTAGCGGCGCGGCTGAAGGAACTTACTACATCGTAGCACGTTCAAATCATTATGCAACCGTACTATGCCGAAGCAGGTGATTAATCCGGAAGGAAAGATCGTTCTTTCGCTTCCGTTCCCAGTCGGGAAAAAGTGGATGTGGTCGTTTTGCCTGCCGATGAAGCGCAGGATGATAAAGACTGGAAGGAGCTTGCCGCACGAGAATTTCTGCGAGGCTATACCGAGCAGGATGCCGCTTACGATAATTATTAATTCATGCGTTACGCTTTCGGCGACATTGTAATCGTCGATTTTCCCTTCTCCGATTTATCTCGTTCGAAACGCCGCCCGGCTCTCGTGCTTGCGCACAACCCTTGAAGAGGACGTTGTGCTTGCTCGCATCACGAGCAAGCCGCGCGAGTCGGAAACGGACGCGACCATGCAGGATTGGAAAGCGAGCAAACTTCTATTTCCTTCCACGATCTGCCTGGCCAAATTAGGCAACATTATCCTCCACTCTTGTGGAAAGGAAGAGCGGCGAACTCACGGCTCGCGACCGTATGAGCGGAGTGAACTCGCTTCGCCTGTTTGCGGAATCGCTGGAATCGAAACAGAGAGCGAATTAGTGGAATAATCGAAAAGTGAATTTTAGGGAACTCGGTCTAGGCACCATTTTCAAGAAAATGGTGCCTTTATGAAGTACAAACGCGTGTGCGAGACATAAAAAATTTGAAATTGTCGAAAACGGGCTAAATTCGAGGGGTGTGTTGATGTGTGTGTGCGTCACAATTCCAATTTCCCTTGCTCCTCGATCTTCGCCAGTTTCAAATCCAGCCTGTAGAGCTTGTTCATTTGCGTAAGGAAATGGTTCGACATCTCTGGCGTAAGGGCTTTGGTCGTGGTATGGGGGAAGAAATAAATCGTTTCGAGGCCGCGATCGAGCCAGAGCTTGATATGCTCGGTCCAGGCGTCGAGGCGGGTGAAATCAGTGGGATGAAGTTCATTTCCTTCGAAGCGAATGAAGGCCGTGGGCATAGTCAGGCCCATGTGGAGCACATCGCGGCGGCCGGGCGTATCGGTGATGACAGTCCCGATTTTCCGCTTTCGCATTGCTTCGAACAGATTATTCAGCACTTCGGGATTCGAGAACCAATCGGCGTGGCGGAGTTCGACGTGGAGCGGAAACGTATGGTCCCACGTGTCGAAAAAGTTAACGAGGTCGTCATAACGATTGGGAGAAAAAGTTGGATGCAATTGAAGGAACACGACGCCCAGATGGTCTCCGAAAGCGCGCATGGCATCGTAAAATTGCTGGAGCGCCCTCGGGTCTTTCCCGAGCGGCTTGACCTGACTAATCGGCTGCGAGACTTTCGGACAAAAAATAAAATCTTTGCCTACCGCACTTATCCATCCTTCCACTGTTTTGACGGAAGGAATGCGATATCCCGTCGCATTGAGTTCGACAATTTTGAATTGCTCGCCGTAGAGCTTTAGAAAATCTTTTGCTTTCGTTCCTTTCGGATAAATCTTGCCAGGGAATCCTTCATTGCCCCATTCCGCCAGCCCAGAATAAATGTTCGGATGCTTAACCGGTTTCTTATCCAGAACTTTCGCCGTGACCGGATGGTCCGGCGGCATCGAAAAGTCGATCTGGCTAATCTCGTCTAAGTGTCCAAATTTCATGGAAGGTGATAATTTTTTACAAAATTACGATTTTTTAGAGGCTTCCAGAAATTTCGACCTACGTTGAGAAAATAATTCACCAGAATTTATATATTCTTCCGGTGGCTTTTGCTCTTCGATTCGCTGCCCATGGATCCTTGTCTGCGGGATTCGGTTCGGCGGGAAGTGCCGTGGTCGGTGTTTAATCCGTGGCGATCGTCTTTGGTCGCGGAGCCGATGGTGCGTCCCGTTGCAGCGCGGCGAGTTTGGCCGCGGCCAGTTTCTTTTGCATTATGCTCCCTTGCGATGTTTTGCTCCGAGCGCGCGGATTGCATTGCATTCAGCGTTTGCTCGTAATCTTCCGTCATCCCTTTTTTCGATCGTGTCTGCATGATAATTGATATTGGTTGAAAGTCAGAAATAGAGCAAAGACCATTCCGCCATCGTAACTTTGCAGTAATGAAACGTCGCATCGAATCCATTCGGGCGGAATATTTTCAGATTCCGCTAAAAAATCCATTCATCCTTTCTATCCGCAGTGCGCTTCATGCGAATGTCATCCGCTGGCATCTCCGAACGGACGATGGCCGGGAATTTCCCGGAGAATCGGTGCCCGTGCAATATGTGACCGGCGAAACGCCGGAAACCGTCCTCGCCGCCGTGCCAAAGATCGAAGCTCTCCTTCACGGCGCGCTTATCGAAGACCTTCCCCATCTCATCCATGAAATGGGACGCGCGCTTCCGAATGATATTGCCGCGCGCGCCGGCGTCGAGATTGCAATTTATAATGCCTTTGCCGCCGAGACTGGTATCGCTTTAGAAAAATTGCTGGGCAGCGAAAATGTGACGCTCGAAACCGACCTAACAATCGCCCGCATTCCCAACGCGCTCGAAGTTGCAAGGCAGGCGTGGCTGGAAGGATTTCGCATTTTCAAAATGAAGGTCGGCGGCGGAGCGATGGAAGAAGACATCGATCGGATTCTCGGCATCGCCGAAGAATTTCCAGAAGCAGTCTTTCGGCTCGATGCGAATCAATCGCTCACTCCGCGCTCGACGGTCAAGCTTGCCGAGGCGCTGCTTCGGAATGACATCACGTTAGAACTTATCGAGCAGCCGGTTCCCAAGGAGGACCTTGCCGCCTTAGACGAAGTGGCGCGAATATGCCCGATCCCAATTATCGCGGACGAAGCATGCCGCACTCCTGCAGAGGCCTACCGAATTTTTTCAGAGACCGCCGTGCAGGGGGTCAACGTGAAGCTAATGAAATCCGGAATCGGCGGCGCGCTGGACATCATTCGCATCGCGAAAGCGGCCGGACGCAAGCTGATGATCGGTTGCATGCTCGAAAGCGAAATCGGCATGGCCGCGAGCGTGGCGCTGGCCTGCGGAACGGGCGCATTCGATTATATCGATCTCGACGGCCATTTGCTGCTCGATCTGAAAGAGCCGATTTCGCTTTTTTCAGCCAATGGGCCGAGGATTTCGACAAAGATTTAGCGATTATTCTCGACCGTGAACTCCGCGCTATCCTTCACGACGCTATCGACAATCACGAGGAGTTTGTACTTGCCCAGCGGCCAGGGATTTGCATTCATCAGATCGAAGTGACTCAGGTTCGTGCCCGCCGAAAGCGTGGCGGAATTCTCCGCGATCTTCTGCCCGGTCTTTAAATAATACCATCGGCCCACGAGCGAGGTGCCGCCGACGGCATTATCGGTTCGAATAAGGCCGTGGATCGTATCGCGGAGGTCGAATTTCGTTGTCGTATCCTGCGGCGCCATGGTTGTATCATAAGAGTGAGTGAGAATAGTGTGAACCGTGAGGACCTGCGCGGGAAGGTTCATCGTGTCCTTCTCGGGGATGGGCGGCGTCACGGCCTTGTGGCACGAGGCGAGCGCAGCCGAGGCAATCAATAATAGCAGTATGGGGTTTCTCATGAGAATTTAACTGGCATTTACAACATGGAAATCGCCGCCTTCATTGCTCCGAGGGCATATTCTATGTCGAGACTTTAACCGAACTCGCGCTCCGATACGAGTGTTCGTTTCGTCTCACAATATTTTTCATCAAGATAGACAAAGCAGGATGAAACGCAAGCATATAATCGCTCTGATCGTCGCGGTCGCATTTATCGGCATTTCGGCGTTCGCGCTGGTCGATAACAAAATCGACTACTCGGATTTCGCCCACGCTCAGGAAAATGGGCGCCGCGCACAGGTTTCCGGCACGTTCGACAAAGCAAAAGGCGCGCACTACGATGTGGCATCGAATACATTTTCCTTCTATATGAAGGATCATTTCGGTCATGAAATGCCAGTGAAATATGCCGGCATCCAGCCCAATAATTTCGAAATCGCACCCAGCGTCGTCTGCGTCGGGAAAGTCGAAAACGGAGTGTTCGAAGCCTCTGAAATTCAAACGAAATGCCCGTCGCGCTATGAAAGCTCCGGGAAAATGAAAATGCCCACGCAGCCCGCCGGACAATCGTAGCAGATTCAATGATCGGAAATATTGCACTCGCGCTTACCCTCACCGCCTCCGTCGCGGGGATGGTGCTCTATACTCTTGCGGCGCGCGGTCGAACGGAGCTTACCATTCCGGCGCGCCGCGTAACGCAGCTTGCAAGTCTTGGAATGTTGGCCGCCTGTGCGACGCTCCTCTATTATATTTTCAATTATCACTTCGAGATCAATTATGTTTATGAACACGCTTCCCGGAAGCTAAGTAAGTTCCTTCTCTTCTCGACCTTCTACGCGAGCCAGGAAGGCAGCTTCATGCTCTGGGGATTATGGACTTCGCTCATTGCCTTGTTCTTGATCCGTTATGCGCGGCGCCAGCGGTACGAAGCGCACGTCATGGCGATCTTCCTTTCGGTGCTGGTTTTTATCTCGATCATGCTGCTGGCGAAGAGTCCGTTCGAGACGATCTACGCCGCCCATCCGGGCGAAGTGCTGAAAGGTTGGGTTCCCGCCGATGGCAAGGGGCTGAATCCTTCGCTCGAAAATCTTTGGATCGTTATTCATCCGCCGATGCTGTTCCTGGGCTTTTCGCTGCTTGCGGTGCCGTTCGCGTTCGCG
>DASRZC010000146.1:0-25394 GCA_035686785.1 Kapaibacterium sp. (SeqCode)
CGAGCGTCCTCGCTCGACCTGTGCGCAGGCCAAATGAGAGCGGGCCGGGAGCCGATGTCTGCGCACGCCCGCTGGCCGGAACCATTCCGGCCAGCGCGAGCGCGATAAAAAGTAATGTTTTCATTCCTTCACCAATTTCACGGTTTGAACTTCCCCATACGCCGTAACGATGCGTGCGAAATAAGTGCCGCTCGGCAGCCCCTGCAGCGAAATGGGAACCGCTTTATTCCCCGGCTCGAACAAGCTCTCGAAGCCTGCCGACGAAACCCGGTTCCCCAATATATCGAACACCTCGATCTTCACGTAAGCCTCCTTGCTGATGCCGAAGGAAATGATGGTTCCAGAATTTACTGGATTTGGAGAAGCGGAAGCGTTGGAGAGTATGGCTGGCCCTTGGCGTTCGCTTACATCCGAATACAGGAAGTGTTTTTCCAATAGTTCCTTTAAGCCCGGCTGAATGGAATCCAGAGGTGGAAGCGTCGTATCCAGCTTATAAGCGGTCGGATCATTCGACCACTGGTTCAGCTGCGTTTGCCGCGATAGATCGTACTCCTGCCCCAGGAAAGGAGTATCGCATGTTGTGTTCTCAATTAGCCATTGAAGAACAGCCAGCGGAATATTCGTCCAGCGCGAGAAATACCCAGGTGTCGTGTCATGGGGAAGCGGTAAATATCCTGCTATTTCTTCAGCACAGGCACAATAGTATTCTGGATTAGTAGTATCCAGATAAAGCACTGAATCAAGCCATGCCTCATATGTTGCCCTATAGCTGCCGCCACCCGGACCATAAAGATTAACAACCGCATCGCTTATCATTGAGAACGCATTAGGTGCATTCGGATGGTGTGGGCACGTTTCGATAAAATAAGTTAACGTGTCGAAGACTTCCTGCCACTGGTCGTTCCCAAAAGCAAGATAGCCCGAAAACCAACGATTCTTGCAAGTGTCTGAGTTAGTATCCTGAATTGCTAACGGTCGTTTCAGTTCTTTCTTAGTTGTAGTTAAGCCACCCCAGCCACCGCCACACGTAATACCAGAAGCGGTCTGTGGGGAATCAAAGGCTGTTGTGCAAGAGTAACTAAGCGTATTAGTACCCGTAGCCTGAGCATTGATAGGCCCAGAGGTTCCAGACGAAGTCCAATAGTAATCTTGCTCGTTAGGGCCAGCGGAGGCTTCCGTGTTATATAGGTCAGGCCGCACGCCCGAACCCCAATAATTGAAATCAATATTGCCAAGGTCGATTGTGGAGAATGCTCCGATAAGGGTCTGATAATTAGGATCGTATTCTTGAGGTGTTGTTGTGATGTTATTATGCCCCCAGTTAGAGTAGCCGGGGCCTAGTTGGCCAAGGTACACGTTAGAAGTTGCGTCATAGATATTGATGACGCCGAGTGGAGCTACAGTCCCAAAAGTTCCCACTAAATTGTTGGACGTTCCAGCAATTGTATTATACGCAGCGTAATCATCGTTTGCGTCGTGGACGCCGGTCATGTCTATTGTGGAGTAAGTCACAGCCTCAATACTATAACGTGAATCATTTCCGGTGATCGTATTCCCAATAAGGCGTGGAAAGTCCTTGAACTCCGAGCGGTAGCCACGATCGTTATTACTAATAGTATTCAGTCTAACATCGCCCTGGGGGGCCCACTTACTATAACGAGACAAAATGCCGGTTCCATGATCGGGATCATTTATATTGGCGCAATCGTCCGTCAGGTTCTCAATATCGTTGCTGCAAAGCAGGGAATAAGAATAGACCGGTGAAAGCCCGTGTTGAGATTCAACGATCTTAATGCCGACTACATATCCCGGATCTTTAATAACGTTGCTTTCCACGTTCGCTGTAGTATTTTCGAGCATGATTGCTGCGTCAGATGGAAAATCGTCTCCAGCATAGTCAACGAGGCTATTGCAATTTGTGGAAGTGAATTGATTCCCGTCAATATCCACGGGTCCATACTGCGTAAAAGATACTCCGTTATTGAGATAGCCTTGGCTATTAAAACCGATTGCGTGTATTCCGGTAACGAAATATGGAGAGCCGTCATATTTGAGTGGATACCCGACGTTCGCTGCCCAAGTGAGGAAGGTATTATTCAAAATCGAAATATGGCCATACTCGTAAGGATAGTAAGTATTATCGTTAGTATTAATCTGATCTTGCTCCATCAGGATTACGTCTCCACGAATATCGTTGAAGTACATATTCTCAATGGTATAATTATCAGGGTGCAAGGTTGGGGACCCACCGCCAGTCCAGACATAGGTTTCGTTCGGGTCAATCATGTGAATTTCGACAGCGTCGGCTTCACCGCCGTTAAACAAAATATCTCCACCATTAGCATCACCCTCTTCAAGCCAAATGCCTTCGTTCTGATCAGAATAGCCAATCCGTATTTCGCTCTTTCCACCGGGATTGTCGGCATTTGTATTATAAAAATAAAAACCCTCCGCATCGAAAGCAGTCGGTTCCGTGGTGTGGACTGTTTTATCCCAGGATTCGCCGATTTGCAGAATTACATCATCGGCTTGATATGCTGGTCGGTCAAGGGTTGCCTGTGTGTAAAGGTAGGGAATGTGGCCTCGGATATTACCACCTTCTTCCCACCAAGTACTCGAGTCGTAAATATGCTGCGAAGATTCAAGATACGTCTTGCCATCGAGTTCCAGCATCCCTGTTGTATCTGAGATATTGAAATATGCATTATTTATCGGAAAGACGTTCCCATCATAAAGGACATCGACGTTGCCGGAAGTGCGAAATCTATCGGGCTGGATTGTAAAGGATGTGTTTTCGCTACAAAAGAACTTTGCGCCGCCATGGACGATGAGCGTTCCTGGTACATCATAGGGACCTGCCTCGCCTCCTCCCGTCCACGACGTTCCGATTTGAATATTTCCGCCGCCACCGTCGGTCGGGGTATTAATAATTTCGGGACTTAATATAGCAGAGATGGGTAATCCGCCATTTGTAAATGGCGAAGCCGTGAGATAACTGCTCGTGTAATCGGTGCTCGTTGTATTCGTAGCAAGCGTGGTGGGATTATGCACTCCAACAAGCCCATAATAATTCCATGTTCCATTAATGACTACGCTCTGTGTAGCGCCTGAGTTCTGCCCAAGGAAATTGAAATAGAAGTATGGCATATCCGTTAAGTTATCAGGCGGGTACATCAAGTTATTGTCACCAATATTCAGTTGCACATTTTCTCCCACGAAGTCAAGCTGGCCGACATGGCTGTCGAGGCTTGCGAGCCATGTGATCGGGTTTGGATTTATGCCATAGGTACGTGGCTGATAAAGCCCGTAATTAGGGTCGGTGAGGGAGAAGCCATAGTTCGGATCAGTCCATATTGCCATCGTCTCGCCCGGTAATACTATTGTTCCCACCAATCCGCCAAGGGTGGCCCCCACTGTCCCGCCGTGCGCTGTACCATCGCTTATGGTACATATATCCGTTACCAGAGTATTCTCGTCGATCGGTTCATCGAAGGAGCGGCCGGTGTCACGCGAATAAAAATGTGTTCCCGCTCCGGGCGCACCCACATGCCAATGGACGTGAATTCCCATTTGGTTCACTGCACCGACGTACCAGTTTATTGGAACTGTTAAATTTCCCGATGGATCGCTCATCAGTGCGCCGCCCGACTGATTGATGATGAGAGCGGTATTGCTCAATGGGTTCAATGGATCAGGACCTGGTTGGACCGGATACTGCGCGGCAATATCGGAACCGCGAACAATCGCGATTGGGTATCGTGGTGAGTTGGTCGCGCCAAGATCATATTGGTACAGGCAATGAATTTGATCGGTCGATTGCCATCCCGCTTGATTATCATACGGATTCGCGAACGCAATGATCGGCGCATTCAAGACATTGGGTTTTGGCGGGAATGATATCGGCGATGGCGGTGCCCATTCCTGTCCTGCCACATAATTTGCCGGGCCGGCGATGCCGCTCGGGGAATAGTAAATGAGCGAAGTGGAGTTGCTGCCATGCGTGACGATGGCATAGACGCCAACCGAGGAAGCCCCGCCGAGCACGCTGCTTTGCACGATGCGCGCATGGAGCGCTGAGTAATAAGGGATCATGTTGGGGTTGGCAAGGTTCGGGTCCCAAAAGTTCGTGTTCAGCGTAGAGAGAGTGAACATACCACCACTATAGAGAGCGGTTTTAACATGAGTTCCCGCTGGATCGATATAGGCTACGTAGAATTGTGGAGCACCACCACCGCGATTATTCCGTGGATCGCAGGTGATCGTTGGGAAGGAACCGTTATCCACTTTAATCGGTGGAAGAGCGGCCGTTGATGAGCCGATGGGAATGGCGGTGACCCAAATTTCTTTGGTCGCGCCGTTCATAAATTCCCACACGATGTAGAGATACGACGCATCGGAGCAGACATCGAACTCATCGCGGAAATCGCCTTCGATGAAAACAGGATGAGCGCTCGTAGAGACGGTAAGTGCGTGGGGTGCGGGAGATAGGCCGGTGGTTTTGATGATGTTCATCGGCGGAGTGGGATTCGAAAGAAAACCCAAGGATAGATCGACATCGGATGGCCCGATCCATTCGATATTGAATGTTGCTCCCGTCGGAGAGACATAGTTCACCGAACCATCGAGATTTGCCGTCGCTTTGGGATTAGGGAGCGGTTCCATCGAAGCGTTTTGCACCACGCCGGGGGGGATACAGCCGGGATAATCGGTGATGTCGCTCGCGGCATAATGTGTGCATGGCTGGTAAAGTCCGTTCGCCAGCAAGAACCATCCGGCTGGATACGTGGTCGCGCCGCCAGGACCTGTTCCGCTACCATTTTGACTGCTGAGGGTCCACTGTCCGTAACCGTTGGCGGCAAGGCAATCCATTGTAAGAACGGGTACGGAATCGCCAAGATCATTGCTGCTGTAGGCTTGCCCGTCGATAACGGATTGCTGCCGGAAGCTGTATTCCGTGTTCGATTGTGCGCGGGCGCCCGAAAGGCTAAGAAGGAACGCGGCAAGAAGGGCCAGCATGGTTAGGAACCTTTCTGAGACGCGGCGCGACGCGGCGCGATGCGATGCGATGCGATGCGATGCGATGCGATGCGATGCGATGCGATGCGATGCGATGCGATGCGATGCGATGCGATGCGATGCGATGCGATGCGATGCGATGCGATGCGATGCGGAGTGCGGAGTTGTAGTATGATGGAACTTAAAAATGTTCATGGTCGAGTTATTCTAATTGTATAAGCACAATGCTCGTCGGCGCATGATCGCTCATGCAGGGCAGCGGGCGTCAAAAGTTATATTACAATATACTACTAAAACGCGGGAATTGTCCTCGGTTACAAAAACAATTTATCTTTTTGAAAACTATCTTTTCCTAAAGACGTAGGAACTAAAAAGCAGTGGTTTTTATGAACAAATTTTAAGAAAAGTATAAAAATGAATTAAAAACGCCATTATTCATGAAGCACAAATGCGCGTTTTGGAATTTTTCAAGTTATCTTCCGTAAGAAAACAGGTGCTCAAACATTAGTATGAATTTTTTGAAAAATTCCAGTGCAAAAAATGTGTGCGCCAAGTAAGGTATTGAAATTTGCCCAATTCCCGAGCCGATTAATCGGAACTGAATGAGAAGCGCATCACCTTACGGATGTCGCGCCACGAATGATCGCTTTTTTCGCATTGGGGGGTTCGCCCTCCACCACGCCTCGCTCCTCCTTCCGAAGCCTGGTTCTCGCTTTTAGAAATTACTTATAGCAAAATTGTTCAACGCATTGATAAAGAAGACGTTAACGCTGATAGCGGCCTGTTCGACAATCGGATTTTCGGTTTGGAGTCATCCGGCTTTTGCACAGCTTACCTCGTCTGAAATTTACTCTTCGTTCCAAAACCGGATCGGCGTAGCTGATACCGCAACCGAGCACTTAATGGCTGAGCGGCAAGCAGGCCGCGCCGGTTCGAATCCGCAGGCTCTCGAAGCGCCGGTCGATCCGGCAACCTATACGCTCGGCCCCGGCGATGGGGTCTATTTAGTGGTCTATGCCATGCATGGTCTGGACCAGGACCTTACTGTTACACCCGAAGGCCGGCTGCTGATACCCGGAGTTGGCAGCGTTCCGGTGGCGGGGCTAACGATTGACGAGGCGGAGAAGAAAGTCCGGACGGAGTTGGCTCGGGATTATAAATCGCCGGATGTATCGCTCTCGCTTCGGCATTTGCGGCCTATTAAAGTAAATATCCTGGGGGAAGTCCTCTCGCCGGGTATTCAAACAGCCACGGCACTGGAACGGGTAAGCGAAGTAATCGATAAGTCCGGCGGATTTAAGTCGAATTCCTCGCTCCGTAATATTGAAATCCGCACGCCCACGGGTGCGCTTCGCGCCCATGCCGATTTATTCCGCTATTATGCGCTGGGCGATCTTGCGGCGAACCCTCCGGTCGAGGCGGGTGATGTCATTATCGTTCCGGTGGCAAAACAATACGTGCTTGTTTCCGGGAGCGTGGCGATGCCGCAGCGAATGGAATTTGTCGAGGGAGATTCGCTTTCCACAGCCCTGGCGCTGTGCCAAGGGCTCTTGCCCGGCTCGGAGCCCGATTCCATCGAGATCGCCAGATTTTCCCCGAGCGATCCCGTACATGCCCAGTGGTTCTGGTTCGATTTAGCAAAGGGTGAAAATCCTCTGCTTCGCGATGGCGATCAAATCTTCATCCGCGCCTTTTCGCAGTATCATGTGCCGAGGCTCGTCGGCATCGGTGGCGAAGTTCCATTTCCGGGAACGTACCCCATGGAGCCTGGGAAGACGCGAATTAAAGATATTATCGATCAGGCAGGTGGAATTTTGCCGGATGCTTCCCTCTCCCAAGCTATGTTAATTCGCCGCACGGGGCTTCTCAACGAATGGGAAAATGACCCCGAGTTTGTTCGAATCAAAACCGTGGAGCCGTATATGAAGGAAGGATTGTCGGAGGAAGAATATACCTATCTCACGGCGCGGATCGACCAGTACCGCTCGAATATGGTCGTCGATTTTAAGAAGCTTATGAGTGGCGACGAATCCCAAAATTTGCTTCTTCGCGAACAGGACTCGATTTACATCCCCCGGGCGCTCGGTTACGTCTCGGTCTCCGGGAGCGTAAACGATCAGGGGAATGTGGAATTTATCGAAGGCGGCTCGTGGAAAGACTACATAGAAAAAGCGGGAGGGTTTTCCGAGAATGCGGACCCCAGCGCGCTCCGGATCGTCGATCCGAACTCCGGCTCCTATATCGACCCGAGATCGAATTCGGATTATCGAATCATTCCGGGCGATATGATCATCGTGCCGAGGTATGAGTCGCACTTTTGGAAAGATGTGGATACTATTACAGCCGTGACAGCTCAGATCCTTACGATCGCCTCGGTAATCCTTTTGCTTGTAAAGAACAAATTGTAATAATGATGGCGAACGAAACTGCGCGTATGAACCACCCTCCTAATGGCGCACACTCCTACCCGGAGTTTTCAGCGAAGCCGGAGTTTATGACATTTTCCGCCCGCCGATGGAAGCGCATCGTTCTCCTTGCGGTCGCCGGTACGGTGGCGCTCGTGCTTTTTTCCTACACGCGGCCAGAAGTATTTGTTGCGAATGTGAGCGTAATGCCGCCGGAACATGAAGGCATGGGAGGACTCCTCTCCTTTCTTTCGAATTCCTCCGCTTCCTCGGCCCTCAACTTGCTCGGGGGCGATTTGGGCGTCAATCCCACACTGGACCTATTCAAGACGATCATCGAATCACGGACAGTTGCGGAAGATGTCGCGAAGGACTCCGCCATTCACCACTTTTTCTATCGGCGTGACACGAGCCAAACGGGAATTGTAAATACTTTGAATGGCAGCATCCAGGGAGACGCCCTGCGAACCGGCCTGCTGAACGTTACCGTAAAACTTGCCGCGCCCAAGTTCGCCTCCCGGGCAGCCCTGGATTCGACTCGCAAGATGACAGCGTATCTAGCGAATACTTTCGTCGCGTCGCTCGACCGCTTTAATCGCGACCGGCTTATGACCAGCGCGAAAGCCACCCGTATGTTCGTGCAACAGGAATACACAGCCAAAATGGCGGAGCTCGATAGCGCCTATGGCCGGTTGCAGCAATTTCAGGAGACGAACGGCGCCATTGCGCTGCCGGAGCAACTCACGGCAACCGTGGGCGCAGCCGCCAAGTTGACGAGCCAGATGCAGCAACTGGAAATGGAGCGCAACGTCGATGAGCGGGAACTTGGCCCGAACGACCCGCGCATCCGAATCCTCGATGCCGAGCACGAAGCGGCACAAGAAGAGTTGAATAAATATGACAGCGGCGGAGCCGGAGAGTATGTGCTCGCGCTCAAGAGCGCTCCCGCGCTCTCGCGGGAACTCGCGGGCTATTTGCGCGAGGTCAAAGTCCTCGAACAGGTGACCGGGTATTTGCGCGGAGAGCTCGAGCAAGAGCGGATTGCCGAACAACGAGATCTTCCTTCGCTCCAGGTTCTCGATGCGGCCCTGCCGCCCGCCGGGCCTTCTTCTCCGAACCGCAAGATGTATGCAATCGTGGGGCTTTTGCTCGGCCTGGCCGCTGGATTGGCTCTCACGGCATTCGAATGGTTTTACCGCGATATCCGGCAGCGGCCGCTGGTCCATTATCGGCTCCTCAATGTTCTGGCCTCCATTCGCCATGGGAACCGTGCCGAGTTGCTACCCCCCTTACATCTTCCGGGATCTTATGGCGCGGACGCAGGGCCGATTGCGGAGCGAACGGACGCGAAGAGTACGAATGCGAAAAGTACGAACGCGAAGCCTGAGACGAATCCCTGATTTCGATTGCCCATGCGGACACTGATTGTAAATTCCATGTTCGCGAACGCCGTGTATCGCAGGTGTGCCGACGAGCTTGGCGCCATGCCCGGTATGACGCTCACCATGCTCACAGTGAAGGAATGGCGAATGAATGGATTGCCGATGCCGTTCGAGCCGCTCGCCGAAGACGCTCCCTATGCGACGGTTGTTGGCAACGCAGCGTGGCGCGGCTATGAGAACCGAGGGTTTTATACTTCCGGGCTTTTGCGCGCGTTTCAAATTTCACGGCCGGAAGTTCTCTTCCTCATGGAAGAACCATTTTCGATTTTTGCGACGGAAATCCTTTTTGCAAAGTCGCTGGTCGCGCCGCGAATTCCGGTGGTGTTCTTTACGTGGAATAATCTTTCACTCACGACGTTCGATTATCGTCCATCAATCGTTTATCGCAACATTGCTCGTCGAACCCTGCCACGAATGCACTATGGGCTTACCGCAAATTCGGCGGGGATCGAAGTGCTGCGAGAATCGGGATTCACTCGGCCACTTCAAACGGTTGGATATGGAGTGGATACGGCCGCGTTTCAATCCCGAAGTCATGACCGGTCGCGCGAGATTCGCTCGGCGCTGAATATAGAAGCCGGTGATATGGTGATCGGCTACATTGGCCGGCTAATGAGGATGAAAGGTGTCGATCTGCTTATCGAAGCATTCGCGCAATTAAAATCAGAGCATCCTGAGCGTGGAATGAAACTGCTTCTTGTCGGGAGCGGCGAGGCCGAACAAGAAATCATGCGGCTCGCACAAGCGCGCGGCATTGCGGAGGCCGTTCGGCGTGTCCACTCCGTGCCGCAGCGAGACATTCCGGATTACATGCGCGCGCTCGATGTTCTTGTGCTCCCAAGCCGCCGGCAAGGCATGTGGGCGGAGCAATTTGGCCGCGTGCTCGTCGAAGCGATGGCGGCGGGCAAAACCGTGATCGGTTCGTCCTCCGGCGCGATTCCCGAAGTCATCGGCGATGCCGGATTGGTATTTCCCGAAAATGATTGGCATGCACTTGGGCATACGCTGGAACAGGCTATCTCGCTTTCCGAGGAAGATCGTGCCCGGCTTCTCTTCCGCGCCCACGCTCGTGCCGAATATTTTAGTTGGCCGCGGTTTGCGCGGGATGCGTATGAGGCTATCTCCTATTGTCATGCTAATTTTTCCTCCGGTGCAAAGAAGAACGGGCCGGAGGTAACGGCATGAGCGCGCATCGAATTACTCGCGGCTTTGCATGGAATCATCTCTACAAACTCGCGGAGTTTGGAGGGATCAATCTTTACGCGATCATGGTCGCCCGCGCGTTTGGGCCAGAGGTGGGTGGAAATTATGCCGTCTATCTATCCATCAGCGGCACGGTCGCAATGATCGGCGCCTTCGCGGTCGATGGTGTTTTGCTCCGCTATTTGCCGCGTATTCTTCGTGGGGAGCGGTCGTTTGGCGAAGCAAAGGTGGAGGGTATTCGTCCCTTTCTGATCGAGTTGCTCGCATTCCGTTTGTTTGTCAATCTGTGCCTGGCGCTGCTTGTAGTCCTTGTGCTCGCGGTCCTTCCCAATTATTCGTCGGATCTTGCCGCGTCCCTCGGCAACATTCGCGCGCTGTGGCCGTGGCTCACGATCTTCTTATTTGCGCAGGCGGCCGTTGCATTTTCCACGTACACCCTGATCGGACTATTGCAAACGAAATGGGTTTTCTTTGCAAGCCTCTTCGGCCGGCTTGCGCTGCTTGGCGTTGGGGCACTCCTGCTGGCGACCGGCCATATCTCGATCGAGGGCGCGGTAGCCCTTCATGCTTTCTCCGCTCTTTTTATCGCCACGCTGCTCTTGTATTGGGTTCACCATCACGTAGAGCGGGAAACGAGCCTCGGACTTCGCTTGGAATTCGCTAACTTTCGCCGCCGCCTTACCGGCTTCATCAGCAAACCAAGCCGCGTCCGAATTTTTCTGCTGATGCCATTCATGCTGTATGGCATCACCACCTGGGGATCAGACATATTGAGCACGGTGCTCGGCCGGCAGCCGGATATTCTGATGATGCGCGCGCTGCTCGGCGAGAATGCCCGAGACATCGGCCTCTACGATGCGGCCGCACGGCTCGGACTAATGACAGAATACATCGTCCTCTTTGGGCTGGGTGGAACGCTCGTCAGCGTGTTCAGCGAATTCGCGCAAGAAGACGAGCGAAAATCCTCGGAAGCACTGGCTGCTGGCGGAGGGAAGCCCGGGAGTCCTCCGAGGGGGGTAGCATACCGCCGGCTTCAAAAAGGACGGGAGGATATTGCCGGTTTTCAAACGCTTAGCACCGCGCCGCCTTTCATTTTCATGCTTGCCTTCGCCCCGTTGGTGATGCAGGTTCTTTATGGGGCTAAATTTTCCGGGGCGGTGCCGATGTTAGTGGCGAGCCTTCTTTTGCAAGCCATTACGGTGATCGCGTTTGGAGGCGGGATGCAGGTCACTTCGCTCGTTGTGATCGGAAAGGAACGGTTTGTTTTTGTGAACCGGCTCGCGTGGGGTATCCTCAATCTCGTCGTAAATTATTTTTTGATCTTGCATTACGGCGGATTAGGAGCAATGATCGGCACGCAGGCCGCTAACCTTGGCGTGGTTGCAACCGAAAGCTTCGCGGCCAGCCGTTGGATCGGCCCGTGCCTGCGCCTATGGCGCTCTGCGGCGATTCTCGCCATTGCGGCAGGGAGCACACTCGTTACGTATTTTGGCTCCAGCTTCCTCGGCGCAGCAATACCTTCGTTGGTGCGTCTTATCCTGACCGGCATCTGCATGGCGCTACTTATTATCGCAGGCTATACCCTGTTCCGCATTCCCGAAGCGCGAAAGGCATGGTCCAAAATTCGCTCACTCATGGGAAGGCCGGAGGAGATCGCAGACGAGGCCGCTACCCTTTCGGTCTGAGGAGTCTTTTCGGCTCGCTCGTTCGTTGGGTTGACTCTGCTTTTGGCACTTTCGTGTCTATAAGTCAATAAACGAAACTCATTCATGCCCTATATTGCCGGACTTACAACCGCTACGCCGCCGAACGTTCTCGAACAGCAGGACGCGAAACGGTTCGCCGAGCAACTATTCGGCGGAGAAATTAAGCACCTGCTCCCGGTCTTCGATAACGCGCTCATCGACCGTCGCCACTTCGCGACGGAGATCGACTGGTTTTTTCAGCCGCATACTTTCACCGAAGCGAACGACCGGTATATCGAGTCCTCGCTCGCGCTCGCCGAAGAAGTCGTTGTAAAATTGACCGAGCAATGCGGCATCGGGACCCAAGCATTCGACGCCATTTTTTTCGTTTCGACGACCGGACTTTCGACGCCTTCGATCGATGCGCGGCTCTTCAACAAGATTCCCCTCAATCCGCACATCAAGCGAATTCCGGTTTGGGGTCTGGGCTGCGCGGCGGGCGTGGCAGCGATTGCGCGCGCGAGCGAATATGTTCGCGCGTTTCCCAAGCACCGGGCACTCGTCGTCTCGGTGGAGTTGTGCAGCCTTGCGTATCAATTAGGCGATCGCTCGAAGAGCAATATCGTTGCGGCCGCGCTCTTTGCCGATGGTGCGGCGGCCTGCCTCGTCGCGGGCGATGAAGTCCCCCATCCGAGCCATGGTTTTGCGCAGCCCTCGATTGTTGGAAGCCTTTCGACAACCTACCCGAATTCGCTCGACGTAATGGGCTGGCGAATCACGAGCGAGGGATTTAAAATCGTGCTCTCGCGAGATATTCCATCCATCGTTACCGGACTGGTGCGGGAGAATATCGGCGAACTGCTGAACGCCCATGGACTGACCGTGGCAGACATTGCTCATTATCTTACGCATCCCGGCGGCGCGAAAGTGCTCGAAGCGTATGCTCAGGCGCTCGCGCTTACGCACGGCGAGTTGCAGCCATCGCTCGATGTGCTGCGAAACTTCGGGAACATGTCGAGCGCGACCGTCTTTTTTATCATGGAGCGGGTGCTGCGCGAAACTCGCGCTAATACAGGCGAGTATGGGCTGGCCTCCGCGCTCGGGCCTGGATTTAGTTCCGAATTAGTTTTACTACGATGGGAATGATCGCGGGCGATGCCTACCATCACGCCGTATGGTTTGCGGTGCTCCTCCTCTTTCTCATTGCGGAGCGAATGTTGGAGCTTCGCGCCGCGAACCGGAACTTCCGAAGACTCCTCGAAATGGGCGGACGGGAATTTGGTGCGCGGCATTATCCCGCAATCGTGGCGATGCACGCTGCATTTTTTGCAAGTCTTGTCATCGAGTTCCTAGCGCGCGGATTTCCACTCGCGCCGTTCTGGCCCGTGGCCCTGGCGGTGTTCGCGCTTGCGCAGGCACTGCGCTTTTGGACCCGCCACACACTCGGGAAGCGATGGACCACGCGGGTTGTCGCAATCCCCGGCGAGCAGCTTGTCGCAAGCGGCCCGTTCCGGTTCGCGCGGCATCCGAATTATATTGCCGTCGCCCTCGAACTGTTTTCGGTGCCCCTCATCTTCGGGCTGTATGCGACGTGTATCATCTTCTCGGTGCTCGATGCAATCCTATTGCTCCGCATTCGCATTCCAACCGAGCAAGCCGCTCTGGAGAATGCACAAAAAATCACGCCCTAAGGCAAATCAAGGTTTATTTCGCCAATTGACACGAGACGAGCGTTCGCGTAAAGTAAGTATTCGAGCTATCGCCGGATTTCCCACGTTCTTGATCTTTGACGAAGAATTGAATATCGGGCGAGTACCAATAGCGGTGCGTTACCGACTCGGTATCCGCGCCGCCGCCGGCGAAAGGCGAAATCGAGATAACGGTGACGGTCTTGCTAACCTTCGAGCACTCGAAATTTCTTCCCGCCGCGAAGACCATCTCCTGTCCTTCATATTGCGAATGCCAGAGGACGCTGCTGCTGTTGTTCACGAATCCGTTCAACTTCGTGGGAACTGCTGCACCGCTATAATGCGGATCGAACGATCGGTGGCTCGCAATCGGAAGCGGAGTGGAATCGCAGCAGCAATCTGAAACGATTGGCCAGAGATCGCCGGAGGCAAGTAAGGCATACCGCTCCGAGTCGCTCGTCGAGAAAGCATTCACCGTATCCGATCGACGTATTGCCGTGAAAGAATTATTCGATACATTCGTAATCGTCATGTACTCTTGCAGTTGTACTTGCGGAGCATCAACCTGATACGTGTACTCATTTCCCGAATTCGGCATGACGGCAGGCGCGCCCGTGCCGGGACCGTTCGAAGAACGGCACGCGGCGAAAGATGCCGCGCAGGTAAAAACCACAATCAATTTTTTCATATCGACTTTTTGGAAGCTCATAAAAATTATCATGAGCTATACTTAATAACACTTCAAACGTCCAAAAGTTACACTATGGCATTTTCACTAATTTCCCGCTCCGGTTCCACTCCGAGCCGTGGAGGACATAGAAATAACTTCCCGCCGGGAGATTGCGTGTATCGAATGTAATTTCTCGTGTGCCTGCATCGAATTCCTTCTCTTCACTTCGTATTTCGCGACCGGGGACATCGAATAGAGCTGCTTTTACATCTTCCGCTTTAGCTAAAGTAAAGCCGATGGAAATATGATTGGTGAAGGGATTGGGCAAAGAGTAACTAATCTCATTGCGGTTTGAATTGGAGACGCTCGATGGTGCTTGCCAGTTCACCAGCAAAGTATAACTAATGAGCGAATCGACAATCCCATGCTGCATCCGAGTCGAGAAGATGACCTCACCAAAGCTCTGGTAATTTGAAGAAGAGAAGACGAGATTTAGCGGATGCTTTCGGACGAAGGGATGAGCAAGGTATTGCGTGATAGGTGTAGTGCTATCGAAAACCTGAAGGGAGCATGATGCTCCGTTCGTTGGAGCAGCCTTGAAGTCGGAAAATGTGGTGGTATCTGAAATCGGATTATCGAAAGTTGGAATCGAATGATTAGTCCAAACTTTACCAAGCGAATCGGGAACCATGTTGATATCCCAGCCTTGAGGTCGGACTTTCGGGAACGAATCGCTTAGGCCGTATCCGTATTCCTCCACAATAGAGCACGGGTCGCCTGCGGAGCCACACTGCCATTGTATCGTCGTTAATGCGGAATCCGGCCCGACCTTCTGAGGAGAGAAATAAACTTCATAACCCATAAATGGGGACACGCCGGGGACTAGGAAGGCTGGATTGGACACGGATAAGTTATAAGAAGTGCATATGTCAGGGATGTATAAGGAATCGCCCGGTGTTCCATAATAGTAGGGTACTTGGATAAAATAGTGATTAGCAATCAAGCGGGTGTCGCCCACTATCACTGAATCCCCATAGGAGTATGTGGTTGCCTGGATAACATAATCACATTGGCCAAACGATCGGTTAGAAGTGCCGAAGATGACTAATAGAATAAATATGATCTTTTTCATGCTACAAAAATAGCACATTTAGTCGACGCAAGGTCAAAAATTAATCCCTAAAACACAAAAGCGGCGGTAACCTTTCGATCGCCGCCGCTTTCATCATTCTTAATTCATCACGGCCCGATCATTCCTCATCGCCCGGAGCTGGAATCTCTCCCGGCGCGGGAGGCGCGGGTTCCAGCATCTCTTCAGGGAGATCGAAGTGCCCAAGCTCCTTCGGGCTGGGAGCTTGCTTGGCGAGTTCGGCGAGATCGATTCCGTTCGCACTCGATGATTCGCCATTCGTTGCGGCGGCCGGCGCGGGTTTCTTTCGCGCGCGTCCGCTGCGCTGTCCGCGGCGCTCGCCAGCGGGGCGGTCTTCGCCTTGCTGGCGACCCTTTGCCATTTCTTCGAGCGTCTCTTTGGGAATCGGATGCTTCGCGTTGAATTCTTCGAGCGCGGAGCGATCCTGCGATTTGAGCCACTCGGTCGCGGAAAGCACGACCTTCTTGTTCTCCGAGTCGAACTCGATCACGCGCAGATTCAGCGCCTCATCGATATGGAACGAATCGCGAATATTCTTTACCGGGAAAAACGCAAGTTGCGAGATCGGCACAAAGCCATCGACGCCCATCGGCAATTCGACGATCACGCCCTTGTCAATGATACGGACGATCTTGCCTTCGGTGTCCATCCCTTCGCCATACATCGTTTCGAGATTATCCCACGGATTATCGAGCACTTGTTTGTGGCCGAGCGAGATGCGGCGATTATCGAGATCGATCCCTAAGATCATCACGTCGATTTCTTCGCCTTTCTTCAGGACTTCACCCGGATGCTGGACTTTCTTCGTCCACGAAAGATCGCTGATGTGAACCAGGCCATCGACGCCGGGTTCGAGCTCGACAAACGCGCCAAAGGCGGTGAGGTTGCGCACGATGCCACGGTGTTTCGATCCCATCGGATATTTTTCGAGGAAGAGCGTCCACGGATCGGGCTCGAGCTGTTTGAGTCCCAGCGAAATCTTTTTCTGATCCTGATCGATATTGAGGATGACCGATTCGATCTCCTGTCCCATTTGCATGATCTGGGAGGGATGCTTAATATGCTGAATCCACGACATTTCGCTGACATGGATAAGCCCCTCGATGCCTTTTTCGAGTTCGATAAACGCGCCGTAATCGGTAAGTGAAACGACCTTTCCTTTCACGCGCTGTCCGACCTGATAGCGCTGTTCGATGTCCGTCCACGGGTGCGGCGTAAGCTGCTTCATGCCGAGCGAAATGCGCTTTTTGCCCTCGTCGTAATCCAACACGACGACCGTAACGACCTGATCGAGCTTGATAACTTCGCTCGGGTGTGTGATGCGGCCCCACGAAAGATCGGTGATGTGAACCAATCCATCGACGCCACCCAAATCGACAAAGGCGCCGAAATCGGCGATCGCTTTGACGGTGCCTTCGAGCACTTGTCCGCGTTCCAACTTCTCGACAATCTCCTTGCGCTGATCGAGAAGGTGCTCTTCGAGCAATACTTTGTGACTTACAACGACATTCTCGTTCGGGTAATTGATTTTGACAATTCGGACATCGAGCGTCTTGCCCAGAAACGCATCGAAATCGCGAACAGGCTTGACATCGATCTGGCTGCCGGGAAGGAAGCCTTCGACTCCAATAATATCGACGACCATTCCGCCCTTGATGCGGCGCATACATTTCGCGACCAATACCTCGCCCGATTTCTGCGCCTCGACGATGCGCTGCCAGGTACGAGTAAACTCGGCGCGCTTGCGGCTGAGAACTAATCGGCCTTCACGATCCTCGATCGATTCGAGAAACACTTCGACTTCATCGCCTAATTGTACGTCCGGCGTCTGGCTAAATTCACTGCGCGAGATAACGCCTTCCGACTTGAACCCAATATCGACCGTTATTTCGCTATCCGTCATGTTGACGATGCGTCCCTTGACAATCTCGCCATCGGCAAGCGTCGCAAGGGACGCTCCATATAATTTATCCAGTTCCGCGCGCTCTTCCGCGGTATATCCGCCCCCTAATTTGGTGTGCGGTTCGATGATCGTAAAGTTTGAACGCTTCGATGAGATCGTTTTTGCGCGCCCGTTTCGACGGTCTTTCACTTCGACGGATCCCGTGGAAGGAATAGTATTCGGATTTGCATCCGTCATACGTTCGGGGACTGCGCCGGTGGTGGTGCCGTCCGGGATGGCCGGCTGGCCCGTCAGGGAATTATGCTCGATTACTTCGGCATCGCGGGTGGCCGGTTCGGGATGAATTGCTTCGAGAGTTGCGGTATCCGTGGAAGCGGTATCTGTTGCAGTGTCCGCCACTGCGAGCGATGATGGAGTGGTAGTGGATTCAGTCATGTAATAGATTCATTTTCCGGGCTTTGGAATAGTTGAAAAATCAGCCCTCCGCGCCGCCCTGTGCATGGAATGCTGGTGAATTGTAAATCCCCTCGCAAATAGCGATATTTTCGCTATATTCTTCCGGGGGACGCGGTGAACGAATTCGAGCTATAAGAAGTGCCCAAATAGCTCTAAGCATTCATACGAAGGGATTTACCCATTAACAAGTGGGAACTTCAGGTAATGAAGTGGGGAAATCCGCAACCTCATCTGGCCCGCAACTTGACCTAACACATGATGGTGAATACCAAAGGGGACAATTCCTCACCTCGCATGAGTAGGCGTTCACAGGGCTTTAATAATATGGATGAAGGAACAAACCGTAAGCTATTGAATTGCATGTGGTTAGATTAGATGGCAAGGCTTAGAAAAATGAAAGTAAACTTTAAGAAAATCAGGCTTTTTTTACCTATGCTCACGGTGGCGGTTTTCGCATTGCCGGCGGTGAGCCATGCGCAATATTTTATTTCCGAGCATCTCAACCGGCAGGTTTTGAAATCGGGTAAGTATGACTCCGTCATAGTGCTATCCGCAACGCCGTTCGCGGTGCCCTCTATCAACGATACCATGCCGCTTATTTATCACGAGCCGATGCCGGACTCGATCATGCCGCGAAGCGCGATCGTCATCGGAACCATCAGCGTGCAAGCCGAGAATGCGGACGATGTGGTGCCGATGGTCGAGAAGTATGCCCGCAAGCTCGGCGCCGACTGGCTGGTCTCCTTCCAGGAACCACGACCCACGATTTTGAAGGATGGCTGGAAAGTCTATCGATCTCGCGCGCTGCTCTTGCGCGTGCTCGACGATGAATTTATCAATGAAGCGGATCTGGAATATACCTATGATGAGCAAGTCCACATCCAGAACTACGCGGCGGTAAACAATTGGTATGACCAATACGGAAAACGTCTCGGCGCAAAACTCGATCAGCCAGAGCAGCCGGGCCCCTCGGAGATGGACGAACTGAATCCAGATAGACAGATAGTGAAATAAGTGAAGCGCGAACTTTAGTTTGCGATAGGTCGCAAACTAAAGTTTGCGCTACATGTGTCGGGGCGAGAGGATTTGAACCTCCGACCCCCTGGTCCCGAACCAGGTGCTCTACCAGGCTGAGCCACGCCCCGAAAAAGTGCTACGTGCTTAGTTCTGAGTGCTGCGTCGGGAAAATCTATAACTAAGCGAGGCGTATAACTTTAGAACGGCGTGGTTAGTTCGAAGCTCTTCATTTTGTGATCGACCGAGTCCGGTTTTTCTTCGCCTCATTTTCAGAATGAGAAACTAAGCACAGTTGGCAAAGGCGCGAAGGCGGTTCGTTTTACATCAATATTTGGCGGAAGTGTGAATCAGAATGGGATTTTCTGGGGCACTCAGCTTGTGCAAATTAAGTTAGAATTAGTATGGATAGAGACCTTCGAAGCATTACCGAAGAGGCCCTCGCACTCGATACCGAGAGCCGCGCAGCTTTGATGGATACGCTTGCTGCCAGCATCGAGCAGGAGCATGAGTTTCTCGATGAGAAGCTCGATGAATTGGAACGAAGGTGGAAATCCATTGAAACAGGAGAGGCAAAAACCGTCTCCATCGATGAAGCCGTTACCAACGCTCGCCGCAGAATAGCCCATTAATGCTTCATCTTCAAGAAGAGGCGGAGCGGGAGTTCATCGAGGCTGCCGAATTTATCGCTGAAGATAATTTTTCGGCCTCGGAGGAATTCATTGATGAAATCGAAAAGGGATTGCGAGAAATTGAAGCATACCCTCATCGTTATCCACGGTATGCGAAGCACTATCGTGTAAAAGTAATTGCGAAATTTGGCTATTCTATTTTTTACCGAATTCGGGGCCAAGACGTGTATGCCCTCGCAATTTATCACAATTCCAGAAAGCCCAATCGTTGGAAGAAAAGAGATTTCAAGCACTGACTTATTATTTATTTTTCAATACATGCCGATACCCGATTTCCAAACCCTCATGCTTCCCTATCTCCAATTCATGGGAGATGGAAAGCCGCATAATACCGCCGAGGCCGAGGATTATCTTGCCGATATTTTCAAAGTTACTGATGCTCAGCGGCAAGAGCTTATTCCAAGTTCTCGTGCGTACCGGTTTCGGAATCGAATCGCATGGGCGATTGCCCATTTCAAGCAAGCGAAGTTAATTGAACCCATTTCTCGCGGCATTTATAATATCACGGACCGAGGAAATGAAGTGTTGGCCACGGGACCATCTCGCGTGGATTTGAAATTGCTAAAACAATTTCCGGAATATCAAGCTTGGCGTAAGAAACGAGCGGTGGCTGAGGAGGTTATTCGGGAGGAGCACTCAACCCAAACCCCGCAAGAAATTATTGATAGCTCATTTCAAAGCCTTGACTCAGCTCTCGCCGACGAACTCCTCGAAAAAATCCGTTCATCTTCCCCCGCCTTTTTCGAACAACTCGTTCTCGATCTGCTTGTTGCGATGGGCTACGGCGGCTCACGAGTCGAAGCAAGTACCAGAGTAGGCCGTAGCGGCGATGGCGGCATCGATGGAATTATTAAAGAAGATAAACTTGGACTCGATGCGATCTACATTCAAGCGAAGCGGTGGGAAGCAACTGTAGGCCCTGCTACCGTGCGGGAATTTGCCGGAAGTCTGGATGGCGTGCGTGCTCGCAAAGGAGTGCTCATTACAACATCGAGTTTTTCGAAGGATGCCGTGGAGTACGTTACTAAAATCGACAAGAAAATCGTCCTCATCGATGGCGAAGAGCTTGCGCGATTGATGATCGAGCACAATGTCGGCGTTGCCGAGGCGCAGCGGTATGTAATTAAGCGGGTAGATTTGGATTATTTCAGCGAGGAATAGCCTCACTCACACCTCCGCCAATTCTGTCCATCTCACCAATGCCCGATCCATCCTGCCGTTCAACTCCGCCAGCTCCGCGATGAGCGCGGATGTAATCTTATAGTCAGCTTCCGGCGTATTCAACGCCAATTCAATTTCTTTCTTGCGCGATTCGTCTTGTGCAATTTCTTTCTCTAATCGCTCTAACTCCTGTTTCTCTTTGAAAGAAAGCTTTCGAGATTTTGCAACGGGTTGGATGCTCGGAGTTTGCGCGGGCTTCGGCTTCTTCGCTTGCATTTCAATCATTTGCCGTTGCTTCTCCTCTTGATCTCTGATTTCCAAAAATGCGCTGTAATTGCCGGGGTATTCCCGGATGCGCCCATCCCCTTCGAACCTAAAAACGCGATCGACGACACGATCGAGAAAATAGCGGTCGTGGCTCACAGCAATCACACAGCCGGCAAAGGTATCGAGATACTCTTCGAGGGCGACGAGCGTGGGGATATCGAGATCGTTCGTCGGCTCATCGAGCAGGAGAACGTTCGGGGCTTCCATCAATAGGCGAAGAAGATACAGCCGGCGACGCTCGCCGCCGGAAAGTTTCGAGATCGGCGCAAACTGCATCGCAGGCGGAAAGAGAAATCGCTCGGCCATCTGGCTGGCGCTGATCGTCGAGCCATCCGGGGTCTTGAGATTTTCGCCGGCCTCTTTTATATATTCGATCAGCCGCTGATCTTCGTTCATCCTCCGATTTTCCTGATCGAAATAACCGATCGACACCGTTGGCCCAAGACTAATATACCCGCTATCCGGTTTCGTGCGGCCCACGATCATATCGAGGAGCGTTGTCTTCCCCGTGCCATTCGCGCCGATGATGCCCAGCCGGTCGGTGCGCTGAACGATGTAAGTGAAATCTTTGACCAGCACTAGATCGTCGTACCGTTTGGATACCTTCTCGAACTCGATCACTTTCGTTCCGAGCCGCCGGCCCACCGCACCGATCTCGATTTCCCTCTTTGGCCCTTCACGCGGCGCGGAAAGCATTTCCTGCGCCCGGTCCACGCGGGCTTTCTGCTTGGTCGATCGCGCTTTCGCGCCGCGGCGCAGCCAGGCAAGCTCCTGCTTCATCAGCTGCTTTAGCTTCTGATGCTCCGCATCTCGACGCGCTTCCTGATCGGCTTTTTTCTCTAAATAATACGAATAGTTACCAGAGAACGTCTCCGTCGTTCCGCGATCGATCTCGACGATCCGGTTTGTAACCCGGTCGAGAAAATAGCGGTCGTGCGTGACGAGAAACAGCGCGCCGGAATATCGCTCGAGATAATCTTCGAGCCACTGGATCGTCTCGGCGTCGAGATGATTCGTCGGTTCATCGAGAATGAGGAGATCGGGCCGAGTGATGAGCGCGTGCGCCAGCGCGACGCGCTTTCGCTGACCACCGGAGAGCGTGCCGACCAACTGCTCGGTATCCTCGATGCCAAGCTGCGCTAAAATTGACTTCGCATTCGATTCCAGTTCCCAAGCGCCAGCGGCATCGAGTTGATGCGAGAGGTCCGTCATCAGCGTGAGAAGCCGTTTGTTCTCGTGATCGTGCGCAAGCGCGGCGCAGGCGGCCTCGTAATCGTGGATAAGCTGCACGGTTGCGTTGCTCTTCGAAAAGAGCGCGTCGAGGACGGAAAGCTGCGCGTCAAACGTGGGATGCTGCGGCAGATACCCGATCTGCGCGCCATCGGCGACGACGATCTCGCCGGAATCCGAAGCAAGCTCCCCCGCCAGAATACGCATGAGCGTGGTCTTACCGGAGCCATTGACGCCGATAAGGCCAATGCGATCCTGCCACTCGATGCCGAACGTGACGTTCGAAAAGAGCGGCTTATTGCGGAAATCCTTGCTGAGATCGAGTGCGGTGAGTACGGGCATTTACCGCTCAACAACGATCTCCGCAAGTTAGTGTAACGGCATACTATCATTCCCGCTTTTGAGCGGGAATTGGGCACTTACGTAGCTTCAAATTGGTTGAAAAATTCATGGATAGAAATGTAGATGAACTTATTGAGGATGCTTTGTCTCTCGATCAAGAGAGCCAGCGGCGTCTTGCGGATGCGATCGAGGATAATTTGTCGCGTAACGATCTGGATGCTGGATTCCGGGAAGCAAAGAAGCGCAACGACGCTGTCGAGCGCGGTGAAATGAAATTGGTTGATGGTCCCGAGGCACTTGCGCGTGTACGTGCGTTAGTTCGCCGGTGAAGTACCGGCTTACCTCCGCAGCGGAAGAGGAGTACGCCGAGTCCGCACTCTTCTATCTCGAAGAGAGCCCTCAAGCGGCGCTCGATTTCATCGAAATAATCGACGCGGCAATCGAGGAGATTGCGGAATTCCCGGCAAGATACCCGATCTATGATGAAGAGGTACGAGTAAAAAATCTATTGAAATTTCCATTCTCCATTTTTTACCGAATCGAACGCGATCATGTTCGCATCCTCTCCATCTATCACGCCTCGCGTAAGGAGGATCAGTGGGAAAATCGGCTGTGATTCGCTGAAGCATAGCCAATTGGGAAGTCCCGCTTGCGCTTCAGTGCGCGATTTCCACCTTCGCCGATTGAGTGCCAACCCGGAGGAAATACGGGCCGGCTTCTATATGCGATATATCCAGCGTAACACTTGCGCCATCGTCGCGGGCTTCGGCGCGCTCGCGGCCCAGAAGATCGAAGAGCCGCGCAGTGCCTGATGGGCCGCCGAGAACTTGCAGCGCATCCCTCGCGGGATTAGGAAAAATAGAAATCGAAATAGCATTGGAAATACTGCTCGAAGCAACGCCCGATTGATCGAAATCCGATCGTGGGCGGCGATAGAGATATTCTCCTATGTTATCGACATATACAAAGTTTTGCGATGTATAAAAAGCTCCCGAAGTATACGTGGTATCCAAGCCTTGCCCTGCATAATGCCATGAAAACCCATTGTCGGGTGAGCTAAAGAGAACTGGGAGATAGCCATTGCAGACAAGTAAATTTCCGCCTGCTTTACCAAGTAAAAAATTTGACATTAACGCAAAATAAGGGAAAATCTCGATATTTACCCAGCTTCGGCCAGAGTCCGAGGAACGAAAAAGGCTGTCTCCGGCTGCGACAAAAATATACGGGCCGAGCGAAATCAGTGAGTGGATTTCCCGCAGTGTATCCGCCGAAGGTCGGAGATGCCATGACTCGCCACTATCCATTGTAATAAAAATGCCGGTATCACTGCCGGCGAAAGTCAATCCATCCCACTGGAGAACGCAATTGACGTGGGAATCCGCAAGGAGTCCGCTATTCACGCTGTCGGTTGCAATGGCCCACGTTGCTCCGCTATCGATGGAGCGGAAAAGCCCAGAGTAATACCCAGGAGTGTAAAATGTATTTCCAATAGTTGTTAATGCATTAGCTCCTAAGTAGAATTTCTTAATATTGACTTGGAACCACGTTGCGCCCGCATCCGTCGAGCGAAATGATTTCTCATAATTTGTATCTTCGGGGGGGCCAAAACCAGCGACCGTGGCAAGAAAAAAATGACCGTCTCCAACGAATGGCCAATACGCGTAACCCCGAAAAAGACCATTATCCCAATTCTGCCACGTATTGCCTTCGTCGGTCGAACGCAGGATTGTACCGGAGGAGACATAGAGCGTATCTTCCAGCGTAACCATTGAATAGAGCCCACGCATCGGGCTTATTATGGTATCACGTACCCATTGCGCGCGAAGGTCGTAGCGGGCTATGAGAACGAGTGCAATTACGAAATAGAGTTTACGCATTGATTTAATGAGCTATCTCCACCGTGGCCGATTCGCTTCCAATTCTCAAAAAATACGTTCCCGCTTCGAGATCATCCGGCTGATTCCATTCCTTTAGGAGAGCGACACGCGAACATGGCCAAAAGTTACAAGAGGTAAAACAAATTGTGACTGGCGTGTTTGTAGACTGGCATGCAGGGGCAAGCTCCAGCTCGCCCGCGGGGGGAGAATGGTGTAGAGAAAAAATTTCAAAAAATCTTTCGCAATCACTTGACTTTGCCATTTTTATTGCGTATGTTAGAAGGGTTATTTATGGGCACCTATTTCTCATGGAATTAAGGTGCATTGTTCATTGAAAATTTAACCGAAAATGGCGAATTCGATGGCGGAAAGCGTCTATTCATGAAAAACAAATGCGTTTGCCCGAACTTTTGGGCACCATTTTATTTTAGAAAGCGCTTTGGCTTCCTCTTCATTAAATGACAATTCAAAAAACAAAAAGCACCGTTTTCAATAAGAATTAGCGAATTTCACTCGGAAGAACGTCAATTTGGCCGTAGTTCAAATCGCTTCCAATTCGGGTTGTGCTCGGTGAGCGAGACGCGCACCAGCGCGCCGGTTTGGTAGAGCGGTAGCATATCCTTATAATGGTCGCCGAAAATGGCTTCGGAATTGCCGGTCGGCAGCACGCCATAGAGAACCGGCTCCTTCATATCAGTGACCATTCGCATCGACGGGCCGATCTGCATTTCGTAGGGATTCCAGAGGTAGTAGGTGCCTTGCAGGACGGTCGTCGGGCCGCCGGGCATGGCTCCGGCAGGAATATCGACCAGTCTGGCGATAAGCTTGCTGGCTTTATCGAACGGATGCCGGAACGTCAGCGTGTGCAGCCGGCCCCATTGCCACTGGCGAATATCGCGACCGAAGGTGAGCGCGAGAATGCGGAGCGATTCACGGAAGGAAGTATGAATAATGTAATCGCGGGAAGCGACGACGCTGCTATGCGGACCATCGGGCCGCCGCCACCAAATATTTGCGGTGTCGGGCAAGATGTTCGCAAGCGTTTGGAGGGACATGTTATCGAGGTAAATGAATTCGGCATAGCACTGCGCGCCCAGCCCATTGCGGAAAGTATTGAAGAGAAGTCGGTTCAG
>DASRZC010000147.1:0-11357 GCA_035686785.1 Kapaibacterium sp. (SeqCode)
AATATTCGGGAACCGAAATCGCGCTCGAAGGCGAGGACGTCCTTATCATGCGTGAAAGCGATGTTTTCGCGATCGTCGAAAAGAACGGACAAGCGAAGAAGAAATAAATGAGAGCGAGGGTGCTCGTCATGCCGTCATTGCGAGGAGGAAATTGCGAAGCGAACGCGAATGAGCGATCATACGCGGCAGCAATTTCCGACGAAGCAATCTCTGGCGTGCGGGCAGCGAAACTTTCGAAGTGAGATTGCTTCGTCGAAGAAAGCTCCCTTCGGTCGCTTTCTTCTCCTCACAATGACGGGAAAAGTGACTTAAACAGAATTTCCTTGATTACTCTAAGGAGTGTTTCACACGATTTTTAGATTCTACTTCATGACCATTCGTAGAAATCGTCGCGTAATCCATCCGAATCCGCATAATCCAGGTTCTATCCGTGGAAGTAATCGAGCGTAAAATCAAGCTTTCACCCGGCGACCCGATGAGCATTCTCGGGCCGGGCGACCAATACCTTCAACTCATCGAGCAAAAGTTCGACGCGAGTATCGTCGCGCGCGGCGATACGGTCATAGTGCATGGCGCGCCCGAAGAAGTCTCGCAAGTCGAGCGGGTATTCAAAGAGTTGAATTTTATTCTTTCGAAATCCGGGACGCTTGGGTTGCGGGATGTGAGCGCGGTGCTTGAACTGATCGAGACCGGCCCGCCGGAAGGCGTGCAAAATGAGGATTTGGAATCCGTCATTGTCTTCGCTCACCATGATGCAATTCGCGCGAAGACCCCGACGCAGAAAGAATATTATCAGGCTGTGAAGCGGAACGATATTGTCTTCGCGATTGGCCCGGCGGGAACCGGAAAAACGTATCTCGCCGTCGCCATGGCCGTTTCGGCGCTAAAAAATCGGGAAGTAAACCGCATTGTATTGGCCCGTCCAGCGGTCGAAGCGGGAGAGAGTCTCGGCTTTTTGCCCGGCGATCTCGCGCAGAAGGTCGATCCCTATCTTCGCCCGCTTTACGATGCATTGCAGGAAATGCTGACGGGTGAGAAAGTTCGTACTTTCATCGAGCGCGGCACGATCGAAGTAGTACCGCTCGCGTATATGCGTGGCCGGACGATCAATAGCGCCTTCGTGATTCTCGATGAAGCACAAAATGCGACGCCGATGCAGATGAAAATGTTTCTGACACGGTTGGGGGCCGGATCGAAGGCAATCATCACCGGCGATCAAACTCAAATCGACCTTCCGACACGGCAGCAATCGGGGCTGATACAAATTCAACAGGTGCTGCATGACGTGGAGGGCATCCGGTTCGTCTATTTCAACAAAGGTGACGTGGTACGGCATAAGTTAGTGAAAGACATTATCGAAGCCTACGAAAAATTCCACGAGATGCCCGGCCATCGCGGGGACGAAGAAAAAGCGACAGAACGTGCTGCGAAAAGAGAGTCTGATTTTGCCAATACGGAACAAGAGGGCTGATGGAAATTTTCCACTTCGGATTTCTTACCGTGACCTGGATGGACATCATCGATATCCTCCTGGTAACGTTCCTGTTCTATCGCTTATACATGGCGATGCGCGGCACGATCGCGGCGCAGATATTTTTGGGCTTGCTTATTGTGATCGCCGGCTCCTTTGTTGCGCGCGCGGCGGACTTCAAAGCGCTCTCCTGGCTGCTCAAGACACTCACGGATATATGGGTCATCGCACTCGTCGTGCTATTTCAACCTGAGCTTCGTCGGCTCCTGCTCTTTCTTGGACGCAATCCGGTCATCAAGCTCTTCATCCGATTCGATGTCAATGAGTATGCGGATCTTATCGTCAGCGCGCTCGAAGAGATGAAGCAGCGCGGCGATGGCGCTCTCATCATTATCATCCGCACGACGGACATTAAGTTGTTCGTCGATACGGGCCTTCCGATTCGCGCGCTTATCTCCAAGGAATTGCTGGTCTCGATTTTCAATCGCAAAGGCCCGTTGCACGATGGCGCAGTGATTATCAAGGACCGGTATATCGAAGCGGCACGCTGCACACTGCCACTATCGACCATCGAGCGGCTGGGACCGAAATTGCTGGGAACCCGGCATCGGGCGGCTCTTGGAATTTCCGAGCAGGCGGATGTGCTTGCCCTTGTGCTCAGCGAGGAAACCGGCCAGTTTGCGCTGGCGCAAGCGGGAAGGCTTGCGCAAAATCTTTCGGGCGAAGAAATGAAAGCGCGAATTGCCAAAGCGATTACCGGCGTTGCAACGGCGAAGCGGCCCGGCCAGCCCACGAAAGAATCACGCGATTACGCGCTCGAAGCGAGGGAAGCATTTGATAGATAATTCATTGAATTTTTCAGCCCCTCATTCCGGGTTTACTGCGATGATGCGCCAGACGTTGGTTGAACAGCTCCGTGCTCGCGGAATCCATGACGAACGCGTGCTCGAAGCGATGGCCTCGGTACCTCGCGAGCGGTTCCTCGACCAGACGTTTGTGCTGCGTGCGTATGAAGATTCCGCGCTGCCCATCGGCGAAGGGCAGACGATTTCGCAGCCTTATACCGTCGCATACCAAACGCAGGAGTTGGAACTAAAGCCGAGTGAAAAGATACTCGAAATCGGAACGGGTTCCGGCTACCAAACTGCGGTGCTCGCCCAAATGGGGCTTCGCGTATTCAGCATCGAGCGGCATGTCGCACTTCTCGAAGCTGCGCGCAAGCGGCTCGAATCGCTCGGATTCCACCGCGTCATTTCCCGCGCGGGCGATGGCACTCGTGGATGGCCGGAGTATGCTCCGTTCGATGCCGTTCTCGTCACCGCCGGCGCCCCGGATGTGCCCGAATCGCTTGCGAAGCAACTAAGTCCGGATGGTGGAAGAATGGTCATTCCCATCGGCGGGCAACGAAGCCAGAAAATGTATCTCGTGAAAAAAAATGGCGAGAAGTTGACCGCGACCGAACTTGCTGATTTTGCATTCGTCCCGCTGATCGGCAAAGAGGGATGGTCAGTCTGAAGCTGGGCGACCCCATACTCGTTATTACTGGCCCGACCGCCTCGGGCAAGACGCGCGATGCCCTTGCCCTCGCTCGTGCCGATCCAAAAATCGAAATCGTAAGTGCAGATGCTTCGCTTGTCTATCGCGGATTCGACATTGGCACTGCGAAGCCCTCGAAAGAAATACTGGCAGAAATTCCGCACCATCTCATCGACATATTGGAACCAAGCGAGCAATTTAGCGCTGCGGATTATAGTACTCGCACCCGCAAAGTAATTCGAGAAATCATCTCGCGTGGAAAAGCGCCGATCGTAGTGGGCGGCACTGGGCTTTATATCGATGCACTCTTCGACGGACTGGTCCAGTTCGATATTTCGACAGAGGAACTTACCGAAGCCAAGAGGCGGGCAAAGCGAGAAATCGCAGAAGAAGGGTTCGATGCCATGCACGATCGGCTCCGCGAAATCGATCCGGAATTGTATGTCCAGATTCGCCGGGAGCGCAACCCGATCCGCCTCGAACGTGCGTGGACCCATTATTACGCAACCGGCGAGCCACTCGGCGAAGCGCGAAAGCGAATTCCAGAGCCATTCGAATTCCGCCCGGAGTATCACGTGCTCACCGTTCCTCGTCCCGAGCTGTGGCGGAGGATCGAAATGCGCGTGGACGAAATGCTCGCGCGAGGGTGGCTCGAAGAAGTTGAAAGCCTTATCCAGCAAGGCGTAACTCGCTCCGCGCCCGCGATGCGCGCCCATGGCTACCGTGAATTATTCGATGTCATTGAACGCAAACTCTCCCTCGATGCCGCGCGCGAGAGCATTATCATCCAGACCCGCCAATATGCCAAGCGGCAAGCGACATGGATGAAAAAGTATGAACTCGCGCATTAAACTCTTGCACGAGGCCATACTTGCTCAATGACTAAGAATGCGACGCGAAGCAGTCCCAGCGCAAGCGGGAACCGGGTCGCTGGACCGCCCCAGCCAAATGCGAAGATCACCCCAAGGGTCAGGAGTGACACAAACGCCCAGAATTTGATCGAATGCATGATTATTTCTCCTTTTAATTCAAATCATTATATTCAACTTACGGTCCCGCCATTACCGCAAGATTATCCTGTTGCAACGGAACCATTGCTTTTTTCCCAAGCCGGACTGCGGAGAATTCACGGCTTGTGCCGTCTAACTCGATTACATTATAGTAATATCCGCCGCCCTGAAACGCGGGGAAAACCGCACCCGCACCGTTCAGGCATGCAATCTCATCCCGGGTGTAGCCGCCCGTGAAATGAATGTGGCCGTGAAGAATAACGTTCACATCAGTAGCTTTGAAGAGCTTAAACAGTGCGCGCTTACCATAGAGCTTGAGCGTTAATTGTTCGAGCCGCGCCGCGATGCCGCTCGTGGAAATCCCATCGGCTACCTGCAAATGCGATACATCCTTAGGGCGGAAGGTGTGATGGTGAAGCAGCGCGATGCGTGTATCCGCCGCGCGCCAGGCATGGTGCTGCGAGAGCGCTCGTGCTTGTCCCTGCGATTCACTCGAAATCATTCCATTCGATCCCACCGGATTTTGCAGCATCGAATGCGTCGCAATCGAATTGAATCCCATCAGGCAGACGTTCTGTACGCGCTTCAGGAAGGGATACCCCTGCTGGCTCATCGTAATCGTATCCGAAAAAAGCTCGGCGAAGGTATCCTGAAAGATCGAGAGTTTCTCGTCGTAATCGAGCGTTTTACAGCGCTCTGGAAAGGAAAGGACGTCATCCGCCAAATGCGGTCCGCCGAAAATATCGTGGTTACCCACGATCACCGTGAGCTTGCTGCTCTTCATAATTCCGAGCGATTCGAAAAGCCGGCGAACCGTGCGAAGATCGCGCGTGTCCGCGTTGCTCGTAAGATCGCCGGTGATGATGATGTGATCGGCAGCCATACGTCCCAGCGCGTCTTCGAGCGCTCTTCGCAGCCTCGGCAAATGCTGAGGATGGTACTTTAAATTGATGTGTGGGTCCGAAAAATGTGCAATTCGCATAAAGAGAGTATGGCAATCCGGGGCATGGTAACCAAACATCGCATTCTCCGCGAGAGTGACAGCCGAAGAATAGGGAAGCATTACTTTTTTATTATGAAATTGTTAGCCAACACTGCGAATTGCAAGAATCCTTATTCGATAGTGGTTCATTTTGAATTCAAAATCAGTTGCTTCATGTCATTCTGAGCAGGGTGCCCTCTGGGCCAAAACGGAGCGATAGTGGAGTTTTGCGGAGTCGAAGAATCTTTTGCGTTTCACCTATCTGCTGAACTGCACGAGATCCTTCGACTCCGTTTTTTTCTCCCTTCGGTCGAAAAAAACTCCGCTCAGGATGACACTTGCAAAAAATAAAAGTCAAATTGAGCCGCTACTGCTTATTCGGTACTCGGACATTTCTTCACTTCCAATTGTTGAATCACGATTGACAAAAACAAATCCAGAAAATCCATCCAATCCGCGTAATCCAGGTTCCGCGCGCTTTCTTCGCCCGGAGGAGATCGCTCCGGTCGATGTCGAACTTCGCACCTACCCGAACGGCCTCCGTGTCGTGAGCGAACGTGTCACAGGAGCCTCCTCGCTCGCGCTTGGCTTGTGGGTGAAAGTCGGTTCCCGCGATGAAAACCGCCGCAATAATGGCATCGCGCACTTCATCGAGCACGTCGTGTTCAAGGGAACCGCGGGGCGGACGATGCGCGAGATCATGCGCTCCATCGAATCGCGCGGGGGATACCTGAATGCTTTCACCACAAAAGAGCATACCTGCTTTTATACCTGGACTCGCACCACGCATCTGGAAGAATCGGTCTCCGTCCTTTTCGATCTGGCAACACGCCCGAAGTTCTCGGCGGCGGACATCGAGCACGAGAAAGCCGTCATCATCGAAGAAATCAATGGCATCGAAGATGAGCCGGATGAACTGGTATTCGATCTGTTCGAAAACGAAATTTTCGGAAAGCATCCGCTGGCCAAACCCATTATCGGCACGCCCGAAACCGTAAGCCGGTTCACGCGAAAAAAACTTGCCGAATTTCATAAAAAATATTACCGCGCCAGTGATATTGTCATCGCCGCGAGCGGATCCCACGCTCACGAAGATCTTTTTCGCGCTATTGGCCGCGCCATCCGCCACGTTCCGCCGCATATTTCTCGCCGCGCTGTTCCATCTGTCCGGTTCCCACGACTCGCCGAGATGGAGCGCCATTTTCCGCGCGCGGGCGGACAGCAGGCGCATATCATTCTTGGTCGGCGCGCGCCGGGCATTCATTCGAACCGCCATCTTGCCATCAATGCGCTCATCACCATTGCCGGCGCTGGCATGAGCAGCCGCCTCAACCTTCGCTTGCGCGAGGAGTTGGGGCTGGCCTACGATGCTGTCGCGTTTTACGCGCCGTTCGAAGATACCGCGACGGTCGGATTTTACATCGCGACCGCGATCGATAATCGCCAGCGTGCAGTCCGCGAAATGCGCCGCATCGCGCGCGGCCTGATTACGAAACCGATCTCTGCCGTCGAACTCGACCGCGCCAAGGAGCAGCTTATTGGCTCGCTTGTGCTGCCGATGGAATCGGTGACGAACCGCATGATGCGCTCGGCGCAAAACGAGCTATACTTCGGTGGATACCACCCCATCGAGCGCGATGTCGAAAAAATCGCCCGCCTCAAGCTCGAAGAAGTCCGCAAGGAAGCTGCGCAATTATTCGAGGACGAAAGCGCGCTCCTGCTCGTGAGCGTCGTGCCTGACCAGGATTCCGCTGATTAAGGCTGATTTCTCTGATTGATTTTTGGATTCTCTCCTTTCTAAAAGAATATAAATTCTATAAATAAAAAGCGCACGCGCATTTGTGCTTCATTAACTATGGCATTTCTAAGCTAATTTCGCCAATATGGAGTTCCTCCAAAATTTTGTTTTTTGAATTGTCATTTAATGAACGCTGTTCCCGAAATTTCCAAAAAATTTCATAATTCATATTTTCCCCTAAGGTGCCTAACATTGCATGTGCAAATATAAACAATCAAAAAGCCAAAGTCAAGGGGTTCCGAAAGATTTTTTGAAATTTTTGTTGCCGAAATCTGGCCAAACCGATAGCCACTTCAAGGGCCTGCCGGACGTGCAGTTTTTTGAAAAAAATTGACGCCGACCATCTTTGTTGTATTTTTGTTTTATGGTAGTCCTCAATATTCTACTGTTTTTCGTTGCTTTTATCGCGTTCGTCTTTATCAACGCGCAGATCATTGTGCCGATACTATATTATGCACCACGTGCAACATGGCTCTTTTACCGGGGAGAAGTCAAGGGTTCAGCCATCATCGCACAATTTTCCGCTCCAGCAATTTGGCTTTTTTTGTTTTTCGTTTTAGGATTTATCTGGCCAAGCTCGACCGATTTCGTATCCTCAAACCCGTACATAGCAAGTGCCAATATTCTTGCAACGGTGGCAATTCTCTGGAAATTCGTGACACCAAAAGGCCGTGCAGAAATGGAATACGATTTTGCAAAAAATATTGAGCGGTACCGAATCAGTCCGACCGGGCCAGGGTGGGAAAATTATCGACCACGAGCGGAAACCATAATGAACCGAATAGAACCCGAGCCAGCCGTCAATGATTTGTCAGAAGCCAAAAAGCTCAACGAGCTCGGTATGATGTACTTCGACGGAGATGGCGTAGAACAAGATTATTCGAAGGCATTCGCTTATCTTATTCAAGCTGCCGAAATGGGAAATTCAACAGCCCAGCATAACTTAGCATTAATGTATGAAGATGGGTTAGGTGTAGAGCAAAACTCAGCTAATGCAATTGGCTGGTGGACAAAAGCAGCAATCCAGGGCAATACTGGAAGCCAAAACAATTTAGGACGAGCATATGAGATTGGTTCCGGTGTAAAACAGAACTTTGAAGAAGCACGGCAGTGGTATCAACTGGCGGCTGAACAGGGGTTCAGCGAGGCTCAACAAAACTTAGGAATGCTTCTTTCAACATGTGATTCACTACCTATAGATCATTCCGAAGCGCAGAAATGGTTCCTAAAAGCTGCTGAACAAGGTGAGCAAGAAGCACAATTCAGAGCCGGTTTACATTATCATTTGGGCGTGGGAGCCACACAAGATCACTTTGAAGCTTGTCGATGGTTTGCTGAGTCAGCAGGCCAAGGGCATGACAAAGCACAATGCTATCTTGGTACTTGCTATGAGAATGGCTTTGGGGTTCCGAAAGATATGAAGAGGGCTGCTGAGTGGTACCAAATAGCCTCGGACCGGGGAAATGTAGATGCGATGTTATACCTCGGTCTCATGTATGCCTCTGGCGATGGCATTGAGCGAAACTTGGATACTGCTATGAATTTGCTCGAACGATCGGTTCAGGGGGGATGTAAGCCTGCAATAGAGGCTCTTGCGTTTGTGAAGAGAAGAAAACATGAGGATGATTTAGCATTAGATGCCGCCGTTCATTCAAAACTTAATCAATTAACTCAAGAAGTGCGGCGTGAGAAAAAGATCGGTGGATAATTGGTAACTCTTTTGTTTTTCCGAACGTAACTTATGTAAATCTGTTTTCAATATATATGAATCCAGTACTCACAACCAGTCCTGATATTAGTCAGCAGGCATGCAAAAAGTTATTTGCATTCGCGTCTGTGCTCTTTTCTAATATTACGGCCGAAGTTGTTGACCCTTCGAAATGCGTATGGGCGGATTTTTCACTCTTTGTTCGAGGGAATGGGAGCACCGCTGAATACCATCATAGTGCCTATTTTAATCCTACTTTTTTGGATCAAATCATTGAAGGATGGAAGAGTAATTCGGAAGTGGGGAATTTTCGGGTGCGCTATCCAAATTCATGGAGAAGAGAGGAAAATTCACCTTCTGATGATCTCGAAGTACTTCTTGAGTTGAAGCACTCCTTAAATTTTGTCAAACAAGTCGAAGGTTTGCTTATGAGATAGACTCGCTTTAGACCGCTATCCACCGCTGGGGGCGCGACACGAAGGGAGTTGGAACCAAGCCTACCACAATAGCCTTTTGAGAACATGAGCACGACATTCCGCCTAAACGCCGACGAATTAGAGGCTTCCTTCGTGGAAAAGATAAAACAGCTTTTCGCGCATAAGGATATTGCGGTAACTATTTATGAGGAAGACGAAACGGATTACCTTTCCAGCACCCGCTCGAATCGGGAGCGCCTCGATCAAGCCGTTTCCGATATTCAAGAAGGAAAAAATATGATTAAGGTTGATCCCAGTATTTTCGAATGAGGCACGAACTTCGTTTTCATCGAACGGCGCAGGAAGAATTAGAAGGATGGAGGCGCGTTAGTCCCACGGTCTTCAGACGGATCGGTGAGTTGATTAAGTCGATCGATGAAACACCTGATTTCGGCATTGGCAGACCGGAAGCGTTACAGCGCGAATGGAAAGGATTCTGGTCGCGGCGAATTACAAAAAAAGATCGATTGATTTATCGCGTTCAGGGCAAAGTGATTGAGATTGCTTCCTGTAAATTTCACTATGATGATAAATAGAAGTTAATCCTCGCCGGGCCGAATTCCGAGGCGCCCCTTGAAAAACTCACGAATCCTTCCCGAAATATTTCTCGGACAAAACTCCCTTCCACTGTGTTTCACCCCGCGCTCCGAGAGCGGCTCGCGACGGAGTGAAAAATCTTTTCTACAATTTTTTGCAACCATGAAAATAGGCGTACCAAAAGAGATTAAGCAGAACGAGAACCGCGTGGCACTCACGCCGAGCGGGGCGGAGATACTCGTGGCGAATGGGCATACGGTGTATATCGAGACGAACGCGGGCAATGGCTCCGGCTTTAAGAACGAAGAATATCTCAGCGTTGGCGCGGAGATGCTGCCGGATGCGAAGTCCGTCTATCATGCGGCGGACATGATAATGAAAGTTAAAGAACCGATCAAAGTCGAATACGATCTCATTCGGAAGGGGCAAGTGCTCTTCACCTATTTCCATTTTGCCGCGAGCCGTGAGCTGACGGACGCGATCGTGAAATCGAAATCCATCGCGATTGCGTATGAGACGGTGCAGCGCGCCGATCACTCGCTGCCGCTGCTGATTCCGATGTCGGAAGTGGCGGGACGCATGGCGCCGCAGGAAGGCGCGAAGTATCTCGAAAAAACGATGGGTGGCCGCGGCGTACTGCTCGCGGGTGTGCCGGGAACAGAACCTGGGAATGTCGTCGTGCTGGGCGGGGGAGTGGTGGGAACGAATGCGGCGAAGATCGCGGCGGGCTTGGGCGCGCGGGTGACCATCCTCGATTCAAATCTTTATCGTCTGCGGTATTTGGATGATGTGATGCCTAAAAACATCACCACAATGATGTCGAATCCCTACAACATTCGCAAGTTGATTAAGAAAGCCGATCTCGTGATTGGCGCGGTTTTAATTCCCGGCGCGAAAGCGCCGAATCTCGTGACGCGCGAGATGTTGAAGGATATGAAGGAGGGTTCGGTCGTCGTCGATGTGTCGGTCGATCAGGGCGGCTGCATCGAAACGTGCCGTCCGACGACGCACGAAAACCCGACGTATGTGATCGATGGAGTGGTCCACTACTGCGTCGCCAATATGCCGGGCGCGGTGCCGATGACCTCTACTATTGCGCTCACGAATGCCACGCTTCCGTATGCAGTCCAGCTTGCCAACGATGGCTACGAAAAAGCGATCTCGACCAACCGCGAATTACGCCTCGGCCTGAACGTGATAGATGGCGCGATTGTGTATCAGGGCGTCGCGGAAGCGTTTGGGATGAAGTGGGAAGACTCGCATAAGTATATAAAATAGTCTGGAAAATAAAAATCGCTACGTTATACAACGTAGCGATTTCGCATATTTATGCTTGCTGCCTCGCCAGGACTCGAACCTGAAATTCGGAATAGGTTTCTCTGTCCTAACGAGTGACACTGAATGCCACTAATTCAGCCTGTTTTAGCCATTTCGTGTTGTACCCGTTGTCCCTGAGTGGCACTAATTAGCAGGGTTTTTGTTGCCCTAATGTTGCCCGGCAAAGATTCCCTTCGAATCGTCCGGGCTGAAATCTCAACACTATGGCACGTCCGAAAACAGAATCACACACCGTTTCGCTCCGGTGGAGAGTATCAAAAGGCTTCGAGCACCAATGGAACGCACTATCCCAAAAGAAGCGGGAAGCATTCCGGCAATCGAAAGGCAAAAAGAACCCGCCCGTGCGCGGCGCGGAGTTGCCGGGGTTTTACTACCTTGACATTTACAGCAACGGCCAGCGCGAAACGAAGCGAATAGGACTCCTGACTACTTACGACGGCGCGGCCAACGATGCAACCGAACGCACGGCCCGGAAAGTGGCGCTGAATTACAGTGACGAAA
>DASRZC010000148.1:0-9311 GCA_035686785.1 Kapaibacterium sp. (SeqCode)
GAGGTCACGACGATGTGCGGCAGAGAACAAACTCCGATGTGGTTATCCAATCGGAAAGGCCCGGCAATGACCGCGCCGGTTGTAGCGTTGAGCCGCCACAGCAGGACGCCTTGATAACGGGAAACGTAACTTGCGTCTCCAGTTCCGGCCGGGTCGCAACTGTGCATCGCTATCGGCTGCTTTACATCGCCTGACATGTCCTCGGCAAGCACGAACATATCGCCGCCCGCGATCACAGCATCGCTGTTATCGTCATTAAGTCCAACGCCGCCTCGTCGTGTGTCTGTAGGTGCGGCGTTCACCACCGGTGATCCGACATTTTCGGGCGACCATTGGTGCTCGAAAAATATCGTCGCTGGCGAGTTATCGCCCGTATAGGGTACCCAGTCGTAAGTTCCCGGAGATACAGCCGCCGCATTAGGTGTCTGAGGCTGCTGTGCCCTCAAACCTGCGGCGAAGACGAAGAGCATCGCCGCCGCAAGAACCGAGCAGTTTGCTCTGGCCCTCCACGCCGTATGGTTGTGGCTTCGCCGGAGCGTCAGCCGTGGGATCCCCGCGCCTGTGTCGGCGGCGGAGAGAAGGAATGGATGAGATTGATGTCTCATGGTTGTTCGTGATAATTATATTATGGAATTATTCCGAACGCGTGATGCTTTTATCGGCTGACCATAAGCACCACACGCCGGAACTTTGGAGAAATGGCGCGTGAGGAATCACGCGAGTGTGGCTTTGGTTTAGAAGGGGCGAATCGTTCAACGCGATTCGTCCTTTTTTTCGCTTTCCCGAAAAAACCGGGAACATGAGAAACTTTGAAATATCAAGATTGGCATTGGCTAAAGCAACTGCCTGAAGAATGGCGGTGAACACGGCTCCGGTAATGGCCAATGCGATAAGCATAAGTGGCTAAAAAGCATGATCGCTCATGCTAACGGGCCTGGGCTGGGAATGAAAGCAGTGAGCGGACGAACTATTAAAAAGCGCGAGACGGACTCATTCCCCCGAGAAGGTCAACCATGAAACCGCGCTCATCTCTATCTTGGTTCGCTATTGAAAAAAAAAAATCGGCTTCCCAAGAAAGAAAAAAATCTTGAAAACTTAAGATTCTTCTTTCTCCGCCTTCCCTTTATCGGCGGCTAAATCGAGTTCGAGCAGGTCGTCGTATATCGGTTCGGTGCGGGTATGCTCGGCAACGAGATACGCGATGAGGCAGGTAAGAATAAGCGCGAACAGCTGCTCCTGATTTCCAGTCATTTCGAGAATGAGCACGATTCCGGTGAGCGGCGCGCGAACGATCGAGGTAAACATCGCCGCCATGCCGACGACGGCGTAGGCCGCGGATGTCGTCCCCGCAGCAGGAAATAAAATCGCGCTGATATGCCCGAAGAGTTGCCCGATAATGGCTCCGAGCACCAGCAGCGGCGCGAACATTCCGCCGGAGATTCCCGAGGAATATCCGGCCATGGTAAGAATGAATTTCCCGATCAACAGCAGGAGGAGGAACAGCGCGACATTTTGGCCCGAGAAATCGCCGCGAAGAATGCTTTCCGCAATCCGGTGGCCATCGCCGAGTGCATCCGGAAGCCACCACCCTACTAAGCCCGTAAAGGCTCCGACGACCGCGGCCTTCTTCCAAATGGGAAAGCGCATTGCGCGAGATGTTTTCACTCCCCACATCAGCGTCCGGTTGAATGCCACGCCGGCATACCCCGCGACCACGCCCATAATCGCAAAGAGCGGCAGGGCGGTAAGCGGCGGCAGTGGATAATCGCGAATATGAAACGAGGGGAGCTGACCCGTGAAAATTCTGCTGATGGCGACTGCCATGACCGATGCGATGAGCGCGCTTACGAGCGTGAGCGAGGAAATTTCCCGCTGGAGTTCCTCGATCACGAAAATAAATCCAGCCAGCGGAGCATTGAAGGCGGCGCCCAATCCCGCCCCGGCGGCGGAAGCGATAAGATTCCGGCGCGAGTGCGAGGAAAGCTTCAGCGTGTCGGAAACAGCGGCTCCCGCGCATCCGCCCATTTGCACGGCCGGCCCTTCCGGCCCGAGCGAAAACCCCGCTCCGAGCGCGATGAGCGAAGCGACAAATTTAACGGGAAGTAAATTCTTCCAGTGCATGACCCGCTTTCGTTGGAGGACGGCGCGGATGTGCGGAATTCCACCACCGGAGGAAGCCGACGCATACCGCGTGGTAAGAAACCCGGAAAGAGCGCCCAACCCGGCTCCAATAACAGGCAGCACAATCCAGCCCCACCAGGGATATTGATGCAGGAAATCGAGCAAACCCACGCGCGCCTGGTCCAGAAGTTCGTAGCATACGGTAAACGCGGTGGAAATCCCGCCGGCCGCCAGCCCAACGACTGCCGCGCGCGTGAAATGAACTCGGCGGCTTACGCCGAGAAGATAATTGCCTTCCTCGGAAGGTGAGAGGGTGTGTTCTTCGGCGGCATCCGGCATCGTTAGCGATGGTTAACGAAATTTTCTCTGCTTGTGTCACCGAAGACTCGAACTTTTTATTTTTTGCTCTCCATTACCTCGGCGCCACCACGAACTTCGCCACCTGATCGCCGAGACGGGCGAAGTAGCAGCCGGGAATCAGAAAGGTTGTGGGCAATTCGACGAATTCCGCACCGATTGGAACTTCTACCGTTGCAGCATTTCTTCCAAGCAAATCATAAATTTCGAGGGTACGCACATCTTCAGAAATAACGAATGAGCTAACCAATAATTCCGAACCCTGCTCCCGTATTGAAATGGAGCGTTTTTCTGGCATGGTTCCGACTTGAGTTACATTGAGGTAACCATTCGGTATTATTTCAATGGAGATGGTGTCGAACGCTCGTGATTCACCTCCGACGCAAGAACCAGTTAAATACTGATGGGGAGCTATGCCGCAGTCTAATTTTGCGGTGAAGCTTATCGATGTAAAGTTGCCATGGGCGTACAAGATGCCGGATGAATCTGCATAAGGAAGGCTGTCTATTCCGGCAACGAGTGATTTGAACCCGTCGAGCCCCGCAAGTCAGGGATAGATTATGTTGTTGCCGCGGTACCAAGTCACGCTCAATTCCCGTAGCATCTTACCTGCCGTATCGACTTTGAATTGTATCGTATCTGAAGAATAGTCAGCAAAACCGCTTGTTACAAAGTATGCTGAATCTCTGCCTGTATAGCGGAAAGAGATTGAGTCCAGGCAAAGATACTGGGAGTAAGTGCCAAAATCGTAACTTTCCACTGTGGTATCACCTTGGAAGCTCGTGTATGTGACATCCATCTCGCAGGAACCACACGTTGACGGGCAGTGGATTATCACTTTCGCATTCGAATCAAGCTGTGCCCCTGCCCTCGCAGCACTTAGCGAGACCGCGATCACCACGCCGAACCAAAGAAAAGCTATCTTCACAGCCATCCGAAACACCGCCGGGGCGCTATCATCCCGTGGGGACGGAGAATTGACCTACAGCGGCGGCAGCGTATAATCCGCTCGCAGCAGTGCCAGCCGCCCGATGAACGGCGCGCCGATGAAATCCTGATGATAATTATTCAGCAAATTCGTAATCGAAAGCGTGACGAGTAAATCGTTCCACGAATGAATGCGGTAATTCACGGTGAGATCCAGCACATGCCGCGCGCCGACATCGCCGATGTAATAATTGTCGTTCATCAGGAAGGCGTCGGACCATCGGTCGCGGAGTTCCACACTGAGGCCATTTGCGAGTCCGCTATATTTCGCGCCAACGGAGAAGCGATATTTCGGCATGTTAAGCGAGAAGGGCGATTGCTGTGTAGAATCGGCAGTGGAATTAAGTTCGCTCGCGTACCAATAGATTTTATTCAGCCACGAAAACGATCCATCGAATGTCCAGTCCTCATTCGCTTTGATGGTGGTGAAAAAATCGACGCCGTAAAATGTGATCGCGTTTTCGAGATAACCGCGCGTGCCGATAAGCACGTCGTAGGGATTCGCCTCATTCGCCGCGCCGCCGGAGGCGGGAACAACACCGAGCGGAAGCGCAGCGAGCTGGCCGGAAAGGGAATCGGCGAGCGCCGTGGCATTGGCGGCGCCAAGCCGCGGGGTCAGACTATCAATGAGATATTGCCTTAGAGACGCGCCATCCGCAAATACATTTGGCGTCAGCGCGACCGTGCTTGCGCGAATGGCCGTGTAATGCGTTTGATACGCATCGACTTCGAATTGGATCGACTTCGCAAATGCCCCCTGATAGTCCATTTCGAGCGTCCGCTGGTGCTGCGCCTGCACGGGACTGATATCGAGTGGCTGACCATTCGGCGCTGGTAAAAACGCATTCGACAAATTCGCATTGGGATGAAGATTGAGATACGCAAGGTAGGTCTTCACCTGTTTCGCGTTCGGCGCGGGAACGGTTCCTAAAAGATACGCAGCCAGCGAATCTTTTTGGGAAAGCTTAGCATCCAATGCATGCTTCGCCAGACTATCAAACGTAGGCCAAAGAGCAGTAACGGCATTATTAGAGGCGATTGCACTACCCGGCGCAAGTGTGGAATACATATTGTAAGAACCATCCGTGTTCGCGGTAAAGTGAAGACCGGAAACGTAGGGCGCGACATAGCGGATGTCCGGGCCGATCCCAAGCCCATTGGCGCTAAATCCAAATGGATCGGAAGAGAAGAGAATATCCGCATATAAATCTGTCACGCTTGGGAATAAATAGGTCTCGTTATACATCGCGCGAACGAGTTGCTGGTCCGTGAAATGATAGACCGCCGCGGCACGCGGAGAAAAAATCGGGTTGGTGAGATAGTCATGCTTATCGAGCCGGCCGGCAAGCACGACATCGAGCGCGTTATCGAAGAGCGAAGTCTGCGATTGAAGGTATGCGCCAAAGATCGAGATATTCGCATGCCCGTCATCGGCGCCGTAGAGCGTCCCATCCGTGACAGGATGGATCGCGTTGAAATCCGCGCCATACGTTAGTTTCTCGTGCTCGATGGAATCATATTCATCCTGGATTTGCGCGTTGTACGTCGTCGAGCGGTCGATAATGGGCGCGCCGGTCACGAGAAAGTAGGAATCTTTCGTGTCATTATGATTGATCGCCCCCTGCACGAAAAGATCGCCAAAATTCACATGCCCCAGCAGATATTCATATTGCCAATTTTTGATTTGCGCGCCGCCAAAATCCTCCGTGAGCGCGATTTGGTTTACGATTCGCGTAAGTCCAGCGGAAACATTAGCTGTCGAATTGTCGCCTAATATCGCATCGGCACGAGCATCGACGGAATACACTTCGACTAAAGAATCGCGATTGCCGATGCGCGAAAGGCTGTCGATATTCTCGTTTGGATTCATTGCGAATTGAGGCTCTTGAGCGTATTTTCGTGCGGTGTCTTCTTTCGGATCGTCAGCAATGGACCAATCGTTGGCGCGCAAGATATGGCCGCTAACCTTGAATGCGAGATTATCGCTTACTGCCTGCGCATAGCGGAGCGCGCCATCGAAATAATCGCGCTCCCCACCAGCAACGGATACATCCGTTCCCTGCGATTCGAACGGCGATTTGGAAATGAAGTGAATGACGCCCGTAGCGGCCTCCGGCCCATAGAGCGCGGAACCCGGCCCGCGCACAATTTCCACGCGCTCGATATCCGCCGGAATTTCCGGGATGAGAATTCCATAGAATCCGCCGATCGCCGGGACTTCGAGAGAATGATAATCGTTCATCGTCAGCATATCGCTGCCGAACACGCTGTGAAAGCTTCGGCTCGAATAGGTGGACATTGCAATCCCTTCGTGCGCAATGTCGATGCCCGGCACGCTCGAAAGAATGTCGGTCGGCGTTGAGAGCACTTGCTGCTGAATCGCCTGCGCCGGGACGACCGTCACGGAAGCCGGAGCATTCGTCGCCTTTTCGGGATGCCGGGACGCGGTAACGATGACCTCCTGAGAACCTATGGGAGCTTCCGCCAATTGAATGTTCAAGGAAGCCGCAGCCGTTCCGGGAACCGAAATCACTTTGGAAGCCGAAAGATACCCGAGCAGCGAGAACCACAGCATATAGGAACCGGGTGGGACGCTATTGAAACGAAAAATTCCGTCGGCATGAGTACTCGTGTAGCGCGCGTGCGCGGTATCCGATTCCGGCGCGGCGCGAACGGTCACACCGGCAAGCGGGGCGCCGTCCGCGCCGCTCACTTCGCCGGTGATGATGCCGGCAGTTCCCTGCTGTGCTTCCGCGCAAGGGGTGGCAAATGCAATCACCAGGATTATAAAAATCAGGTTCCGAGCACGGCGAAAATGGTTGGTCATTGAACAGCGTGATTAAAAGCGATCTCTACGACAGCGCAAATATAATCAATTTTTTCTCCGCAGTGGGTAAATTCGATACGCTCTCGTCTTCCGCTCTGTCCTATCCGTCCCATAACATCCGATTTTTCCGCGAGATGAATGATGCTACCATCCTACGTGTTTTTCGTGAATGACTTTAACCGGAACCATCGGTGCGGATTGGCTGCGAAAGCATGGCGTAACCAGCCCCATCGCGGATGAAACCCTTCGCGCCTGGCGCGATTTCCTCGAAGCGCGGCTGCTCGAAGAATTGAAACTCGATGCGGACTTCGCCATCGGAGAAAGCACGTTCTTTCGCTTTACCCAGCCGAACCTCGACCACACCATCGTGGAAATTGAATCCTTCACGCGCCGCGCGCTCGATGCGTATTTAGATAAGGAAACTCGAAGTTCGTAGCCGCGACCTTCAGGTCACGGTGAATACAGGCTTCGCCACCGTGACCTAAAGGTCACGGCTACAAAGATGATGGCGTAATTTCATCCAGCGCTTTCGCCGCCGCGCGATGTTTGCCCCCCAGCCCTCGCAGGATAGGAATTACTTTTTTCGCGGCGCGCGCGCTCGTCTTTCCATAATTCACGAGAATTTCAATTGCGTGATTTACCACTACACTCTGCGGCTCGCTTGCAAGCAGGGCGTGGAGTTTCGGAAGTAGAAACGCCATCGCCGATGGGGAAATGCGCGAAAGCGCCGCGAGCGTTTCGATCGAAGCCTTGCGAACCGGTGCGCGCGTCGAATCGAGCAGCGCCGCAAGCTCTTTTGCGTATGGCAACAATACCTGCGGCTGGTGACGGATCAACTCATCCAGACGCGCGCGAGCATCCCGGCCGCCGCGCGAGACCGCTTCGATCAGAGCCGAAAAAGAAAAAGGCCAGTTTTTCACTGGCCTTTAGAACAAATCCCTCACCCGAACCTACTCCCCCTCCTACAGAAGGAGGGGGTAAGGGGGTGGTTATTCAATCGTGATCGGCTTTGTCACCGATACTCCGTTAGACGTAAGCACGACGTAATGCTGGCCCGGCGCAAGGCCCGAAAGATCGGCGGTAATTTGGTGATCGCCTTTGGTGTCATACTCATTCACGAGCATCTGCTCCTGCCGTCCGAGCACATCATAAACTCCTACGGTTACCTGGTCGTTATTGGCAAGAGTATAATCAATCGTGGAACGCGCCGAGCCGGAAGGTACCACACTCGGATAAATTGAGCTGATGGCTACTCCGGAATTCGTAACGCCCGCATTGGAAACCACTCCGCTCGCGGACGGTATCGGAGAAAGCTGCGTGATATCGACGTAATACATTCCGCGCCCATACGTGGTTGCTAAAAGGTAATTTCCAACGCCGTTGCTCCGAACGCGTAGCGAGGTGACGAGCGTCATCGGCAGCCCATCCGCGACGGGATACCAGGTCTTGCCACCATCGCCGGAGCGAAGCACGCCATAATCGTTACCAATATAAATGACCTTTCCATCATAAGCTACCCGGCGGCAATTCAAGTTCGGCAGGTTGGTGGCCGGCGCGGTCCAATTCTGTCCGCCATCGGTGGAAACCCAGAAGTGCTTCGAATTCGTACCTGCGACGGTCATAAAAACATGCGTTGGATCATTCGGGTCGGACGTGATGCTCGTGGGCGTTCCGCCAAAATTGACGGGGCTCGAACTTCTCGTCCAAGAGGCACCTTGGTCCTGACTATAATACAAAGCGTCTGACGTTGTCCCTAAATAAATATCCTGGTCATTGTCCTTCGCGATATGGACGGTACTTGCCGCGCCGCTGACGGTGGTACCCGAGCCAACATTCGTCACTTTCGGAAAGTCGTTTGTTCCCCCATTGCCGCCATCGGTGGAGAGGAACAGGTTCCGATTGCCGCACACTGCGACAACGTTCGGGTCTTGATCCGCGACATCATATTCGAAGTAGAATGGCGCGCCTTCATTATTGATTGCCGTGCCTCCGAGAAGGTTTCCGGCTTGCTCCAGGTCGCCATTCGCGCCCCGGTCTGGAGAAGAGTAGAGCGTCGCATAGATATAAGTTCCGTAGATCGTTTGTCCATCTGTTGGAGAAACGAACATGGTTCCACCATCGCCGCCTCGGATGGCTTGATAGGAATTATCCTGCCCCGGAGTAAAGCCGTTCAAACCATTATCCTGAGCGCCGGCGGCAAAGAAGCTCGGCTTGCCACTCTGATCGACCGCCATGTCTCCGCCAACGAACAGCATAGTACCAAGATCGGCATTCATATCCGATTTCCACGAACTTCCATTGGTGGAGCTATAAAAAATTCCGCCGTCGGTCAGTGCAAAGAGCACGTTTGTATAAGGATTATACTTGAGCACATGGATATCGGCATGAGTATAATTCGAGCCACCAGCAGTGGCGAGCCAGTCGGTTACCAACCCTAAGCCGGTTCCCGCACGGGTGGATGAACAAATATCGAGCCCGCCGGCCACGACGATCGAAGGATTCGTCGGGCTAACCGCGATGGCGTTGGCATAATATGCTTGCCCACCAAGATAATCGAGATTGCTCGATTTTGTGACCCAGGTTTGGCCGGCATCCGTCGAAAGCGCGAGCACGCTGCCACTCCCGATCTCTCTGTTGCTGCCTGACTCTGGCAAGGGCGGATTACCATTGCCGGTGCTGAGATAAATCGTATCGGAAGAAGCGCGCGACATAGCAAGCACCATCAGCGAGCCCGCCGGATAGCCCAATGGAAGCGCGGTCCAGGTCATTCCTGAATCGATGGACTTTTTGATCGCTCCGCCGCCGCCCGCATAGATAATAGCCGGGTTGTTGGGATCGAACACCATACTCACCGGCCCGCTGAAGAATGCCGTCGAGGGCGTGCTCCAGGTTGCTCCCGCATCCGTGGAAATGCGGACACCGCCAGTCGTAGCATGGTAGATGAGCGAACCATCCGCGGGATTGACTTCCATTTGGGTGGTCACGGAGTTGTTCATGCTATCCAACAGTTGCCAATTGA
>DASRZC010000149.1:0-25386 GCA_035686785.1 Kapaibacterium sp. (SeqCode)
TCTTTTTTGGTCACGACGAGCACCCGCAAGCCGGTATGCTCCGCAACGGTGAGCGCGAAAAAAAGTCCGGCGGAGCCGGAGCCGAGGACGAGAATGTCTGTTTCCGTAATGGTATTGATTTCGTGAGAACACCAAAGAAACAAAAAGCCCTTCCGGGTGGAAGGGCTTATACGTTATCTTCTAAGAATTAGTTAAACTTAGAAATAAACGAGAAAATGAACACTGCCGCCCGTCGCGAGCGCGATGTCCGTCACGGATTGATCGCTTGTGGTGAGCGTGCCGACGGTGTTCGAATGGCTGGTAGAACTGAAGCCCAGGTTCATCTCGCCGCCAAGTGCCATCCCCTTCGTCATGAACCAGTCGAAGCCAGCAAGAAGCCCCACATTGAATGTGCTCGAGCTGGTCTTCTCTTCCAACTCACCGGACTGACCGTTATCGGTAGAGGAGCTTCCGAAGCTCACTTGTGCCCCAACATAGGGTGAGGTCGAATACAGCGGCCGGAAGTGCTTTTCGATGCCGACACCGATACCAAAATCCGTCGAGCTTTGCTTTGCCGATGTCGAATCCGGCACATCCGGCGATCCGCTCGTCGTATTCAGTCCAGCAAGAATCCTGAGCGCCAAGTCGTCTGAAATATAATATTTCGCGCCGACTCCGCTCGTCAAAGGGCCGATGCTGGGTCCCTGGAACCCAAAGGTTCCAACGCCGGCTAAATTGAATATGAACGCCGCACTGCCTTGCGCGGTGAGCGGTTGAATGACGCCATTGTCCGTGGTTTGCGCCAGCGAAGTGCGAGCAATCCCGAATGTGAACGTAAGCACAAATGCGAAAGCAACGATCTTTGTAAAAGAGCGAGCCATAGTTTATACCTCCAATGATTGTGTTAATACATCAGTTTGGATTCGTTCGAATCCAAACCGGAGGCCATGCCTCCCTGCACGAACCTCGACTGCAAAAATAGCAATTTAAGAGCGTCTTGTCAAGTTATATTACTAAATTGTTAATAACTTTCATCTGCCAGAGAGAAAGCTATTGCTCGATAGCTCGAAAACCTTTGGCGGTATTTTCGATTTTGATGAAAGGACTCATGGGATCGTGTTCCAAAAATAAAGTCCATTGTTCTTCGGATGCTTGCGGCAAAATAGCGCGCTTTTCTTCGAGTGTGGTGAGCGGAAAATTATCGTAGCCCATGATCCAGGGAAGATTGATGTGTACTTTGGTTGGAAAAAGATCGGCGGAAAAGAAAAGATGCTTGCCAGCGCCATCCGAAATGAGCGGCAATTGCTGGGCGCGTGTATGGCCGTTGAAAATCTTGAGTTCGATTCCCGGAAATATTTCGCCCGGACCATCGAGTTCTTCCAGCATTCCATTTCCAACAATCACATCCCAATCCTGCTTCAAGTAACTGGCGCGGTCTTTTTCGGTTGGATGCTCCGCCCATTTCAGATTTTCCATTTGCACGAAAACTTTCGCATTGGGGAATGTTGGGACCAACTCGCCGCTCTCTGTTTTCGTCACCAATCCTCCGCAATGATCAAAATGAAGATGCGTTTGAATGATGTGGGTAATGTCTTCCGGTTTCAGACCCTGCTCGTTGAGTGACACGAGCAGCGTCCATTTCGAGTGATCGAGCTTATAGATCGAGCGGGTCTTCTCGTCATATTTATCGCCCATGCCGGTATCCACGAGGAGGTTCATGCCATTGCCCTGGATGAGCAATACTCGAAGCGCCATGTCGATTCGGTTCTGCTCGTCGGCGGGATTCGTTCTGTTCCAGAGATTTTTGGGAACCACGCCGAACATCGCGCCGCCATCCAGCGCAAAGCGGCCAGTTTCAAGGGGGATGACTTTATAGGGGCCAATGGTCATAATCCGAAATAATAAAATGTCATTGCGAGGAGGGATTGGCAACCTTCGGTCGCCGAACGCTCCTCGCAATGACGGGTAACTTACACGTTCGACAAAGACTATCGTTTCCTTCCCGGATCGACCTCGTCCAGCCAAGCCACTTTTTGCTTAAGCTGGTCTTTCGACTCGACCCAATTCGGATCGGGCACGCAGCAATCGACGGGACACACGGCGGCGCATTGCGGCTCGTCGTGGAACGTCTCGCACTCCGTGCATTTGTCGGGTACGATATAAAAATAATCGGAGGAGAAAAATCCGACGGCTCCGCTGGGCGCGGGGTCGGTAGCGCCGAAGGTCTGCCCGCCGAGCGTCCAGTTGGCTCCGCCTTCGTAGATCGCGTTATTCGGGCATTCCGGTTCACATGCACCACAGTTGATGCACTCCGTCGTTATCATGATGGCCATTTCTCGAATATCTCCTTTGCTGTTGTATATGACAAGAAACTACGGCGGCGAATTCCGACGATTAGAATACTAACGCTCGTTAGTTTCGATGCAACTGGAATAACAGCGAGTCTTGAATAAGAGTTTATGGACCATCGGAATCTACCGAAGGGAACGCGAAAACTACGCATCCCGTTAACCACGCGCTCGATTAAGGAGCAAGATTGAATACTCTTAATTAAGATCGGGGCCTATAGCTCAGTTGGTTAGAGCGTCCGCCTGATAAGCGGGAGGTCAGTGGTTCAACTCCACTTAGGCCCACTTTTTTAGTTTTGAGCTAAGCGTTTTGAGTTATGAATACTTTTTTTTATTCTTAACTCAAAACGCTTAGCTTAAAACTGAATCCAGGGCCCGTAGCTCATCTGGTAGAGCGGTAGATTTGCATTCTACAGGTAAGGGGTTCGAGTCCCCTCGGGTCCACAAGGACAAACTAAAGTTCCTCTAACACCTTCCGCCGGACGATCTTCGCCCTCCAGAATTCCTTCACCCGCTTCGCAAAATGGGTTGGACGTTCAACGGCAGCTCGCCATGTGAGACCAATTCCGATCAGGAGCAGGATGAGGTCACCGCCCCACATGCCCCAGAACGGAGTAATTACGGCCCGGTCCGCCAACTTCTCGCCACCAATAAGGAAGACCCAGTAGAGCACGAAAAACCCGATAGAAAGCCCCGTTCCCGCGCCAACGCCGCTTCGCTTTGCGAGCGCGCCCAGCGGCACACCAATCAGCGCGAAAATAACGCAGGACGCTGGAATCGCATATTTCTTATGCGTCTCGACGAGATAGTTATCCATGTCATCCTGCGTCTGCGAAATGCTTTCCTCGTCGTTTTGGATATTCATGTGCTGCGGGGCGAATAACTCGCGCATTCGTTCCCTTGCGGGGATAGGCTTTGCAGGCGTCGCGGGAGCATTTCCAAGTAGCGGGATGGAGGATGCCGTAAGTTCATTCGAAAAAGCGGTCAGGTGCTGCCGGAGGGAGGCTAACTCTCTTGCCCGCGAAGCTTCATCCGCATGAACTCGAATCATAAGGTCGTGTGCCGAAAGTTCGCGCCCGCTTCGTTCCGATTCCCCTTCGTGCATGAAATCGTATCCGCTTGCCGGCACCTCGACGATATATTCCCCGAAATGCCCGCGCCGGTAGTCCATCGGTTGCTGCGCGAATTCTTCGTGCAGCTCGCCATCGTGAAGCGTGAGAATGATATTGCGAAAATCCGGCGTGAAGGCAAGGTGTCCTGTTTTTGCCGTAAGTACGCGGGATTGACTCGGCAAGGAGTGATCGTAAATCGTTACCTCGCTTAAATCATTGGTTTTTGAATTCACGCGCCGTGCAAGAATAGAATAGCCGGGAATCTCCTCATCGGTCGTGAACGTCCCCGGCTCGATGATAAGCGAAGGCTTCTTCTGATTGATGTCGGTCATCAAATCTTTCGCGCGGTGGTTCGCGTCTGGAAGGATGATGTTGTTAAATTGCAAATCGAAGACAGCGACGAGCGTACTGAGCACGAGAACGGGAAAAATCATGCGGCCGAGGCTGACTCCGGCAGCCTTCATCGCGGTAAGCTCATTGGCGGCGGCCATCGAGCCAAAGGCCATTACCCCCGCAACGAGCACCGCCATCGGAACGGCCAGCACCACCATCCATGCGAGATTGAAGACAATGAGTTCGATAATCGTCCATACGCTAAGGCCCCTGCCCACGATACGGTCGATGAATCGCATCAGGAATTGCAGGAGAAAGACGAACATGATGACCGACAGCGCCATGGCGAATGGCGCAAGCGTCTCACGGACGATGTAGTCCCAAACTAATACCGAAAGCTTCCACCAGCGGTGAACGATGCGCGGCGTATTTTCCATTTATACGATATTACACAAAGCGTTAGCCTGAAAAACTCCTTGCAACATTTACGGAGCGGAAATCAGTGAAATCTATTTGTTATAAGCATGGTTTTCTCGTCGTTCAGTTTAGCCATGCCCGGTTCCCGGGCCAATAATTATTCCTTCACACATTATGAAAATCTTACGAATCCCCGATGCTTTGTTTCTATCGAGTGCTCTTGCGAGCGTGCTGATTTTAGGATGCAAGAGCAATTCTACCTCGCCGGGCTCCGTGCCGCCGTCGATTCCGACGCCCGGCAGCGCATTTACCATGATGTGGTATGGTGGCTATTCCCAAACAGATTACGATACCGTGGCGGCGGCCTGGCTTGCCGATCCGGCTCACAGCGGCTCCAAAGTCATTAAGCTCCTGAAGACCACCAACGGCCAGACCGATTCGACGTTCCAATCCTTCGAGACGAACGGCGACGTGGCCGTAATGGGCAGTAGCTGGGGAGATCCAGCCAGCTTCGAAGTACTTCCATTCGTTTCTCAGTCTCCCGTGAATTCCTCGTTTACCGGTGCAGGTGGCCTCGTTAGTATCTCCGCCGTTGGGAATGGCGCAGGTAAACCATTCGTCCTGAACGGCACTTCCTACGCCACGGACAGCGCCACCGTTTTCTCTATTAACTCGAACGATACGGACCAATTTCATTATGCTTATATTCCCACATTAGGTCTGATCTGTACCGAGAATTACCAACCCGGCTCTTCCAGCGTGGTGCCTTCATCTCGATGGCTCATTGCTTACACACCGAAATGATTGCCGAATGGTATCGCCTTCCGCTCTGTTTCGAGTGGAACCTTGTAGCGCCGGCGTCCTCGCCGGCATTCGGTCGGTATGGTGACCGGCGAGGACGCCGGCGCTACATGGCCATCACTATAACAGCGGATGGATATAAAAGATAAAAGCATTCTCGTTTTAGGCGGCTTCGGTCTGGTTGGCCAGGCGGTCATCAAGCGCATGATGCGCGCAAGCTCGGAGCAGCCATCCCACATCGTCATCACCTCGCTCGGGCAGGCCGAGGCGGAATCGGCGGTCGATTATTTTCGAACTCTTTATAAAGACCAAGAGACCACGTTCGAGCCCTTCTGGGGCAATCTCTTCGTCCGCGAATCATGGAAGGACTTGCCGCGCGAAGCCATTCTCCGCGACGCGGAGAAGCGCGAAGAGCTTATCGGGGACGTCCTGGGCGATCTCACCGAATCCGTCGTTACTTCGAACACGCTTTACAATGCCATCGAATGGGCGCGGCCCGATGCTATTATCGACTGCATCAACACCTCGACGGCTTTCGCGTATCAGGATTTGTTCACCCTGGGCCAGCAAGTCCGAGCTTCTTTGCGCGACGGTTCCGGCCAATCCGCAGAGCTTGTCGAGCGATTGCTCGCGAGCCTTTATATTCCACAGCTTATTCGCCATGTTCAGATACTTCATCGTGCGATGATCGACTTCAGTGTCCGCGCCTATATTAAAGTCGGCACGAGTGGCACGGGCGGCATGGGGCTGAATATTCCGTTCACCCATTCGGAAGAGCGTCCCTCGCGGATGCTGCTGGCGAAATCCTCGCTGGCCGGCGCGCATTCGTTGCTCCTCTTTCTCATGGCGCGCACGCCGCGGACGGCGGAGATTGTCAAGGAAATTAAACCGACCGCCACGATTGCATGGAAGGAAATTAAATATGGCCCCATTCGAAAAAGCGGCAAGCCAATAGAATTAGAAGATGTGACGCTGGATGAAGCCGAAGAACTCGGTTCCCAGCTCGCGCTATCGAAGCCATCCACGAGTGGCTCTTCCGGCAAATTTCTCGAATCGGTCTATATCGATACGGGCGAGAATGGAATTTTCTCGAAAGGTGAATTCGAAACGATCAGTGCCTTAGGACAGATGGAGATGGTGACTCCGGAAGAGATCGCGGAAAATGTGTTCCGGGAACTGGTGGGAGCAAGCACTGGTAAGGATGTCGTTGCCGCTCTCGATGCTTCGACGATGGGCCCTTCCTATCGCGCTGGCTATTTGCGCGAGTCCGCGCTGCGAATGATGACGGCACTCGAAGAGGAGACGCAGACCCCGAGTGTCGCCTTCGAAATGCTAGGGCCTCCGCGGCTCGCGAAACTTCTCTTCGAAGCTCATCTCTTAAAACGCATCGCAAAAGATTTTGCCGGCATGTTGAGCCATACCCCGGAAGAGTTATCTCAAAAGGCGGAAAGCATTCTCCGAGAAGATTCGCGCTTGCGAAGTAATATTATTTCGATCGGTATTCCAATTTTGCTTGCCGATGGCAAAAAACTTGTTCGTGGAACACACATAAAAATTCCGGCCCGGCGATGGGAAACGTTCGGCGATGAGAGCCACACCGTCGAGCTAAATGACGAACGGCGCGACATCTGGGCGCATGACGGATGGGTCGATATACGTCCGGATAACATGGAACTCTGGAGAACGCGTATAGAAAATATCCGCGGGGAAGCCGAAGCCCATGGTAATGGGACCGGCTCCGAAACCGATCGCTCTCCGGCATATTGGAATAATTTCGAGTCGCTGGACGAGGGCCGTCTTGCGGCATGGATTTTTACGTTCGAGGAAGGCGGTGAGCGGATCAAGCGGTAATTACACCCGTCCTTCTTTAAGTGGGCGCTTTAGGGCAATAATTTTTACCTAACGAAATGGCGAATTCTCTTTCATCTTTCGTGGTTCAAAATGCTGAATTTAGAGATTCGATCTCTAAAATGTCGTATATTTGCATTCTATAAATGAAAAGCTTCCTAATCGCAGTTGCTGCTTTAGCCGTCATTTCGGTGCTTGGCCTCGATTATGCCGCGGGGGTGGATAGCTTTACCGCGCGGCCCGATGGCGATGGAATCACGCTCGAATGGCATTCGCAAATCGAGTCCGGCATCACGAGCTATACCGTCCAGCGTTCCGATGTCCAGACACCCGATGACTTTCAGAATGCCGGCAACGTCGCTGCCACGGGCAGCAATTCGTATTACAAGTTCCACGACTCCCCGGTTAGCGCGGCTCCGCTCGCTGGGCAGAACAATAATTTCCACACGCTCTCCGATGCCTTTCGGTACCGCCTGCAAATCAATTTATCCAGCGGCGACATCAGCTACTCCCAGACCGTCAACGTGACGAAGCCCTCCAGCGGCGTTCGCCGGACGTGGGGAATGATTAAAGAGATGTTCCATTAACGGAACCACTGATTAAGTCTATAAAAACGTCATTGCGAGGAACATTCGGCGACCGAAGGGAGCCGAATGTGACGAAGCAATCCGTTAATTCCAACAAGGGATTGCTTCCCTCGATACCTCGGGACCGAATTTTTCTCCCTTCGGTCGAAAAATCCTTCTCGCGATGATGCTCTTACTAATTTAATAAGAGCCTCCTTAAATCTCGCTTCCTGGGAATCTCCTCGAACTCCCAGCATCCTTTGCGGAACGGCAGGATTCGTTGTGGAGTTTAGTTTTATGGAAGGTCATTCGGCTTTGTTCACCATGAAAATGCTATTCGGCATCCTACTCTCCGGTTTGCTTTTTACGGCGCCCGCGCATGTTCGGTCCTGCTTCGCGCAGTTTGGCCATCCGCGGATCGAAACGCGCCTCGCGGCCGATTCGACGATCTTTACGATGAAGCTCGATGCGAACCACCCACTGAAGCCCGGCAAGACATTCCAGGTCAGGATCCACGTGAAGCCCGGTAGAATATGGCATGTCTATAGTTCCAAGATGTCGAGCGATGGCGGGCTGACGCCGCTTACAGTCCACGTGCCCCCAGAACTTTCCGGATACTTCGAAATTACGAAGGTCGCCGAAAACGGCGTTATTCGCACCGCCTACGACTCCAACTTCATGACCGTGACGATGGCGCATTATAAACCATTTGACGTTATCGCAACCATCAAAGTCCTGAAGAAAGCCGAGAAGGAAATCCCCTTCTATCTTTACGTGCATTTCCAGACCTGTAATGAGACGATGTGCATGCCGCCACGGACGTTTGCGGTGCCGATGAGCGTCTTAGGTGAGAAACCATTTAAACTTCGGATCGCGCAAGCTATGGGATCCCTTCGACATCCTTCGGGATTAGCCAACGTTATGAAATCGAGATGAAGCTCTTTGCAAGACATATAGCGTTCAGTCTGCTGCTGCTCCTCACCGGAGCAACCGCGCTCTATGCCAGAGATCCGAAGCTTGCGACCAAGCTGTATCAGGATTCCGCTATTTTTACGATGAAGATCGAGAAAGGCGCTGTCCCAACGGCGGGAAAGAGCTTCGATGTCAGAATTCACATCGCGGTCCGCAAGCCATACCATATTTGGAGTTCCACGATGTCGGACGAAGGCGGGCTTATACCCACTTCCATAAAGGTGCCAGAGGAGCTTGCAAGCTATTTCGTGCTGACGAACTTAAAGGAATTCAGCCGACCCGAGATTGCGTATGATTCGAACTTTCAGCAGGTCACGAAGGCCATCCACCAGCCATTTGATCTTGTTGCAACGATCAAGGTGAAACGGAATTCGACGGAACCGGTCCCCTTCTATCTCTACATCACCTATCAGACCTGCAACGAGTCGCAGTGCTTGCCGCCCGCGACATTTAAAGTCCCGATGGACGTGCTCGACCAGAAGCCGCTCATGCTCAAAATTGCCCACGGCGTTCCGGACACAACGAACACGCCGCTGGCAACACAGGATACCTTCAAAAATTCCGCGCTTCATAAGGATTCGACTGTCGGTCTGGGCCAATCGGCGGGCGGGGCGCCGAGCCAGCCACCTTCGGGCGGCACACCCGCAGCCCCAGTGGTAAGCGCGAATGTTTCCACGATAGCGGATGCTTCGATTTGGCAATTTATTCTTGCAGCTGCCGGCTTTGGGTTGCTGGCGCTGCTTACGCCGTGCGTGTTTCCGATGGTGCCGATCACCGTCAGCTTTTTCACGAAGCGCAATGCCGGCTCGAAAAAAGAAGCTGCGAAAGACGCCTTCCTTTATGCGGGCGGCATCGTCGTAACGTTTGTCCTTCTGGGCTTTATGCTCTCGCTCATCGCCGGGCCGGCGGGCATTAACGAATTCGCGGCGAACCCATGGGCCAATCTCGTGATCGCGGCGATCTTCATTGCCTTTGCGCTCAATCTTTTTGGACTTTTTGAGATTGGAGTTCCCTCCTCCGTTCTTTCGAAGCTGAATGCCACGGCGCAGCATTCGAAAAACCGGATGTTCTCCGTCGTGCTCATGGGTTTCGTTTTTTCGCTCACGAGTTTCACCTGCACCGTCCCCTTTGTCGGCACGCTCATGGTCGCGTTTTCGCGCGGCACATGGTTCGTACCGCTCATCGGCATGGTCGTGTTCGCTACTATTTTCGCCTCGCCGTTTTTCTTCCTTGCGCTCTTTCCGAATTTGATGAAGTCCCTTCCCCGCTCCGGGACGTGGATGAACAACGTGAAAGTGGTGATGGGATTTTTGGAAGTTGCGGCGGCACTGAAGTTTTTCTCGAATGTCGATCTCATCTGGTCCTGGCATTTCTTCTCGCGCGATCTCGTGCTGGCCGCGTGGATTGCAATAGCGATTATCACAACCGTTTATCTCTTAGGCCGCTTTCAGCTTTCGCACGATACGCCGATCGATCACATCGGCGGCATCCGTGTTTTGATGGCGGTCACGTTTCTGGCGGTGGGAATCTATTTATATACGGGCCTGAATGGCCACCCGCTGGGCCAGCTCGATGGTTTCCTGCCACCGGTGGATAGTGGCGAGTTAGCGCAGACGGCGTCGCTCGTAAATTCTCCTCCCTCCGGAACGCCGGTCACCCAAATTGTGGAGCAATGGATTCCATCATATTCCACCGCGCTGGCCGAAGCGAAGAAAACCGGGAAGAATGTCTTTATCGACTTCACTGGCTATACCTGCACGAATTGCCGCTCGATGGAAGCCACGATTTTCAAGCGGCAGGACGTGAAGCAGATCTTCCAGAAGTTCGTCCTTGCCCGGCTTTACACGGATAACGGCACGCCTCTCAACGATTCGAACCGCGATATGGAAGAGAACCGCTTCAACACGATTGCGCTCCCCTTTTATGTGATCGTCTCGCCAAACGATAAGCCGCTCGCGACCTTCCCCGGCTTCACCCGCGACGTTCAATCGTTCAAGGATTTCCTGACGCTCCAGAAACAATCGGGCGGGCCATCAGTGGCAATGCTGGGACAATAAGAGCCTCTTTAAAACTGAATTCCTTCCGGGACAAAGCGGCTCTGCTTTGCGTTGCAATGACCTTCAAGAGATGCCAACCCCCGCCCCAAATACCGCGATAGCACCATCGGACCGCTTCACCGCGCGGCTTCGAACTGCACAGGCTCGCCCGATTTTGACGGATGGCTCGATGCTGGCCACGCTGCATGCCGAGGGGCTGACCGATCCGCTTATCGAGCGGTATAATCTCACGCAGCCGATTGCCGTCGAGCACGCGCATCGCAGCTTCGCGGAATCGGGCGCGGAGTTGCTGATGACGAACACGGAGCATGCAAACCCGCTCACGCTCGCGCGCCATCACATTGCGGAGAAGACGTATGAGATTAACCGCAAAGGCGTGTGGCTTGCGCGCGCCGTTGCAAGCGATTTCGATGCGCTCGTCGCCGCCACGGTCGGTCCGGTCGGGAAATTTCTCACGCCGATCGGTCCGCTGAAGCACGAAGAGGTACGCAGAGCTTTTCGCGAACAGATCCTCGCACTTGCCGATGGCGGCCCGGATGCATTCATTCTCAAAAGCTTCATCGATCTTACAGAGCTTGAAATCGCGATCGAGGAGGCACAATCGGTCGCACCAGAGCTTCCGATTATCGCTCAGAAGACATTCCCGGAAGACGGCGCACTGCTTGCGACAGATTTCGCGCGAAGAGTTGCCGAACGGCTAATCGCTCATCACGTCGCAGTCATTGGTACGAATGGCACGGTTGGGCCAAACCGGATGCTCTCCATTATCGAAGCATTCGCGGTGCCCGGCATTCCTATTAGCGCGCAGCCGGATATTGGTATTCCCACGCTTGTCGATGGCCACGCGATTTATCATGCCACGCCGGAGTATCTTGGCGAAAGCGCGAAGCGGCTCGTCGAAGCGGGCGTTTCGATTATCGGCGCCTGCGGCGGCGCGCGGCCGGAACATATTCGCGCCATCCGCGATGCTATTCAGGGCACGAGCGCGGGCGAAATTAAAATTCAGAACATTACCGTTAAACCCGAACAGCGGAATGGCAAAGCCAGCGAAGAACGATTCTCCCAATTCAAAAGAAATCTCGGCAGGAAATTTCTCTCGACGGTCGAACTCGATGTCCCGCGCGGTTTGGATATGTCGAGCGTCACGGAAGGCGCGGACTTTCTTGCGAAAGCGGGCATCGATGCGGTGAATATTTCCGATGGCGCGCGAGCGCGGTTGCGCATGAGTTCGCTAACATTGGGCCATATCGTGCAATCCCAGTGCGGCATCGAGGCGATCACGCATTTGGCCTGCCGCGACCGAAATATGGTCGGGCTTCAATCGGAATTGCTTGGCGCGGATGCGATGGGCGTTCGGAATATCCTATGCGTGACTGGCGACCCGGCGCAGATCGGCGATTACCCCTACGCCACGAGCGTCTATGATATTGATTCGATCGGCCTCATTCGCGCCGTAAAGTCGATGAACGATGGCTGCGATCTCATGGGCAATCCTATTTCCGGCGGCGAAATTAATTGCACGCATTTCCTGATCGCGTGCGGCGCAAATCCGCTCGCGGACGATATGGAGCGCGAGGCTTTGCGCTTGGAACGCAAGATCGCCGAGGGCTGTGAGGTCATCTTTACGCAGCCGCTTTTTGAAATGAAGGCATTAGAGAAATTCCTCGATATTATTCGTCCATTCCAAGGCGCCGCGAAGCTCATGCTCGGTATTCTTCCGCTTCGCAGCAAACGCCACGCGGAATTCCTACATTACGAAGTGCCGGGCATGTCGATTCCAGATTGGATCCACGAACGAATTTCGAAACGGGCAACCGTCGAAGCGCAAAGCGCGGAAGGCGTCGCGGTATGCGTCGAATTTTTGAGAGATGCGAAATCGCTCATCGATGGAGTCTATCTTATGCCGCCGTTCCGGCGGTATCAGATGGCCGTTGACATTTTGGAGAAGATCGGATGAGCGCGCCACGCGTTGGAATTGTTCTGGTGAACTGGAATAGTTACGAGGATACGGCGGCCTGCCTCCACTCGCTGGCCGCGATTACGTATCCGAATGTCGAGATTATCGTGGTGGATAATGCGTCGCGCGATGAATCGGCCACGAAGCTCCAGGCGGAATTCCCCGGGATAACATTTCTTCGTTCGAAGGAAAACGCCGGGTTCACCGGCGGAAATAATCTTGGAATCAAATATGCGTTGGATGCCGATTGCGATCATGTACTCCTGCTCAATAACGACACGTTCGTGCTTCCCAATTTTCTGGAGCCGCTCGTTGCTCGCATGGCATCGGATTCTAAAATCGCCGCGGTGAGTGGAAAGATTTATTATGCGCCCGAAACCCGTGGCGGCGAGGACCGCATTATCTGGTACGCCGGCTGTTATCGCAAATGGCACATGGGTTATCACCATTATGGAGTCGAAGAAAAAGATACGGGCCAGTTCGATGTGCCGCGTGAGATCCCCTACGCATCGGGATGTCTTATGCTCCTACGCGGGAGCGCCTTACGAAAAATCGGCGTTTTATCACCCGAATATTTTATTTATTGGGAAGAAGCCGATTGGTGCCACCGTGCGCTGGACGCCGGATACATTTGCATGTACGAGCCGAAGAGCGTCATTTACCATAATTTTCGGAGCGCCGCACTCGGCTATGAAACGCCGTTTCACATGTATATGCAATATCGTAACGCGCTCATTTATGCGAAGGAACATTATCGCGGTCTTGACTCGCTCCGGTTTTGGATGTTCTATCCGATTTACATGTTCTACCGATTTCTGTTAGATATTCGGGCAAAGAACTCGCGCGCCGCAAAAGCAATTGTTTGGGGCGTGTTCGATTATTTTCGTGGATTCCGAGGAAAGCAGGGCTTGAAAGAGCGGGGCTTTCTAAAATCGTAATCACCGTATCCGTAATTTATTTCATCATTCATCATTGCCTACTTCACTCGTCACCGGCGCGGCCGGATTTATTGGTTCACATCTCGTCGATGCGCTCATCGAGCGCGGCCACACGGTCGTCGCGCTGGATGATCTTTCCGGCGGATTTCGCGATAACGTCAATCCTAAAGCGGAATTTATCGAGGCAAGCTGCACGGATCACGAGCGACTCTCGCGATTATTCAATGAGCATTCGTTCGATTACGTCTTCCATCTTGCCGCGTATGCCGCCGAAGGGCTTTCGCATTTTATCAAACGATTCAATTATACGAACAATGTGATCGGCTCCGTCAATCTCATTAACGAATCGGTGAATCACAACATCAAGCGATTTATTTTTACGAGTTCCATCGCGGTCTATGGCAAAAACCAGCTTCCGATGCGCGAGGACTTGACGCCCGCGCCCGAAGATTCCTACGGCATTGGGAAGTATGCCGTTGAACTCGATCTAAAAGCATCGCATGAAATGTTCGGGCTGGATTACGTCATTTTTCGTCCGCACAATGTCTATGGCAAGCGCCAAAACACGGGCGATAAATACCGCAATGTCATCGGCATTTTTATGAACCAAACGCTTGCCGGTGAGCCATTCACCATCTTCGGGAACGGCGAGCAAAAGCGGGCATTCTCCTATATCGGTGACATTGCCCCCATCCTCGCCGAGAGCGCCACGCACTACGGCGCGCGCAATGAAATCTTCAACGTTGGCGCCGATACGGTTTATACCGTCAATACGCTCGCGACCGAAGTGATGAAGGCAATGGGCAGCAACGCGGAGATCAAACACTTACCGGCGCGCAACGAAGTAGTCGATGCGTGGAGCGATCACTCAAAAGTCCAGCGCGTTTTTGGCAAATGCGCCGAGACGCCTCTTTCGGAAGGCCTTCGCCGCATGGCCGAATGGGTCAGAAAGACCGGCCCGCGAAAGTCGAAGCCGTTCGAGGGAATCGAGATCGAGAAGAATTTGCCGAGAAGCTGGAAATCGTGAACTTAGGTGTATTTGGCGAATAAAATTCAAATTCCTGCAAGCTTCTCGAGATGCTTCCACAACCCAAATTTCAGCGCTCGATTCCCATGCACCGGAACGGAAATTCTTACAGGTGATTTCTCTTTACCATAAATAAAATGGCTGCCTTCGACACGGCGAAGCGTCCAGCCATTTTGTTCGAGCGTCTTGCAGAACTCCTTGCCGTTTGGCGGGTTCATACCGCAATCTGGATGACGTGGGAATGGTTTGTCTGCGGTTCAGCAACATCGACCGCGAGGCAGCCTTCCACAGCTTCATAAAGGTTCTCCAATAATTCCTCGAAGGTTTCGCCTTGCGTGGCGCATCCGGGAATGCCCGGAACTTCCGCCCAATATCCGCCCTCTTCCGCATCGTGAACGACGACTTTTAACTTCATGCTATTATTACACGCGACGTTCGGTGTGTAGTTCCAAAAGTAGGCAAATCACTGCCCGGCCCCGTGGCAATTCTTATATTTCTTCCCACTCCCGCAAGGGCAGGGATCGTTACGGCCAACTTTGGGGCCGACGCGCACGGTCTGCGGCACCGGGCGTGGCGGCGGAACTTCGTTAAATTCACCATTACCCTGGAAGCTGGAACCGGCCGCGGCTTTCGTGGCAACGCCCTGGCTCCGGCGGGCCGGCGCGTTCGGCATCAACCGCCGCCCGCCCGGCTGTGCGGGAACCATCTGGCCCGTGCGCTGATCCTGCGTCATCGGATATAACTTGAATGCAAGTTCCAGCACGCCATCACGGATAAGCACGAGGAGTTCCTGGAACATCCGGTAACCTTCCTGCTTGTATTCGACGAGCGGATCCTTTTGCCCATACGCGCGGAGTCCGATGCCCTCCTTGAGTTCGTCCATCTCGCGCAAATGATCGCGCCATTTTTCGTCGATCACGCGAAGCGAGGCGAAGCGTTCGAGCTGCGCCATGTTTTCGGAGCCAACCTGTTCCTCCTTGCGGGCATAAAATGATTTTGCTTCCTCAATGAGCTTTTCCGCCACTCCGTCTTCGCCGATCTGTGCGAATTCCTCGCGCGTCATCTGCGCATCGACCATGAAGCGCGTACGGCACTCATCCTGCAGCTTCTCCATCTCGCCGAGATGATAATGGACGGCAGTTAGCTCTTTTACAGCTTCTTCGAGATATTCGAAAATCTCATCCTTCAGGCGTTCGCCATAAAGTGCTTCGCGGCGACGCTCGTAAATAACTTCGCGCTGTGAGTTCATCACATCGTCATAATCGAGGAGGCGCTTGCGGGTGGCGAAATTATTTTCTTCCACTTTTTTCTGCGCACGCTCTACAGACTTCGTAATCATCGAGTGCTTGATGACCTCGCCTTCCTGCAAACCTAATTTCTGCATGATTCCGGCAATACGGTCCGAACCGAAAAGCCTCATTAAATCGTCTTCGAGCGAAAGGTAGAACTGCGTCGAACCGGGATCGCCCTGTCGTCCCGAACGGCCACGCAACTGGCGGTCAATGCGGCGCGCTTCGTGGCGCTCGGTTCCCAAAATGTGCAAGCCGCCAGATTCGCGAACGCCGGGGCCGAGTTTAATATCCGTGCCGCGGCCCGCCATGTTCGTGGCAATCGTTACGCCGCCGGCAAGACCGGCATGAGAAACAATCTCCGCCTCGCGGGCATGTTGCTTCGCATTCAGCACATTATGCGGGACGGCCGCGCGTTTGAGCAATTTCGAGATCGTCTCGGAAACTTCCACGCTTGTCGTGCCGACGAGCACCGGCCTTCCCAGCTTTCGCAGTTCCTGAATCTCTTCGATCACAGCGTTGAGCTTCTCGCGCTTTGTGCGATAAACCATGTCATCACGATCTTCGCGAGTAACGGGCACGTTCGTTGGAATGACGACGACATCGAGCTTGTAGATCGAGAAGAATTCGCCTGCTTCCGTCTCGGCGGTTCCCGTCATACCCGCGAGCTTCTTATAGAGGCGGAAATAATTTTGCAGCGTGATCGTCGCGAGGGTTTGCGTGTCGCGCTCGACCAACACGCTCTCTTTCGCCTCGATCGCCTGGTGCAATCCTTCGGAATATCTACGGCCCGCGAGAATACGGCCCGTAAATTCATCGACAATGAGGACTTTACCTTCCTGCACCACGTAATCCACGTCCTTCTCATAGAGCGTGTAGGCGCGCAACAATTGGGAAATTGTATGCAAGCGGTCGGATCGGTCGGCATAGAGCAAATGAATCGCGTCTTTTTTCTGACGGACTTCTTCGTCGGAAAGACCTTCGAGCTGCGAAAGTTCGGTCGCAATGTCGGGAAGGATGAAGAGATCTTTATCGCCGCCGGCGGCGAGGAAATCGCGGCCTTTATCGGTGAGATCGATGTTGAAATTCTTCTCTTCGACGGTGAAATAAAGCGGGTCATCGACCAGGTGCATGTTCCGCGATTGATCGCGCATGAACTCCATCTCGGTTGACTGCATCAGCTTCAGCATATCGCCATCGGCCAGCAGTTTCAGAAGGCGGTTGTGCTTCGGCATCCCATGATGGACGCGGACGAGCTGCTCGCCAGCCTGCTTCCGTTTTGCTTCATCGCCCGATTTGAAAAGCTCCTCCGCCTCGGACATAAAGCCGGCGGCCAGCGCCTTTTGCGCATTCACCAGGCGCTCCACAATCGGCTTCAGCTCATCGAACTTATGCTCCGCGCTTTCGACCGGCCCAGAGATAATAAGCGGCGTCCGTGCTTCGTCGATCAGCACCGAATCCACTTCATCGACAACCGCATAATAATGCGGACGCTGCACCATTTCTTCGGCATTCTGCACCATGTTATCGCGCAGGTAATCGAAGCCGAACTCGTTATTGGTGCCGTAGGTGATGTCGGCATTATAGGCGGGCTTTCGCTCCCACGGCTGCATCGTTTGCAGGATCACGCCGACCGTCATGCCGAGGTATTCATATATCTGCCCCATCCATTGCGCGTCGCGCTGGGCAAGATAATCGTTGACCGTCACGAGATGCACGCCGCGCCCCGCGAGCGCATTCAGGTAAATCGGCAGCGTGGCGACAAGCGTTTTTCCCTCGCCTGTGGCCATCTCGGCAATTTTTCCTTGATGCAAAACAACGCCGCCGATAAGCTGCACGTCGAACGGAACCATATCCCATTTGACCTGCTGACCGGCGAGCGTAAATGTTTTCCCCACCAAACGGCGGCATGCCTCTTTCACGACGGCGAAGGCTTCGGGCAACAGCTCGTCGAGCACTTCCTTCGTCACCTCATCGAGTTCCTTCGCAATTTCGCCTAAGCGATCGATGATTTGCTCGCGCTCCAAGTGCGGCACATCCTCTTTGAGCCGCTCGCGAAGCTCGTTCGCTTCGTCCTCGATTTCGCCGGTAACGGACTTTATGCGCGCGCGAAATTCCGCAGTCTTGCCGCGAAGCTCCTCTTCGGAAAGATCGTGGAGCGTCTCGTAAATCCCGTTGATCTCATCGACCACCGGCTCGAGCAGCTCGACATCCTTCGTCCGCTTGGACCCAAACAGTTTTTCAAAAAACTCTAACATGTATTCTCGTTTTCTCGGCGCAAATGCCGATTTTGATATAATTTCGCTGATTTTAAATTTTATCCGCGCAAACACGCATTTGTGCTTCATGAAGGCACCATTTTCTTGAAAATGGGTGCTCATTCGTTGCAACAGCGAGTTCCGCAAAATTTACTTTTTTGCGAAAGAAAAAGGGACTTAGAAAAGCCCCCGTTCCGCCGAACCCACCTCAAACGCTAAAACGGGCGTAATGCTTCCGTTCTTTTTCAGGGGTGTGGACCGAAATAATATTTCGGTCCCTCTGAATAAACCGTAAAGGGCGAAATACCATTTCACCCTACACAAGTAGGAGTGCCTTCGATTTCTTATCTCGAAAGGATCACCAAGCTCTCCAGCAAACACGGGCGAGAAGCTTCCGGGGCTGGGAAAGCTCTCAATTACGGCTCGATTATGATGGGCTGTGATTCGACATGCCCGTCCATGTTGAGAACACACTCATACATACCGGGGGGCAATTCAGCGGACCTCTGCCAAGTGAAGGAATGCTCCCCGGCACAGTGGCGAAAGATCCTTTTTATCCGATTTCGAAATTTATGATGAGCGCGCCGCAGACCCAGGAAATGCCGTTGTCGAGGTGTGGGTTGGGATTCGAACTCCGTAGAGATATTTATAAAACTGCCTCTCTCCTTTTCCGCACGAGTGCCTTCTGTACTGCGACAGGCGATAACGAATAGAGATATTCTTTCGCAATCTTGAGTGCGTCCCGGCGCAGGCAGATTTTGTCCGGCGTAACGCCCACGCCTTCCCAATTACTCTTCGTGATGGGGCTAATCGTTTCCGCGATGGGAATGGAAAGCACGAACGTCCCGTCAATTATTTGCCGCTTCGAAGGATGCGCGCCGCCACGCGTTTGCTCTCCGATCACGATGGCTCGTTTCATCTGTTGGAGCGTGTAGGCAAATTCTTCGGCGGCAGAAAATGTTTTTTTGCTGACGAGCACGCAGGCCGGTTTATCCGCCAACGGGCGGAACGGCCCGTTCACTTCGTGCGGCAGTTTTTCCCACGTCCAGCTTTGGCGGGGCGCCATATCGAGGCGGTAACGATAGACCGCGAGCAAGTGCGGCTTCGGAGGCAAAAGATACGTCGTCGCGAGCGCGACGGAAGAGCCATCGCCACCCTCGTTTCCGCGCACATCGAGAATAATAGCGGAGGCGCGTGCCGCCATCAGAAATGCATGATCCATTTCGCGGATCATGTCCTCCCCTTTCGCGGAATTCGTCGATGGAAACCTATTTATTTGGATAATCGCAACGCCTCCCTGAATAAACTTCGTCTCCGCGACCGGAGGAAGTTCCCACCATTGATCCCCCTTCACGCGCACGTTGAGCGTGAGGTGAACGTCGTGCGTAACCGCCGCCATATCGCGCGAAATCAGCGCGGCGAATTGGTGATCCGTCTTTGCCGTGGCATATTCGCTGGTATTTCGCTGCATCCGCTCGACCAATTCGCGTGCTTTATCGGCGAAGACATATTGTTCGCTAATTAACTCGATAACGCGATTGAGAACGGTTTCACGAAGCATTATTTTATGCCTCGACCTCTGTATGTTGAACGGGCGCGTGCTCGAATCGTTGTTGCAGCGCGCGGAGTTCCTCACGGGTCGAACTCGGATGGCGGAGCAGACCCTCGGCGTAATGGACGATCTTCGGAACCGTAAAATCGTAAGCTTCCAAAATTTTCTCATACGGCGAAGAGACTCCGAAGTGATCAACGGAAAGTGACGCCCCACCCTGCCCCACCCATTTCTCCCATCCGAAGGAAGTTCCCAATTCGATAGAAAGCCGGCACGTCACCTCCGGAGGCAGAACCATATTGCGGTAATGTTCCGGCTGCGCTTCGAAAAATTCCCAGCAGGGCATGGAGACGACGCGCGTTAGTATCCCTTTCTTTTCTAATTCGATTTGCGCACCCAATGCAAGATGCACTTCGGAACCGGTGGCAATGAGAATAACGTCGGGCGAACCCATCGCCTCCGAAATAACATAAGCGCCTTTGGCAAGCCCGCGCGCGGAACAATATTTTTCCTGATCGATGATAGGAATTTTCTGCCGCGTCAGCACTATTCCCGCCGGCCCCTTCATCTTCATAATGCATCGCCATGCTTCGACCGTTTCATTCGCATCGGCGGGACGAATAATCGTGAAGTTCGGCATGGCTCGAAGCGAAGCAAGCTGTTCGATCGGCTCGTGCGTCGGGCCGTCCTCGCCTAAGGCAACGCTATCGTGGGTATAAACGAAAACGGAGGGGATGTTCATCAGCGCGCTCAGCCGAACGGCTGGGCGCATGTAATCCGAAAAGCAAAAGAAGGTCGAGCCGCTCGGATAAATGCAGCCATGCGCAGCCATGCCATTGATGATGGCGGCCATTGCGTGCTCGCGGATTCCGAAGTTTATCGTCCGGCCTTTATACGTTCCATGTTTGAGCGGACTTGGCTCGAAATCATCCCATTTTTCAAGCTTGGTGAACGTCGATTCGTTGAGATCGGCGGAGCCGCTCATGAGCGTGGGAACGTTCTGCGCAATAATGTTCATCACCTTCCCGCCCGTGGTGCGGGTGGCGACGGGACCTTCGGCGGGTTTATAGACGGGAAGATCGTCGTCCCAGCCATCGGGAAAAATTCGCTCGATGGCGTGCGTGAGCGTCTTCGCGTCTTTTTGGTAGGCTTTCTGGTAATCCGAAAATAATTCGTTCCACTCTGAATGCGTTTTCGTTCCTCGCTCCCCTGCTTCCTGAAAAATCTTCGCGGCTTCGGGCGGAACGAGAAACGTGGGTTCCAGCGGCCAGCCCAAATACTGCTTTGTCAGAATCACTTCGTCTTTCCCAAGCGGATTCCCATGCGCTTTGTTGGTATCCTGCTTGTTCGGACTGCCATAGCCAATGTGCGTGTGACAAACAATGAGCGACGGTTTATCCAGCACCGATTTCGCAACATGAATTGCGTGATCGACCGATTCGAGATCGTTCGGTTCCGGAACATCAATGACGTGCCAGTGATACGCTTCGTATCGTTTCGCCACATCTTCGGTGAACGTGATATTGGTCGAGCCGTCGATCGTAATGTCATTCGAGTCGTAAAATGCAATCAGCTTTCCAAGCTGAAGATGTCCCGCGAGCGACGCCGCCTCGCTTGTAATCCCCTCCTCCATGCACCCATCGCCCATGAAGACGTAAGTATGATGATCGATTACATTAGCGCTCCCCCGCCTTTCCAAGGCGGGGGCCGGGGGGTGGTTAAAGGTTGAGGCGAGAAATTGCTCGGCGATCGCCATGCCCACCGCATTCGCAAACCCCTGTCCGAGCGGACCGGTTGTCACTTCGATGCCGGGCGTATCGCCGCGCTCGGGATGTCCGGGAGTCTTGGAACCAAACTGGCGGAATTGCTTCAAGTCATCGAGCGTGAGATCGTAGCCTGTGAGATGCAAGAGCGCATAGTGCAGCATCGAAGCATGGCCGTTCGAAAGCATGAAGCGGTCGCGGTTGAACCAGTGCGGGTCGCGCGGATCGAAGCGGAGATGGCGCGTCCAGAGCACGTAGGCCACCGGCGCCAAGCCCATCGGCGCGCCGGGATGCCCGCTCTTCGCCTTCTCCACCGCATCGACGGCTAAGAAGCGAATCGTGTTGACGCAAAGCTGATCGAGATCGTCTGAATTCCCCCTCCCATGTAGCGAAGCGGAATAGGGCGAGGCCTGGGGGTGGCTATCTTCTGAGAATTTTTGCTGTACCATAATACAAAATTACGACATTATGGCGTGCCGGGAATAAGATATAGACAGAACTCATCCTTGAACGGGCTGTGGGATGGACCTCCCTTCTTGCGTGATTGCTATAGACCGTTTGGTGCCACAACGCATCGTGGGTGATGCTTGCACATCAATGTATTCCAAAATCCGAAAGTTTACGAACCCAAACACCGTTTCCAAACCCAATCATAAGGTTGCCGCCCGAGACGTGAATGCCGGAAAAATGCACATCGCCCAAAGAGAAATTAAGCTGGGTCGAAGCAGTGTCGCCATGGAACGCGGTGGTGGCGGATTCCGTCTGGGCAACCGGCAACCCCTGGTTGGCCTGGGACCACGCGTTGCCATCATCGTTGGAAACAAAGATGCCTTTGTCCCAGGATTCGACGAATAATTGTTGGTTACTCGCGATGAGCTGCGGCACAAACGCGCTCAATTCGAGCGGGGTGGAGTTCATTCGAACCCAGTTTTGCCCGGTGTTCGTTGTGCGATAAATGTCGTAGCTTGCGTTCGTGCTGTCGTGAGCCAGGAGCGCGAAGACCGCATTCCCAGAGGTTGCAAATGCCGAAGTTTGCGGCCACCCGCTGCCCCAGCCTCCCATGTTTACCTTGGGCAATCCGGTATCGGAGCGCGACCAGGATGCGCCGTTATTCGTCGAGACGAAAATCCCACCCATCATGCCCGCGCTGGCGAAAATATTAGTTCCCGATGCGATCAGGGAAGTGACCGGATAGGTGAACATGCCGCCCACCGACATTCCGACTGTATCCGGTTCCCACTGCGCGCCGGGCGCTGTTTGCCGGGATACGCCCACCGCAGTACCAATAAGGACCGTGCCCCCGGCCGAAATCATCGTCATCGGCATCCCGTTCGGGATCGGCCAGCCAAGCGTATCTGGAGTCCAGGTGTGCCCTAAGTTTGCAGAATATTCCAGCCATTTCACGACACTGAACGTGCCAGGATTCGTGTCAGCAAGGCCAAGGAGAATAGGTGCAGACGGATCTCCCAGCGCAATCAATGGCAACCCTCCGTCCGGCGCAAAATCCCGCCAAGTGAGCCCATCGTCGGTGGAAGCGAAGAGGGAATCGCCGGTCGCTCCCGGCTGGTCCGAGGGGCAGCTTGCATTGGCAAGAAGGTACTTTCCATAGCTCAGGAAGCCGTTCACCTGATCGGCGCCCAGCGAGTTATTAAAACCTGCGGCCTGCCTCCATTGTCCGGAAGCCTCGCGATGGAGAGCAAGCAATGCGAAGAGACATCCCACGAAGCAGCACGAGCGCAACGGTTGTGACAATAGCATACGAAGTAGCTCCTATGAATGGTGAATCCAAAAACAGGATTGCTCCACGAAATCGGCCGGCAGTATCCATTCACATGGAAATGGAATTTGCCGGCCGCTCGTAGTTGTGGTGGACTTGGGGGCTAATACTTCCCGACCAGCACCTTGATCACGCCGGTCCCGTGCCCGGAGAAATTTTCGAGTGCTTTGCCGAGCGCTTGGCCGATCTGCAGTTTCTTCAAATCGGCTTTCATCGCGCAGCCGGGCGTGGAGGAAGTGACCAGCAGATCGCCCGCCGTGATCGCGCCGCCTTCTGTGGTAACTTTTGTCGGGAGGACGCCGATGACGCCCATCGGCACCCGCGCCGATTCGTCCGCGTCAATATCCATGTCCGTCAGCGTGACGCCCGGCTTGGTGGCATAGACGCCCACAACTAAGCGCGAGTATGGCGTGATGCATTTCTCGACCTGCCGGTCGCCCGTTGTGGAGATTACAAGCACATCGCCCGGCGAGTAGCTCGAGCGCGCTCCGGCGACATCGAATTCCTCCGCGACGTCTGCGCCGCTACTTTGTGTGCCGCCATCGAAAAAGCCTTTGCCGGTGCGATCGATCCGGGCCACGTTTGTTGATCCCGATCGAAAGATCGCACAGTTATTCGCCGTGGTCGAGGACGCGGCGGAACCATCAATCTCGGCAATAAGAGCATTGCCACCGGCACTGGAGGAACTTGCTTCCGCAAGAACTCCGGTCCCTCCGCCTGTAGCTAACCCAAAGACGCCCCGCCCAGAAACGACCTCCCCAAACACCCCCCAGCCAGAACCAGCATGCGATCCCCATACGCCGATACCATCGCTGCCTGTTCCATCGTTTATTCCCCGAACCCCGGTAGAGTTGCCTGCGGGGAAAGAAGAAGTTATCTCCCCTTGAATGCAAAAGACAGAAGGATTTATCGAACTGCTTTGAGCGAGAATGGTCGGGGTCGTATTTGTCGTGGAAGTCGAAAGCGCCTTAATAGCGTAGCCCGTTCCGCCCGTTTGGGCAACCAGAGCATTGCCGGCACCACCGGTTATGGCCTCGACACCTACCCCGGAGGTCGAATTTCCATACACGCCAACGCCACCGCCGGCATTCGATCCATAGACGCCGATGCCCGCGGCGCCCGTTTCGTCGCATTTTCCCCATACGCCAGTAGAGTTATTGGCGCCGGCGGCCGTCGCCTCACCCACGATAGCAGCGGGAGCACCGGTACCGGCGCAGGTAGCGTATAAGGCGCCTCCGGTGCCAAGCGTGCTAACCTGGAGAGCATTCGCGGTGGATGCGGCATTATCGATATGGAAATACCCCGCCTCGCCGGTTCCCATGCACCTCGCTTCGAGCAGATTGCCGGTGGTCGTCACAGCCGTATTTTCGAAAAGGCCGGCCTGCGCAGTCGTGGCGCCACTACCAAGGATGGCATGAATCGCGGTGCCAGTCGAGCTTGCATAAGCCTCCACGCCGATTCCGGTTGAAGCGCTTCCGGCGATTCCAAATCCGCCTAGGGTAGTGCCGCAGACTGCCGCGTTTGGGTTAACACCGGAGCCACCATCGCTCGTAACACCGAGCACGCCAATTCCAGTGGCGTTTGTTGTATTGCCTACAACAGCGGGAGTTCCTGACCCCGAGCTTGCCGTTCCCGCCAACGCCGAACCTGCTCCCGTGTTTGTTAAGGAAAAGAGATTAGATCCCGAGGAAAGCGATTGCGAGTACGGTAGGGTAAAGGCGGCCGGAGTTACCCACGCTGCCCCACCTGAACCATTGGCCGTCAGTATCTGGCCATTCGTTGCGGAACCCGATCCGACGACGGCATTCGTTACCGCGCCGGTTACGATCTTCGCGGTCGTTACCGAGTTGTTCGCGAGTTTGGCGGTGGTGACCGCATTGTCGGCCAGCCCGATCGTAGCCGTCGGCCCGTTCGGGGAAGTGATATTAATCGTCCCGTCGGTATTCTGGATGCCCTGAATTCCCGTTCCGCCGCCGCCGGAGGAACTAATGGTGATCGTTTGACCCGACTGGTTAATCGTCGTGCCACCCCCGCCGGATAGGGTTACCGCGCCGCTCAAGGTATTGAGTGTAGTGACGCCGCCCGCCGATGCCCCACTCCCGGCGACTCGTGCAGAGTCGGCAAACCGGCTGCTCCAGGCCGTCGGGGCACTGCCCAATTGGCTGCGTGTCGTAATCTCCGTGCCGTCGATCGCGACGTCCAGGAAGTATTGGCTGTTCCACATCAACATGGGAAGCGGGGTTACCGAGCCGATCAGCACGTTGAAGAGGCCGCTCGTGAAAGCGACGCTCTGATTTTCCGTGTAAATGGCCGTGCCGCCCGTTGCGGAGGGATAGATCGAGATCGTCACGTTATGCGTGCCGGAAAGCGGCGTGCTGTTTTGCGTCACCAC
>DASRZC010000150.1:0-10495 GCA_035686785.1 Kapaibacterium sp. (SeqCode)
TCTAAATGGCGAAAATAAGCGATTTCGATAGTTTTCCATGAATATAAAAAGAACAAACACAAAAACTGCCGCAATATTTATTCTTTAAGAAACCATGCGAGGAACAACCTTACAAATCCAAAACCGCTTCGAAACCACCAGCCGCGCCGCGTTCGACGATGGCTGGGAAACCGTAGCGGAAGAATTGCCGGTCATCCAGACGCAATTCTTCGCCGATAACACGCGGAGCATTCTTTTCAAAAACGACAGCCCGGATATTCCGAATGCCTATTCGCTCAATCCCTATCGCGGATGCGAGCATGGCTGCGCCTACTGCCGCGCGCGGCCGTACCACGAATATCTCGGCTTCAATGCCGGCATCGACTTCGAAACGAAGATCGTCGTGAAGCACAACGCGCCGGAACTGTTGCGTAAAGAATTCAGCAATTTGCGATGGGCGCCGCAGTGCATTATGATGTCGGGCAACACCGATTGCTATCAGCCGGCCGAGCGCCAGTATAAAATTACGCGCGAGCTGCTCGAAGTTTTTCTCGAATTTCGAAATCCGGTGAGCATCCTTACGAAGAATGCGCTCATCTTGCGGGACTTGGATATTCTGAAAGAGCTTGCGAGCATGAACCTGGTTCGTACGATGCTTTCGATCACGTCGCTCGATCGCGAGCTTCGCAGTAAGCTTGAACCCCGGACGTCTACCGCGACCATGAAGCTAAAAGCAATGGAGGAGCTTGCCAAAGCGGGCGTGCCCGTCGGCGTGATGGTCGGGCCGATCATTCCGGGACTGAACGACAATGAAGTTCCACAAATTTTGAAGCGATCGAGTGAAGCCGGCGCGAAATGGGTCGCGCATACGATCCTGCGGCTGCCGTATGCCGTCGCGCCGATTTTTCAGGATTGGATCGAGAAGAATTTTCCGGAAAAAGCGAACCGGGTGATGACGCGCATTCGCATGATCCGCGATGGAAAGCTGAACGACCCGAACTGGGGTACGCGCATGACCGGCACCGGCGCCTATGCCGATTACATGCACCGGCTCATCGAATCGCTTTCGATAAAATATAAAATGAAGGAGCCACGCGAGCCGCTGGCCGTGCATCATTTTCGAAGAGCGGGAGCGTGGGGGCTATTCGGGGAGGGTGAGTAGATGGGGAATACCAAGACCGGTACGTTTATTCTCAGTGGAGTTTTCTTAGAACGGAATCGGGTGTCATTTTCCAGGCGATCGAATCCGGGAGTGGTCCTTGCGGGGCCGAAAACATTTTGGTTGACTCGTTCGATTGGCGGACAGGGTAGGGGAACATTGTTGGAGTACCGGATTGGAATATTACTTTTACCGGTCGCTGAAGGTCCGGCGCGTAATAGCACGCCGCTCCGGTCGTGGACCAATGGGCGAGAGGACAATCATTACTATTTTTCGCAGGTGATTCCTGGGCGCTACTGACGCACGGCAGGGCGGAGAGAATGATGATCGAAATGAAAGCTTTCATAATCTTTATACAAAACGATTTGTGAGAAATGCCACGATTCAGCCTAAAGTTCTTTGCTCAGAATAACGCTGCGGTAATTCACTTTATCTACTTGCTGGTATTGGACGAATTTATAGCCTCGTTTCTCATAATAACGAATGAGATGAAAGGCTGTTTCCGCAGTGTCGAGCGCAATGAAGCGAGCGCCTTCCTGTTTGGCGCGCTGCTCGACAAGCGTTATCAACTGCGAGCCGATGCCCGTTCGCTGCATCTCGGGAAGAACCGCAAATTGTCCGAAACACCAAGCAACTCGATAGTGCTCACACGGGTGATTAGGCCTCGGAGGATAGAGGGAGATCGTGGCGATCATTCGCCCCTTTATAAGTGCAACGAGCGTGGTATGTGCTCTTTCGACTCTATCTTGGGTTATCTCATCGGTTTGCCACGATCCCCACATGCGAAAGCCCATTTCGGCGAGCGGTTTATACGCAGAATGAATGAGTTCGGTAAGCTCCGAAATAGAATCGGTCTGTTGAAATTCCCGAATTTCAAGATTCATAGAATTCTATCTCAAAAATCCAAAAAATCCCATAAATTTTGGTTCAGACAATTACTCCACCGTCACCGATTTCGCGAGATTCCGAGGTTGATCGACGTTGCAGCCGCGCGCGGTAGCGATATAATAGCTAAGCAATTGCAGCGGGATAACGGAGAGGATCGGCGTCAGCATCGAAAGCGTGCGCGGAATGTAGATCACCTGCTCGGCGAGCGCGTGGATCCGAGTGTCACCTTCGGTTGCAATGGCGATGACGTGCCCCTTGCGAGCGCGAACTTCCTGAATGTTCGAGAGAATCTTTTCATACACATCATCCTGCGGTGCCACGACGACGACGGGCATGTTCTCATCGATGAGTGCGATGGGGCCGTGCTTCATCTCGGCGGCGGGATAGCCTTCGGCATGGATGTAGGAAATTTCTTTCAATTTCAGCGCGCCTTCGAGGGCGACGGGATAGTTATATCCGCGGCCGAGATAGAGAAAATTCGAAGCCTCTTTGAAAATCTCGGCAAGCGCAATAATTTGGCGTTCGGTATCGTCGAGTGTTTGCTGAACTTTATCCGGCAGTTCGAGAAGTTCCCTAATCATCGCCCGGCCATCGATGACGGAAAGATGCCGCACGCGGCCCAGCATGATCGTGAGCAGCGCGAGCACCGTGAGCTGCGAGGTAAAGGCTTTCGTGGACGCGACGCCGATCTCCGGGCCGGCGTGAATATAGACGCCGCCATCGGATTCGCGCGCGATCGTCGAGCCGACGACATTGACGATGCCGAGCGCGAGCGCGCCCTTGCGCTTGCCTTCGCGCATCGCTGCGAGCGTATCGGCTGTTTCGCCGGACTGCGAAATGCCGAACATCACATCTTCGTCTTCGACAATCGGATTGCGGTAACGGAACTCGCTCGCATATTCGATATTGACCGGCACGCGCGCATATTGCTCGATCATATATTTGCCGATGAGGCCGGCGTGATAGCTCGTGCCGCACGCGGTGATGATAATTCGCTTGGCGCGGCGGAGTTCTCGCAAATGATTTTGCAATCCGCCCAGAACGACGTTGCCTTCCTCTTCGAGGATTCGCCCGCGCATGGCGTCGGTGATGGTGTTGGCCTGCTCGTGGATTTCCTTGAGCATGAAATGCTCGAAGCCGCCTTTTTCGATGGCTTCGAGTTCCATTTCGATCACTTCGACCGGCTTAGTGATTTCGATGTTGGAGATGGTGCGCGTTCGAATGCCCGAGCGCGAGACGGTCGCCATCTCGTCATCGGAAAGATAAATCACCTGGCGCGTGTGTGCGATGATCGCGGCGGCATCGCTCGCGATAAAATATTCGTTGTCGTTCCCAACACCAATGACGAGCGGCGAACCCTTGCGCGCGCAGACAATTTCGTCGGGATCATCCGCGGCAATAACCGCAATACCATACGCGCCGATCACTTCATTCAGCGCGAGGCGGATGGCTTCGGTCAGGCTTCGTTCTTCCGTGTACAATTCGCCGATCAAATGCGCGAGGACTTCGGTATCGGTCTCGCTTCGAAAGGTATGTCCGTGCGCAATGAGGCGATCTTTGATCGTCGAATAGTTTTCGATGATACCATTGTGAATGATGGCAAGGCGATCATTTTGATCGCAGTGCGGATGGCTGTTCGTGTCGCTCGGAACGCCGTGCGTGGCCCAGCGCGTGTGGCCGATCCCTACCGTGGAGCGGTGGGGCGAGCGCGCCGAAAGTTCTTCCAGGTCGGCCACTTTGCCTTTGCATTTTTCGATGACGAGGCGTGTGCCGGTTACCAATTCCGTGGCATGGCCATTTGTGGAAACCGAGCGGGGAAGTTCTTCCAGCAAGGCGAGCCCCGCGGAATCATAGCCGCGATATTCCAGCCGTTTCAGGCCGGAAAGAAGAATCGGAGTTGCCTCGCGATTACCGATATAGCCGACAATACCACACATGTCTGGGCAATAATGAATGATGAATTATGGATGAATTATGAATGATGAGATTGGTAGCGGTGAGACGAACAATGTTCGGGATTGTTCCGATTGCAAAAAAATGGGGTAATGGGGAAAACCGCAATACCTTACTCTGTCGAGAGGGCCCTTGAAAATGAAGGCTGTCGGGATTCAATATGACCGTTTCATGGTTTTCACAAAACCATTTTCGTATCTAATTTGCTGAGAGTATGACCCCAAGAATTAGCCTGTTCGCGATGGTTCTCATTCTATTCGGAGCCGTTATCGAGAATGCCGGGGCTCAAACTTGTCCCCTCCTGCCTTCTCCGGTAATTCCTTCCCAACGGCCGTGGAGGAAGGCTGCTTCAAATCCGAAAGCAGCAGAGCCATTATCTCAACGGTATAATAATTATGGCGACCCCTCGCAGGATGAACAGTATTATCTCGAGCTGCTCAATCGCGCGCGAATGAATCCTCCGGCGGCGGGCGTCGAGATTTCGAAAACGACGGACCCCGACGTTACTTTCGAATTTACCTATTGGGATGGTCAGGACGCCAATGAGCCAACACCTGCGAAGATTAAATCCGATTTTGCAACGTATCAGCCCAAGCAGCCGCTGGCAATGAATGCAAGCCTGCTTACGGCAGCGCGTGCCCATAGTCAGGACATGCTCGACAGCAATTATCAGGGGCACCAGGGGACCGACGGTTCCTGGCCGTGGGATCGCGCTCAAAAAGCAGGATATCCAAGTTTGTATCCTGGAACGTCTCCCTATGTCGGAGAGAACGCCGCGGCCTATGCCAAGAGTGTCTACGATGCGTATGCCGGATGGCTTATCGACTTTGGTGTTCCGAACGACACCCAATATGGGCACCGCAATAATTGCCTCGAATTCGAGGGTGGCAGTGATTCGATCAATCCCGGTTATACGGAATGCGGACCGGGTATGATACCCGATCCGGGAGAGGGTTATCCCACGCACACGGGTCCTTTGGTATCCACACTCGACTTGGGCGATGCCGGAAAGCATTTTATTCTCGGAGTAGTGTATAACGATCTGAATAAGAACGGACTCTATGATCCCGGCGAAGGTATTTCCGGTGTGCGGATCGATATTCCCGGCGCAGCCTATTATGCTGTTTCGGCTACGCAGGGTGGCTATGCCATTCCATATTCGGGACAAAACGGAAGCGTGACCGTCACGGCGTCCGGCGGGCCGTTTCCCACGCCAGTGACGAAAACCGTTGATTTCGAAGGCGAGAACGTAAAGGTCGATTTCAATCCCGACCTGACGGGCTACCCGACGCAAGTAACGCTTGTGCTGCCCGCGGCGGATACAACGGTCAATTTCGATTCCGTTACCTTTAGGTGGGATAGCGTTGCGCTCGCGCAGAATTATCACATTGAACTCGGAACCGACTCGTTATTCAAGTCTGCCATCGCTAAAAATGACTCTGGGATAAAGCTCACGTACTTTGCCTTCGGAGTGCTAAAAGATAGTTCTACCTATTACTGGCGTGTGCAGGCAAAAAATGCGAAAGGTGTTGGCCCGTGGTCGCCAACGCAGGCGTTTAGCGTCGGCCTTTCGCCGAGTCCGGTCACGCTCATCTCGCCCGCCAATGCCGCGACTGTTGGCGATAGCGAAGTGACATTCCTATGGCATACAGCGAACAAAGGAGTTCAGTCCTATTCGATCGTGGTTTCCTCGAAGAAGGCCATGACGGATACCATTTGGTCGGATATGCTCTACGTTCCGAACGACACGACGGATGTCGGGCCTGCTTCGAACTTCCAGGTGGGGCAGACCTACTATTGGACCGCCTATGCCTATAACGATTTCGGCTGGGGCCGCCCGAGCGCGCCCAATAGCTTTACCTTCGCATCCTCTTCGGTCGCTTCGTCCACATCCGCCATGGAACCGGCCATTACGATTTCGCCGAACCCCGCAACGGGTATGGCGCGCATTTACTTTACCCTTGCCACGGCGCAGGATGTCTCGCTTCGCCTGTTCAACAGCGTGGGAGAAGAAGTGAAGTCCGTCGCTCTGGGAACGCGCCCGGCGGGGCCGAATGAGTACGATTTCGATGGTTCCTCCCTCGCTGCGGGAACCTATTCGTTCGAGCTTCGCGTTGGGAGCCAAATTCGAACGGGAAGGATTGTTCTGGTAAAATAATCGCTTTTCAAACTTCCTTCCCAAAATATTCGTATTTTTGCGAACTAAATCTTTTTACGCGGGCTGGAAGCACCGCTCCACGCGAATCGAATCACCGGAATAACAACTGAATGCATCTTTCCAGACTGACTCTGAAATCAGCCAGCCGTCTTATGTCCGCCATTGCCATGGTGGCAGCCTTATTTTGTTCCAACGCGGTATTCGCTCAAAATACGTCGGATACCTTTTATTCGCGGGATACGACGCGCGCGAAGCTGGAAATCGTCCATCCGAGTGAGGCTCCCCAGACGGAAGCTCCGGAGAATAATCCGGGCGGGGAAGCGAACCTGGTGGTTCCCGATCTTACCACGGTTACGTTCCTGGGCCTGACGGGCCACAATCTGCTCGCGCTGGGTCTTATTTTTTGCGTGCTCGGGCTCGTCTTCGGACTTACGATTCTCGTGCGGCTGAAAAACATGCCGGTGCATCGCTCGATGCGCGAAATATCCGAGTTGATATGGGAGACGTGCAAAACGTATCTCATCAAGCAAGGCAAATTCCTTGCGCTCCTTTGGATATTCATTGCGGTTGTCATTATTCTTTATTTTGGCGTGCTGGCGCCGACGCCCGGGCATCCGGTCATCCAGACGGTTCTCATCATCCTGCTTTTTAGCATCATTGGCGTGCTGGGCAGCTATGGCGTCGCGTGGTTCGGCATTCGGGTGAATACCTATGCGAACTCTCGCACGGCTTTCGCGGGCCTGGCCGGAAAACCCTATCCGATTTATAGGATTCCGTTGCAGGCCGGCATGAGCGTGGGCATGATGCTCGTCTCCGTCGAACTTCTTCTGATGCTCTTTATCCTGCTGTTTATGCCCGGATATTACGCGGGCCCGTGCTTTATAGGATTCGCGATTGGGGAATCCTTAGGCGCCGCGGCGCTAAGAATAGCGGGTGGAATTTTTACTAAAATCGCAGACATCGGTAGCGATCTGATGAAAATCGTCTTCAAAATTAAGGAGGACGATGCCCGCAACCCCGGCGTAATTGCCGATTGCACGGGCGATAACGCGGGCGATTCCGTCGGGCCTTCAGCGGATGGATTCGAGACGTATGGCGTCACCGGAGTCGCGCTCATCGCCTTTATCCTTCTCGGTGTCCATGACACGACCATACAGGTTCAACTCCTCGTCTGGATTTTCGCAATGCGCATCATGATGCTCGTTTCGAGCGCCGGCGCATACTTTTTCAACGAAGCAATCGCAAAAGCACGATTCAGTAAGGCGGACGAAATGAATTTCGAATCGCCGCTGACCTCGCTCGTCTGGTACACGTCGATCATTTCCATTATTCTGACCTTCATCGTATCGTATTTCATCATTCCCGAACTTGGCGGCGATACGACGCTATGGTGGAAGCTTTCGTGTATTATTTCGTGCGGCACGCTTGCGGGCGCGGTGATTCCGGAGATGGTGAAAGTTTTTACCTCCGTCAATTCCGCACACGTGAAGGAAGTGGTTACTTCTTCGCGCGAGGGTGGCCCATCGCTCAATATCCTTTCGGGATTAGTAGCGGGTAACTTCTCGGCGTTCTGGATCGGGCTTTCGATGGTCGCACTTATGTCGGCTGGCTATTACGTGAGTATGCATGGCCTGGCGATCAATCTTCACGGTCCGAATACGCCGCTCATGCTTGCACCGGCCGTCTTTGCATTCGGCCTCATTGCATTCGGATTTCTCGGGATGGGCCCGGTAACGATAGCGGTGGATTCTTATGGGCCGGTGACCGATAACGCGCAGTCCGTCTATGAGCTTTCGCTGATCGAGCAAGTGCCCGACATTGTGAACGAGGTCAAGCGCGATTTTGGAATGGACGTTAATTTCGAACGCGCGAAACATCTGCTCGAAGAGAACGACGGCGCGGGCAATACCTTCAAGGCTTCGGCAAAGCCGGTGCTTATTGGCACGGCCGTCGTCGGCGCGACGACGATGATTTTCTCGATCATCATGGCGCTTACGAATGGCCTGACCGAGAACACGCAATATCTTTCGATTCTTCATGCCCCCTTCGTGCTGGGCCTCATTACCGGCGGCGCGATCATTTATTGGTTTACCGGCGCCTCCATACAGGCGGTAACGACGGGTGCCTACCGGGCGGTGGAATTCATCAAAGCGCACATCAAGCTCGAAGGGGTAGAAAAAGCATCGGTAGCCGATAGCAAAAAAGTGGTGGAAATCTGCACCCAATACGCGCAGAGCGGAATGATTAATATCTTCCTGACCGTCTTTTTCGCATCGCTCGGGTTCGCATTTATCGGACCATATTATTTTATCGGCTACCTGATTTCTATCGCAATTTTCGGCTTGTACCAGGCCATCTTCATGGCGAACGCCGGCGGTGCGTGGGATAACGCGAAGAAGATAGTAGAAGTGGTTTTGCAACAGAAGGGTACACCGCTCCACGATGCCACAGTCGTGGGTGACACGGTGGGCGATCCGTTCAAGGACACGTCCTCGGTAGCGTTGAACCCGGTGATCAAATTTACAACGCTCTTTGGGCTGCTCGCGGTGGAACTGGCGGTGAAGCTGACGATCGACGTCGGCGCTCGCCTGAGCCACGTTATCGCGGCGGTCTTTTTGGGCGTTGCAATTTATTTTGTGTGGCGTTCATTCTATAAAATGCGAATTACAACGGAGTAGAAATAGTGGCAAAAGCAAAAAAATACGGTGGATACCGGCAGGCACAGCGGCCTTTTACGCCGGCGGAAGACAAGCTCATTAAATCCCTGCGGATGAAGGGCAAAACGGGCGCGGAAATCGCGCTGGAACTGCACTGCCATAAAGGCGCGGTGCATCGCCGGCTACGCGAAATGGGCCTGAGCTATAAAGGCTTCTGGAGCGAGATGCGCGCGCAGGAAGAGAAGAAGGCGGCGAAGCCCAAAGCAAAAGCAAAAGCCCGGTAGCCGAAGCCTTCCCGCCGCGGCGGGCGCAGCGATTAGTCGAGAACGCTCTCCATTACGGAGAGCGTCCGTTGTTCCCCGGCCCAGGCGATTCGGAGGCGCGCCCCATAGGGCAGCGTCCACTTCTGCTTTTCGTGACCGAACGGAAGTCCCGAAAGAACCGGCACCTTCAGCTTCTTAAAATAATCGTCGAAGATTTCTTCGAGCGAGAGTGTCGGCGCGTCCGCATCCTGGCTGCAGTTTGTGAACTGGCCGAGCAAAACGGCCTTTGCCTCATCGAATAATCCTGCGAGCCGAAGCTGCGCCAAGTGCGCATCAACTTTTCGCGGCTTCTCGTCGATTTCCTCGAAAAACGGGATGGTGGATTTGAACGAGGGTTGATACGGTGTTCCGAGCAGGCTGCAGAAGACGGTGAGGTTGCCGCCGATCATTCTACCTTCATGTAGCGCCGGCATCCCGCCGGTATTTTTCGAGAAATTAATCGGGGGTGGGTTCCGGCGGGACGCCGACGCTACAAGTGGCAATGTGCCGAGCGGCTTGGTGCTCGTCATCGCGCCCCAGAAATTTTCTTCGGTGAAGGGATCGATTTCGTCCCATAAATCGACGCCTGGCATCGGGCCGAAAAAGCAGGAGGCGAGCTTCGCTTTTTTGTGCAGCGCGGCGAAGAGCGCGGTCGCGTCAGAATAACCGACGATAATTTTCGGATTCCGGTGAATGAGATCGTAGTCGATTTTGTCCAGCAGCCGGATGGAACCATATCCACCGCGATGGTAGAAGATCGCGCGGACGCGCTTCGCGCGGAACATCGCGTGCAGATCGGCGAGGCGGTTTTTGTCGGGCGCCGCGAGATAGGTCGCTGAGGTTAGGCCATCCCGAAGATATTTCCCGAGTTCGACACGATAGCCTAATTTTTCGAAATAGCGAACGGATTTTTCGATTCGCTCTTCCGAGCGCGGCGGGCTGGCGGGCGCGATAATTCCGATCACATCTCCGGCGCGGAGGGCTTTAGCGGTGATCATCGTTCAGAAATACGGAATAAACGAGTCAGCATTCTCGAAAATTAAATCAAGATGATATCCCTTCAATACGGGCATACCGAACGACTTAATCGGCGGATGCGGCGGGAAATCAGGCTTTGAAGCTCGCCGCGTATTCGCCGATAACCTTCTTTAGCTGCTCAGTGATTTCCGCCGTCAGTTCCTTTTTGTCTGCGATCGCAGCAAGCAGATCGGCGTGGCGCAGGCGCATAGCTTCGAGCAGCCCCGTTTCAAAACGGCGTACCTGCTCGACCGGAATTGCGTCGATGAAGCCGTTCGTTCCGGCAAAAATCGAAACGACCTGCTCCTCGACCGGCATTGGTTGATACTGTCCCTGCTTGAGCAACTCGACCAACCGCTGCCCGCGGCGGAGGAGTTGCTGG
>DASRZC010000151.1:0-5229 GCA_035686785.1 Kapaibacterium sp. (SeqCode)
TTCCAATTGCCATAGTTATCTGGACTTCAACCTCATTGACAATTACAATGTGCCCAATCCGAGCCTTCTTATCATGCCGGTCGAAGTAGCTGGTCAGAGCGTCCTGGACCTATCCGGAGCTCACGGGGATAACGGCGATCCTGACTACGGCGGCTATAACACAATAAGGGCGTATCACACTTCTTTTCCCGGTTATATTAATCCGCCTACAATGGTGCAATTATTTGATGCTACATCCCTTATCAACTTGGGCAATTCCTTTGCTACTTGGGACTGGTTGGACTACGGTCACAACAACTTTTATTATTGTGAAAGCGGCAATTGTCTAACAACTGGTGATGAAGATGCCTTCTGGTTTTGGTATTACGGCAGTTCCATTGATCTGGGCAATATCGATTATAATTTTTGGGGTTATGATGATAATAGTGTGCTGATCGATCCGCATAACGGTACCTCAGCATACTCATACCTCAACTGGAGTTCTACCAGTCCATTCACAGAAAATGCCTATGGCATTACGTTTGACTATTCGAGTACATCCCACACTCTAACGGCACCTGCATCCAAAACCGGAATTACTTGTGGCGGCGATGGTGAAATAGCCGGTCACAAGGGGGGTGCCCATGCTTTGGGTGAACTCGAAAATAAATCCCCCTGTGACTCGATGTATCTCATTGGGTATCAAGGTGAAAACGATGGGAACTACACCGAGTCATACGACACACTGAAATATTTCATGGAGCACTGCGACACGGACCATTGGGCGCTGTATGGTTTCGGAGATATGGAAACGGATGTGCAGGAGTATGGGCTGGGGCCACGACCTCAGTGTTGGATTGAATTCAAGAATTGGCTGATTTCCGTCCTTCCGCTCAGGCAAGATCCGGCTTGGTTTTGCGCCGATGTTCAGGCGCTGGTGGGCTCGCTTGGTACGGACCCTGAAGGCGATACGGCATGGGCCGACATAAATGCTGGTACGAATGCCCAACTCGCTGTCATTCGCTGGCTTCTTCAAAATCCGTTATGCGCGACCTCTGGCGATAGCGAAGCGTACGATGGCAGCCGAGGGGGGCAATGGAACGCATGGGTAGCCAGTGTGGATACGAACAAGGTGAAGCTTGATACCACGCTTCCCTCCCTGCATGACCTCGGCCTCGATAGCGTGCTAAAATACGGGGCGTTGCTTGGCGTACATGAGCCGGAGATGGAGAGTATTATTTCGAATGCCTCCGCTTCACCAAACCCGGCAGGAACGGGAACGGAAATCTACTTCACCACGAACCGCGAGGCGTATGTGAAGATCGATCTCTTCAATCTGCTCGGAGTAAAGCTCGGCGTTACTGGTTTCGAGGATGTGCTGGAAGCTGGTAACCACGAGGTTCCCATTTCGCTCTCCGGCCTTCCATCGGGCACCTATTACGCGCGCATCGTAACCACGTATGGGGAAGTCCAAACGGTGAAATTAGTGAAGGAATAACGACCGGGATTTCTGAGATTTTTGAGATATGCACCAAAGCCCCTCCACATTCGGAGGGGCTTTTTATTTCGATTGTGCAATCTATGGCCGGGCGCTTCTGTTTTTGCCGGTCTATACATGCTTTTTTCTTCCGTAAAGTTATTTGCCTTCGCGGCGTTTATCGTGCTCGCGCTCGTGGGCTTCGGTTTCTATGTAGCGGCGCGTGGCGGCTGGCGTCGCAACGGCTATTTCCGTACACCGGCCGTCATTCTCATAGTCTTCGGGCTTTTCATCGCGTTTCAGGGGCTTGGCAATGGCGTGATGCTCGCGACGATCGGCATTCACATCGAGGATCACCCCGTCGCCGCGCTCACAATCAATGGCCTCGCGGAGATTTTGGTCATGCTGGCAGGGACGGTCCTCATTTCCCGCGCGGCGCGGCAGAACCTTCTGGCCGTCTTCCGCTTAGAAGGTATTCGCGAGACTCCGGCGCTTCCGTATATTCTTGCACTGCCAATAATTCTTGTCGCACAAGTCGGCGGCAGCGCGGTCTCGGCGATTTGGGAGCGGCTCTGGAAAATTTTTCCACAACTTTATTCTGTTATCGACCAATACGAATCGGCGGCCGATAAAACGATGCAGGGATTGGTTACGGCAACGGGGCCGCTCGATCTCGCGCTCATTTTGCTCTTCGTTGCCATCGTGCCGGCGCTCGCGGAAGAGACGCTGTTCCGCGGCTTCGCGCAAACGAATATCGAGCGGAGCGGCCGGTGGCACGCCCGGCCCTATATCGCGCTCTTCGCGGCCTCGCTCTTATTTGCAATGGTTCACGGAAGTTTATTTAAATTACCGGGACTCTTTGTGCTCGGATTCACGATCGGTTGGATGACGTATCGCACGAACAATCTTTTTGTCGGAGCCGTCGGACATGCGATAAACAATGGATTTATCGTCGCCGCGCTTTACTTGAGTCCCGAACAGATTTCGACCAAAGCGAGCGCCGGCCTCGTGGGAACCGAAGCGCTTTCCGCCACGGATGCGCTCTGGATGCTCCTGCTAATTATCCCCGTGTTCGCGCTGTTACTCTATTTCTTCGCGCGATCGACCGCCGCGCTTACCGCGCGAAATAACGCGGAACGCGAAGTGCAGGCGCTACTGTGGAACCCGAACCTGGATTACGCAGATGATGCGGATTTTCTGGATTGATTTCATCCATCGTCGTGTAGTGCGGAATTGCATTCCGCACTACCCACATAAAATTTATGAGTAATCTTACCAAACGTATCCTCGTCGCGGCGATCGGAATCCCGATCGTCATCTATGTCGCATTCATGCCCTATAGCCTGCTGGGGCTTATGATCATCTTCGCGCTCATCGCGGTGCATGAGTTCTATGGCCTCGCGAAGATAAAGGGTTTCGTGCCGCAGGTTACGATCGGAATGATCCTCACCGCGCTGATCGTCCTATCATTCGCGCACGCTCAACTCTTGCGAGCGGCCCTCTATTTTCATCCGCACACGGAAATTGCAACGCTTACTATTTTTCTGCTTCCGATCATTATGATCGTGGGCGTTATTGCCACACTTACCGCCGAACTTTTCAAAGGATATCCCAATCCGATCGTTCAAGTATCGGTTACGCTTGCGGGTGCGGTGTATATCGGCTTCGGAGTCGGCGGTCTGTATGGCGTTTACGAATTCTTTTATGACCCAAGCGGTCAAACTTCGAGTGCAGCCGTGTTTCTCATTACATTGCTCGCCTCGATCTGGATTTGCGATAGCGCTGCATTCACGGTAGGACGTAAAATGGGCCGCCATAAAATTGCCGAGCGCGTCAGCCCCAATAAAACGTGGGAAGGCGGAATTGCTGGCTTCATTGCTGCGATTGCAACATGGCTTATCGCACGCGCCTATATTGGTGGATTAGAAGAAGTCTCGCTTTCGACCGCGATCGCAGTGGGAATTATTGTCGGCGCGATGGGGCAGATCGGCGATTTCGCGAAGTCCATGTTCAAGCGCGATGCCGGCGTGAAGGATTCTTCCACGCTTATTCCCGGTCATGGCGGCGTGCTCGACCGGCTCGATTCCATTCTTTTCGCCGCGCCGCTGACGTATATTTGGCTGCATCTTTTCGGGGTATAGCTTTATTTCGGTGGGTGCTTTTGGTGGACGTTCTGGACAGAGTGGACCGGTCATTCAAAGAACTCTCGGTGGAGTTTTTTCACAATCCTGCTGGCTACCTCATCTTTTACCACGAGGCTGATCGCGCTTTGGGAACCGCCGTAGGAGATCATCTCGCAGTTTGTCCTGCCGAGCGAGCGAAAAATGCGGGCCGCGATTCCCGGTTGCCCGCTTAGCCCCGGGCCGACCAACGTAATGAGCGCGCGCTCCGTATGGATTTCCAAATTCGCCACGCCCTGCGATGCTGCGCGCAAGATCGGCACCACGCTCGCATCGGCAAATGCATACGCCATGTCCTCGGCAGAGACGGCAACCGCCATCGGATGAACTCCGGACTCCGCAAGCAACTCTTCCACGATCCGCAACCCATGCGCGTCCTGGCGTGACTCGATCGAAGCCAGGCGCGCAAATACGATCTCTCTCTTTACGGCAATGCCGGTCATGGGCCGCTCCTCCTCGGTGGATTCCACGATGACCGTCCCCTCCCGCTCCGGCTCTTTCGAGGAAAGCACCAGCACGGGAATGCCTTTTTCCACGGCGGGCCAGATTGTTTCGGGATGTAAGACCTTCGCGCCGAAGAACGCCAGTTCGCTTGCCTCGCGGAACGAAATCCGTTCGATCGTTCGCGCTTCCGGCGCGATGCGCGGATCGCACGTCAGGATGCCGGCCACGTCGGTCCAGATTTGAATTTCGCGCGCGCTGAGTGCCACGCCCATGATGGCCGCGGAAAAATCGGAGCCGCCGCGCCCGATCGTCGTCACCTCGCCGGCGAGCGTTCGGCCAAGAAACCCTTGGGTTACCCCGACTGCTCCGTGTACCAGCGCGGAGCGGATACGCTTCATGCGCCGAGTGATTTCGACCATCACGGGACGCGCGGCCGTGAATTCATTCGTGGTAAGAAAAAAATCCCGCGCATCGAAAAGAGGAACGGTCGTTCCTTCCTCGCCCAACTGCTCCGCAAGGGCAGCATGAAAGAGGAGGGAGGACGCTCGCTCGCCCATTGACTGGACCTGGTCGCGGCTGCGGGGAGTGAGTTCTCGAAGCAGGTTGATTCCGCGCGCCAGCGTGCGCAGTTCTTCCCAGAGCAGGTGCAGCTGCTCCTGGACGTGCTCGATCCGCTCTTCGGCTTCCAGCAATTCGCGGGCAATTCGCGCGTGGCGAGCTTCGAGTTGGTCAATGGCGGCAAGCGCTTCCGCCATATTTTCCTTTAGCGAAAGCTCGCCAATGCGAATCAGCGCGTTCGTTACCCCCGCGCATGCCGAGAGCACGACGAGCGGGCGCGTCCGCCGCGTGATGCCGCGGGAGCGCACGATCTCGATCGCGCGCTTGATCGCCCGCGCATCTTCGACGGACGTGCCGCCAAATTTTTGAATCAGAATAGTATTCAAGAGCAATCCGTAACGATGAGATGGACTTTTTTATCCAACTTGTTTTAAAAAGCCCCCTCCTGAAGAAGGAGGGGGTTGGGGAGGTAACTCCACGCTAAAGAATAACCACCCCCTCCTTCTTCAGGAGTGGGAGTAAGGCTTCGGACACTTCCTCTTTCTCCTTGCTGTTGGCTCCATGCTCATCTCCTCGCGCGATGCCGGACAT
>DASRZC010000152.1:0-16178 GCA_035686785.1 Kapaibacterium sp. (SeqCode)
GCGGTCATGTATGGCCGAATAAATATGCAGGTATTTCTCTTTTTTCTCGCGCACACCCGTTACACTGATGCCGTTGGGCGCTATAATTTTCGAGTAAATCGCGCCCCGCGTTTTATCGCGGAAGACAAGATTGATAACCACGTCCCATTTCGTTTTTCGCGCGCGGCGTAATTCGCGCAATAATTGAAACGATGGCGATTCCGAAAGCAGGAACACTTCGTCCACGTCCGGATCGTTGATGAAGAGCGGCCGGCTTCGGTTACTCGCCGCGACTCCGATACGAATATGAGGCGCGAGCCGTTTGATCGCGCGAAAAAGCGGGGTTGTCAGCACGGCATCGCCGAGCGCGTCATAGCGCAGAAAAAGAACGCTGGAAACAGAAGCAAGCGGAAGTGGCAGCTTCGCGCGTTTGGGACGCAGCAAAAAACCGAACGTGCCGGAAAGCAGAAACTTTATTCTGCGCTCCATGCGCCGAACGAACTCACGAAATCGCGAATCGAATTGCGATGGTACGCGCCGGCGCTGCCGGGCTTCATTTAGGCGATCGAGGATGGGCATGGGATTGCACATTAACGAATTGCTGGTCCACTTTGTTCAAAATCGCTCGAACCATGCCCCCAACCACTTCGCAACGCTACGCCGCTCGCGTCCGGCGAAAGAAAAACCGCGATCTCTTTCAGGAGCCCGTCTGGAGTAAGATACGGCGTCGATTCGAAAGCGTTGTCCGCCAAATGATCTATGCATTTCTTCGCATCATTTTCCATAATAAGCCATTAGAGAAAAAGATCGACTTGCGAGAAATGCGAAGTATTCTGATCGTTCCCTATGGCGATGCGATCGGTGATTTAATTGCCGCAACCCCTATTTGGCATGCCATAAAACGGCGAGCGTCCCATTGCCGCATCGGAGTTATTACTTCCCCGCGCAACGAATCGCTGGTGCGTGGGGATCCGGACATCGATGAAACCTATAATTTTTCCGGAAGGCAGAATTTTAAACAGTGGCGAGAGCTGCTTCGGGCCAGAAAAGCCAGATACGATGTATTGCTCAACATTCATCTGACACACCAAACAGATTACGGAATCTTTGCAAATCTTATCACTCCATCCGGTGTAAAAATAACAGGCGGGCATCCGCGCCGGTCGCTCTATAGCAATTTCTTCAATCACATTGGCCAACAGGATCGTCGCACGATCAATTTACCGCTCTATAGTCTCGATTTGCTTGCGGAGGCCGTGGCCTTCGAGCCTCCACTTACGCTCTCGGACTGTTGGCCCACCCTCACTCTTCCCAACCGCGCCATCATGGCTGTGGATGCTCGCACCAAAGACTTCGGCGATTTTATTATTCTTCATCTTCAGGCCGCGACCGCGTTTCGCGAATGGGGCATCGATAATTCTATTCAACTCGCGCAGCGATTGATTGATCAGATGCCCAAGATTACTATCCTGATAACTGCCTCGCCGCCGTTCCTCTCCCAAATCGAACATCGCATCGCTTCGGGGGAAGAACCTCGCATTCGCACGTTCCAAACGGACGATCTGCTGGAATTGGCCGCATTGATTGCGCGCGCCCGCTTAGTCGTTTCACCGGAAACCTCGATTCCCCATTTTGCGAGCGCAATGCAAACGCCCGTCGTCGTCCTTTTGCCCGATCGCGAGCAATTGCCGATCGTATGGCTGCCGGTGGCAACGCCTTCGCGATTGTTGGCCCCCGCCATGCGCGGCGAACCAGTTGCGACGATTTCCGTGGACGATGTGTTGGAGGCTGTTCACTCGCTATTGGATGGGATCTGGCATATTACGCAGACGGGTCTCGCTACACATGTTGCACCGCATGCCATGTTCCAGCGGTCCAATGGAGCGCAACCCCTATCGAAGTTTCTCCTCGAATCCTCTGCGTCATGAATGTTGCCTACGATGCTACTCAACTCCTCGGTTTTACGGGGATCAATGTCTATACGCGCAATCTGACCGCAGCTCTCGCACGCGCCTATCCGGATGATCGTTATACCATGATTACCACCTTTCGGAAAATGGTGAAGGTCGCTGGGCAATTCCCGCCCGAGGATCAAGAGGTAATAGGATGGGATAACCCGCTGCCAAATCCCTTATTTCTGGGCTATAAGGGCCGTCCGCTCGCCGAATGGTTCATTCGGTTTTGCTTTCGCTACCAAGCCCGCCGCTACGATTTACTTCACACCACCGATCCCTATCACTTTCCGTCCGGTATCGAAAACATTGCTGTCACGGTACACGATATTATTCCACTCTACCCGGAAGGATGGGTCCATCCTACTACTCGGGCCCGGATTCAGGGAAAGCTCGAATCGATTGTTCGCTCCCGCGCGATTATTTTTGTCCCTTCTCATTTCGTTCGCGCGGAATTGCTCAGGACCTTCGACATGCACCCGGATCGAATCGTCGTTACCCATGAAGCGGCGGCTTCGTGCTTTCGGGTGCTGCCCCAGGGGCGCAACGACTTGAGTACTCACGGAATCCTGAAAGAGGACTCCTTTTTTCTGTATGTGGGCAGGATCGATGTTCGAAAAAATATCGAGCGGATGGTCGAGGCCTATCTCGCACTACCGGAAGAAATCACTCGGACCGTGAAATTGGTCTTGATTGCCAATGGGTTTCCCGAAGAGGAAAGGCGATTTAGCGATTCCTTGCTAATGCATCCCAATATCATTCATTTGCGCAATGTGCGGGATGAGGACCTCGTAAAGCTTTTGAATCGAGCCCTGGGTCTCGCCTTCGTCTCCTTGAGCGAGGGCTTTGGTATTCCCATCTTAGAGGCAATGCAATGTGGATGTCCGGTCTTGACTTCGAATGTAAGCTCCATGCCCGAAATTGCGGAGGATGCCGCGCTACTTATCGACCCTTACGATGTTGCGGCCATTCGTGATGCGCTTCTGAAGTTGGCCACCGAACCGATACTACGGGAGCAACTAAAAACGAAAGGAATCGAGCGGGCAAATGCTTTTTCGTGGGACCGATGCGCGAGAGAGACTCATGCCGGATATGAATTAGCGCTGGGGAGGATTTAAAATATGACGGTAGTTATCGTACTTCTCTCATTGCTTGTCGTGCTGAATGTTGTAACATTCGTGCTCTCTTACAAGCGCACCAAACGATTGTTTCTTCGGTACTGCGAACCGATCAACCAAAGATTAGACGGGGCCTTTCGGCGAATCGAATCGCGGTTGGTCCATGGGGTATCTGATTTCGAGAACACTGCGGGTACGCACTCCACCTGGGCGGTCATGTTCACCTACGACCGGAAAGAAATGGCCGCTCATACGTTGAAGACCTTGAGGAAATATGAGCCAGGGCTTCCTATCCTCGTTATCGACAATGGGAGTAAGGATGGAACGCCCGAGATGCTTACCCAAATGCTTCGGGAAGGCACGATTCAGAAAGCCCTCTTCAATACCCATGAGGATGTCCCTCAGTGGCAAAAGAGTTTTGCATTGAAGCAAGCGCTCAAGCTGCTTGCGATGGAATACCCCTCGTACCTGGTATGGCTCGATGACGATCTCGAAATAACGCGCCCCTTCTTGGCGGAAGGGATTGCGCTGCTCGACACATTGCGGGATGAGAGAGTTAAAGTGATCAATATGACGGACAGCGAGGTCGAGGAGCGCAATCACCCGACGATCAAGCGCGTCCCGATCATGGTTTCCGGGGTGTCCGAAGAAATCAAACTCCGGCCGACCTTTAATGGGCAATTCGATCTCTTCTCCACGGAGTTTTTTCGTGAAGCAGGCTATCCTCCTATCGCCGAGGGCATCACTGATTGGGGCGTGGAAGACTGGTTTTATTCCCGGAGATTGGCTGCACTGGATTACCGCGCTGCGGTATACGTGGCCGCCATTCATCTCGGGGTAATCTCAAAAAGAGAAGAGAAGACCATCCCAGTATAGTATCCGGGATTTCAGCGCGATCCATCTTCGCTCAATCGTTTTCGGATCGATCGCTTCAAGCGTCTCAGAAAGGGAGTATGAATATGAAGAGATTGTTCATCGTCCGTTCCGATAAATGGCCATTCGTTCCCGCCCTCCGGGATAACTGTCATCGACTCGGGTCGCTGCGCAATAAACAGAATCGAGGAGACGGTTTGACCTCCAACAAAGAGAACCGTGTGATTCGGTTTATAGGGTGGATGATCGACTACATAATTCTCCCTGTGCTGCCCGCGGGAGAAATCAATATCTTCCACAAAGTAGCCCTTCTCGCGGAGAATCCGGGCCAGTACCTCAATGTCTTTTTTTCTCCAGAATACGGTCGCCCCTCGTTCAATCGTCCGTTCGTTCGAGCCGACGTTGTACTCGGTCGTGTGAATGGCCCATCCTCCTGGTTTTAAGCATTTCAGTGAATTCTCGATGAACTTCATTCCATGTGTGATCGTCCCAAGATGATCGAGCGAGCAGGCAGAATAGGTGAAGTCGAACCGGTTCAAATATTTCGCGGGGATGTCGTTCATATCGCAATTCTCGAACTCGACATTCGCGTTAAAGCTCTGCCTATCCACGATCTCGGCAAAAAACAACTCTTCCTTATTGGTTGACAATTGGTTGCTCTCCTGCCATGCAATCTTCGACTCCGGAGTGAGTACTTGATCGGTCGCCAAGACCTTGCAGCCGTAGCTGGCAAACAGCGCGGCCATGCGTTCTTTACCAACGCCAAAACCAACGGCCATCTTGCCGGCAGCAAGGCAGCCTCGTTCCCACAGTGCCTGGACGATCACGACATCTTCCCATTGCTTTCGAGAAGGGTAGGTTCCCATCCCGAGCCGAGCCGACCAATAATAATACATCGGCGTGAAGCAGTCTTCGTATTTGACAATACAGCCCTTCAGCCGAGGACGTTGTGGCGGTTCGTTTGGGACGATCAGCCCCGTGGACGAGATGGATGTGTTCATAGTTAAATCGTTGCCACTGATTCCGTCCCCGCGCGCGATTGAATCGTGTAAAGCCGGTGATAGAGTCCATCCTTCTGCGAAAGCAATTCGTTGTGGCTTCCCATTTCGACAATGCGGCCTTTGTCCATGACGGCAATGCGGTCGGCTTGCTGGATGGTCGAAAGGCGATGCGCGATCACGACGGCGGTTCGATGATGCAGTAAATTTTGGATCGCTTCCTGCACGAGCATTTCGCTTTCGGTATCGAGCGCGCTTGTGGCTTCGTCGAATATGAGAATTGGCGGGTCTTTCAGCAGCGCACGCGCGATGGCAATGCGCTGGCGCTGTCCGCCGGAGAGCCGGACGCCGCGGTCGCCGGCGAGGGTATCATAGCCATCCGGCATTTGCAGAATGAAGTTGTGCGCGTTGGCGGCTTTGGCGGCCTCGAATATCATTTGCGTCGAGGCGTCGCGATTTCCATACGCGATATTATTCAGGATAGTATCGTGGAAGAGCAGCGTGTCCTGCGTAACGATTCCAAAAAGCGCGCGAAGGCTTTCGAATTCGTAGTCGCGAATGTCGCGTCCGCCGAGCATAATTCTTCCCGAAGTCGGATCGTAAAAGCGGACGAGCAGATCGACGAGGGTCGTCTTCCCCGCGCCGCTCGGCCCAACGAGCGCGAGCACTTCATTCGGATAAATTTCCAAATCGAGATGATCGACCGCATTCTCGGTAACGGATTGATAGTGAAAGCTCACATCGTCGAAAACAATCGGCTGCTCGATGATTCTCGAAGCTTTCTCCACACCCGGCTTGACGCTCGGCTCGGCATCCAAAATGGCGAAAAGATTTTCGGCGGCGGCGGAGCCTTCATAGAGGCGCGTATTCAAATCGCTGATATTGCGGACCGGTTGCATGAGTTGAATGAGCGCGACCAGGAAATAAATTAAAAAGGCGCCGGTCATGTGGCCCGCGAATACTTCTCCGCCGCCGAACCAAAGAATGCCGATGAACCCCAGCACCGCCAGCATTTCATTGAGCGGGCTGGTGAGGAGCCGAACGCGCGCGATACGCCGGGTGCCGTTATAATGCTTTTCCGTTTCGGTCTTGAACCGGCGCACCTCGTAGCGTTCCATCCCAAACGATTTCACTACTTTGACACCGGAGATCATTTCCTGCGCGACGCTCAGAATATCGCCCTGCAAATGTTGCAGCCGGTGCGCCATCGTTTTGATCGTCGTTCGGAATAACCGCACCAAATACAGGCTCAACGCGGCGATGAAGAGCGAGATAATCGTCATCTTCACATTGATGATGATCATCCCCGTCAAAAACACGGCGAACTGTACCGGCTGGCCGATCAGCGTCATAATGCTCGAGGAAAGCGTGCTGTTAACGGAGTTCACATCGTTCGTCAGGCGGCTCAGGAGCTGGCCGGATTTGCGGTCGTAATAATAATCGAGCGAAAGCGTGGAGAGTTTTTCGAATACCGCATCGCGAAGACTCCGGGACATACCGCTTTCGACAACCGCCATCATATATCCACTCGCATATTGGAAGATATTCTTCAGCAGGTAGGTACCCAATACAAAAATAGCGATCCGAAAGAGCGAGCCGGTTTGATCGATCGCGCCACTCGCTCCATGAACAATAAAAAGATTGCTGAATTTCTGCAACCAGGCCGCGCCGCCTTTTACGCTGCCTCCCAGAGAAGTGTTCGATTCGCCGATGACAATGGCGACGATCGGCAGCAGGGCCAGCATGTTTACACTTCCGACGAAATTACTAAGAATATTAAAAATCGACGAGACGACCATCTTCCCGCGATAGGGTTTCGCGAACGGAAGAAGGCGGCGGTAGAGTCGGAATAGCATACTTTAAGGCAATGATGAATTATGAATGATGAATGATGAAAATAAATCGCTTTTTTCTAATTCATCCGGCATCATTCATAATTGTTCCCATAAGCTTTTTGAACAGCAGGAGCACCGGCTGTGGTTCGAGTGCCGCGAGCGCGGGATATTGCGTATAGAGTTCGAATGGAATGCCGACGGGTGTCCACGGATGCTCATCGTACATGGGCCGAAACATCAGGACCATCGGAATACCCGCCGCGGCCGCGATTTGAATAACGGAGGTGTCGGCCGTGATGAGATATTCGCAGGTGGCGATTTGCTCCGCGAATTCTGCGAAGGTTGGCATCTCTTCCGCAAAATGAACGCGCGTGTCGCCAGCCAGCCGGACAGTTTCCTCGCCGCGCGCGCGGTCATGCGGCGCGGCGAAAACAAGCACTTCGGAAAATCCCAATTCCAAAACGCCTTTCGCTATGTCAGCGCTTGCGGCAGGTGGGGCGGAGCGGTCTTCTGTTCGAGAAGATACATTTAGTCCTATCCGTCCCATTTGTCGCATGGCGTTTAGCCGAAGACGGGGCCGCTTGTCAACCGTTTTGGGATCGATCCCAAAGGGCCGGAGCAGTTCCGCGACGCGCTCGGTAATATGAACTTCCGTCTGGCTTGGGCGGGGAACGGTAATATCGTAAACGACGCTATTTTCCTTTGCAACGCCAATGCTGACTTTCGCGCGAATTCGGCTTAAAAGTATCGAGGACGTGACCGAAGCTTTATCCGTCAGGTCGAGAGCGACATCGAACTTTTCCCTCCGGATTTCTCGCAGCATCTTCAGATCGGGAATCAACCGCTTTCTGTACACGAAGGTCTCGCAAGGAACCGGCAGCAGCGGAATGACGCCGGTATTATTTTTTCCGAGCAACATCGCGATGCGAGATTTTGGAAATCGCTCGTGAAGCGCAATAAGAAAAAACGTGCTCATCAGAACATCGCCCAGCCGGTCTTGCCGCAAAAGTAAAATCGATGGCGATTCCGGAATCAGCAATTCAGAAGTCGGACGCATTCGTCCCCTGCGTCCCATAAGCTCCAAACCCCGGAGAAATGCTCTCCGAAAAAATAATTCAATGGGTTTAAGCGACGCGATAGCCATATAAAAACATAAAGCGCGCGCACCGAACGGTGCGCGCGCCATGAACAATCCAAAAAACCTTACTTACCCGCCCGCATGGCCCGCAGGCCTTTTTTATCGAGCGTTCGGATGGCGCGCGCGGTAGCGCGGACCGTCACGAAGGCACCGGCCGATTCATCCCAAATTCGCTTGGTCTGAAGGTTGGGAAGAATTCGTTTCTTCGTGCGGTTGACCGCGTGCGATACGTGGTTGCCCGCGTGGGTCCGTGCTCCGGTTAATTCGCAAACTCGTGACATTGTAGTTCGTATGAAAAGTGATATTTTGTCATCGTAAGGACGTGCTGCGCACGTCCTGATTCATTATTTCATTCCTTCGGCTACAAAGGGCACGAGCGCGAGATGCCGCGCGTGCTTCACGGCCTGCTCCAGCGTCCGCTGTTCCTTCGCGGTTACGGCGGTAATCCGGTTTGGCAGCAGCTTTCCGCGATCGTTCAAAAAGCGTTCGAGGATTCGGATATCCCGGTAATCGAGATAGGTAATATCCCGAACCTTGAGCGGATTCGGCTTCTTCCGAAGCGGGTCGCGCTGGTTCTGCTGATTGCGGCCGTAGCCGCCGGCATTGTTGTTCCCCTGCTGGCCGCGGGGGTCGCGGCTGTTAGGCCTCCCTTGGCCATTCCGGCTGCCAGTAGCGGTCGTACGTTGTTGAGCCATATTCTATCTGTTCGTAATCTAAACCTGTTTGAAACTTCGATCCGAATTCCACTGCGAGTTCCGGATGCAATATCATCCCGAGCATTTCCGTGGTATCGACTAATCTCGGCCCGGGCCGGGAAAAGTAATGCGAACCATCGCAAATATAAAGCTTGGGAGCACCCATGCTTTCGCGAGCGGAGCCGTGCAACCCCATTTCGCGCACAATAATTTCGAGCTCCTGTTTTTGGCGCTCGATCCCAAAGCCGCACGCGGCTACAATGAGAACATCCGGGCGGGCATGGAGCACCTCGCCCCAGGTAATTTCCTTCGACGGCCTGCGAAAAAATAGCCCATACCGCCCTTCACCGATGGGATTCTTGCCACCCGCCATCGCGATGATTTGCGGAATCCAATGACCGCATAAAAACGGCGGATCGATCCATTCCAGCATAATAACGCGGGGCCGGTGCAATTCCTGCACGAGCCGGCCAACAGAACGGTATCGCGCTTCGAGGGCGGCAATTCGCGCCGCGCATTCCTCGATTTTCCCACATAATTGCGCGACCCGCCGAAACGTCGCAAATACCTCGCTCATCATCCGCGGCTCCAGACTGACCACCTGGGGTCGCGTGCTGAGTCCGGCCGCTATCGAGCGGACTGTATCGACGGAAACGGCGCAGACCGTACAAAGCTGCTGGGTCAGGATTAAATCCGGCTTTAATTCCTCGAGTTTTTGGGCATCGAGAGAATAAAGCGAGTCGCCATTCTGCAATTGTGAACGAACGAGCGAGTCGATTTCGCGGCTCGAAAGCCCTTCGTGGGCCGAGGAAGTAGTGACCTTAGGTTTCGTCAGCGCCTCGGCGGGATAATCGCATTCATGCGTAACCCCGACCAATTCCTCGCCAAGTCCCAGCGCGAAGCATATCTCCGTGGCGCTGGGAAGAAGAGAAACGATCCTCATTGGGCAATTATGAATGATGAATTATGAAGAAAATCCTATAACTTCATCATTCAAAATTCATAATTCATCATTGTTCAGATGATGATCGCTTCTCCGCCGCCTTCGGGTTCGGCCAAGCGTGCGATGCGGTCTTCGAATTTATATCCCGTCGCGCTTTTCGAAACTCCGATAAGCCGAACGGGGCTTAATTTCGCGTTTTTTCCAAGCTGTGGCACGAATTCGACGCGCTCGTGCGTCTGCTTTTTTAATTTGTCTCCAAATGTTTGTTGTTTTGCCATAATATAACCTAAAAAATCCCTTCATTCCCGCCTGCTACAACGCAGGACGGGAGCAAACGCCATGGGAGCGGTTTGGGTTCGCTTATTTAACTGATTTCGGCATACTTTTGTAGCATCTCCTCGAACCTCGGATTCCATACCTGCTCGCTAAAATTCATTTCGATTCGCTCTCGCGCGGCGGCCCCGAACTCGCGGCGAAGCGCGTCATCGCTCGAAAGTTCATTCATGCGCCGCGCGATTGCTGGCGGAGTGTCCTCGACGAGAAATCCATTTTTCCCATCCTCCAAAAAAGTCTCCGGCCCGCCGCATCGCGTGGAGATCACGGGAAGCCCGCAGGCCATGGCCTCCATCGCCGCGATGCCCAGCCCCTCCTGTTCGCTCGTCACCACGAGCGCGGTCGAGGCTCGGTAGAGTGCTATCAATTCACCCTGCCCCGCGCGCGCAATGTGCTGAATCGTGAACGCTGGATTTGCTCGAATCGGGAGATCCACGGAAACGACCGTGCCTTCGAAAGGCAGATCGGGCCGGATTCGCTGAAGTTCCTCGCAGGCGGCAAGAAAAAGCTCCACCCGCTTCCGTGGATCGTTCGCACGCCCTACGAAAAGAAATCGATGCAACCGATCGGGAGTCTCTCCTCCTCCAGAGGGCTGAAATTTCGACGTATCCACCGGATAGGGCCAGACTTCCACCTTCTTTTCCGCACTTGCCGCAACGTGGTGTGCAGTATCGTCACTCACGGCGAGCAATCGCGAAGCGCCGACCAATACCTGTTTCTCCGCGCGAAGAATGGAATGCAATCCCAGCCGCTCGATCCAATTGGTTACCGTGGCTTGGACCAGCCGGGAACGGCGGTCGTGCGCGACTGTCGAGGAGATCCACGCAACAAAAGGTTTCCCACACTGCACCAGCGGCAGTCCGGTTTGCGCGGAACCGGTTACGAGTAGCCAGGCATCGAACTCCGCCAGGGCCTGGCGCCATGCTTTGTTCGACCGCAAACGGTTCGGTTCCCACTCCGGAAGCGTAGCGCCGATGGCAAGAGCGCTCATCCCACGAAAGGTGTAGGACGTTGTTTTCGGAACCAGATTTATTTCACCGCGAAGCACATTGGCAAAGGATGCGTGCAGATCGGCATGGGCATCGTAGCGCCCATAATGAAGGAGCGTGGGTTCGAGGCCAATGGCCTCACTCCGGCGGTAAAGATATTCGGCAAGACGTAGCACGCCGCCATAGTTGGCGGGATCCTGTGTGACAATGGCGAGCCGGCCCTTCGAACGGCGAGTGGCGAGTGGCGAGTGCCGAGCATGAACGGTCATTGGCGAACCTAATAGGATTTTTCAAATCTTCGTTCGCCACTCGCCACTGCTCCGCTTACTTTTGCGCGGGAGCAGCCTCGGAGCCATCTTTGTCGTGCTCATGCTCGTGTTTAGCCATCATTTGATTCCATTTCACCTGTTGATCGGCGGTAAGAACGGGAGTGATTTGCGCCTGAAGCGCCGCGCGGTCCGCGCGCATTTTTTGGAACGCAGCCTTCTTTGCATCCGAGCCTTTGGCCGCGGCCCTGGCCGCATCCCGGTCGGCTTTCATTTCCGGCTGATGTTCCTTAAAGATGGTCGTTATTTGCGCGGCCTGCGCGTCCGAAAGGTTCAGCGTCTTTTTAAGATGCTCGACTCGCTTTTCGGGCGAGAAATGTCGAGCGCCAGCCGTTGCGGCATACGTTCCGAATGCAATCGCGCCGGCGGCGAGGAGGATCATCGTGAGTTTTTTCATAGTGTTGCTATTTTTATTAGTTGAGGTTGATTCCGCGAAACCAAGGGCGAGCCATAAGCTTCGCATAAGTTAATGATATTCTCTACTGAATATGAATAGCGATTGTTACGCACCGGTACATTTATCCTTGTTCATGCTGTGTGAATATAGAGTTTGATAGGGCATGGGAATTAGATAGCTCGTTTTTGCGTCTCAGGGGTGGTTGCTTCCGAAACTATATTATTCCGCATTATTCCGCATGAAAATTCTTGTAACCGGCGCGTCCGGATTTGTCGGTTCGCATATTGCGGACCGGCTCCTGGAGGCTGGGCATGAAGTCCGGGCGCTACTCCGAGAGAAATCGAGCGACGAATGGCTGCATGGCAAGCCGATCGAGATCGTCCGCGCGAATTTGATGGATGTCGATTCGCTCCGAGCATCCGTGGAAAATGTGAATGCCATCGTCCACGTAGGCGGCGTGACGGCGGCGAAAAACCGGCAGGGTTTTTACGACGGTAATTTGCTCCCGACGCGGAACTTGCTGGAAGCGGCGCGGCGGTTCAATCCGGGGCTTTCGCGGTTCGTGCAGTGTTCGAGCCAGACGGCGATCGGCCCCTCGCTCGATGGCCAGCCGGTGACGGAACTTACGCCGCCGCATCCGATCACGACCTACGGCAAATCGAAACGCGCGGCGGAAGAAGAATGCGAGCGGGCGCGGCAGGATTTTCCGGTAATGATTCTTCGGCTTGCCGCGATCTACGGCCCTCGGGACACGGCAATCCTCACTTTTTTCCAGACCGTCGATAAAGGCCTCAAGCCGCTCATTGGCATGAGAGATAAGTCGATCAATCTCGCCCACGTTTCGGACGCGGCGAATGCGGTGCTGCTGGCGGTCGAAAAGGATGAGGCAAAAAACCAGACCTATTTTATCGGCGGCGAGCAGCATTATACCTGGCGCGAGGTGAGCGATCTTACCGCCGAGATTTTGAAACGGCGCGGTTTGACGGTGAAGCTTCCCCATGCGCTGGTCTATTCGGTCGCCGGATTCTCGGAATTTTTCTCGATGTTTCGTTCCAAGCCGAGCGTGCTCAACTGGGAAAAAGGGCGCGATATGGTGCAGGCGAATTGGACCTGCAGCGTGGAAAAGGCGAAGCGCGAAATTGGTTACCATCAATCTATTTCGCTGGAAGATGGAATTAAGGACACGACCGAATGGTACCGGAAAAATGGATGGATGTGATCGGGCAATTATGAAGTATGAATTATGAAGAATGAAATAGGGATGATTGCAACTCCAAAAAGCTTCCATCGATATTCCTTTCCGAAGTTGAGCATCTTTGCCGGAATCTGCTCGCTTGTCTTCATACTTCATTCTTCATACTTCATACCTTCCCTTCGCGCCCAGGATTTGATTATGCGCCGGTCGAACAGCGTTGGGAACTGGATTGGGTATTTGAATAACACCGGCTCGCTATTCAACCAGAGCGATTCCAACCATCCCTCGCTCTTCGGATTGGGAGCGGGAGGACTTTGGACGGGACTCGGAAGATTCGATACCGTTGTGTTTGGCGCGGGGCTGTGGGTTGGTGGGCTTCGGAAGCGTTCGGGTGCATCGTCGACGATGCTGCTCGTGCCGCACACGGAGTACTCCTACAAACCCGATTCCGCTCTATCAGAATTCGCGCCCGGCAGCTTGGTCTACGATGGCGCGGCAACCGATACGTCGCCTACGGCGCGGGATAAATACCGCATCTATCGTTCGGACGACCTTGCCGGGCCACCGTGGCCCCTCCGAATCGTGAATGGAAAGACTGCGTACATCGACGATACCACATTACGCGATGCCGCTGGTCCGAAAGCCGTCGTTGGCGATGAGGATATGTTCCTGATCTACAAAGACTCCGATCCCGATAGCATTACCGATCCATTCGGACTCGAAGTGCGAACGCAGGCGAGTTTCTGGCGGAGCGGATTGCTTGCCAATGTCGTCATCGTGCAAAACGAGATCATTTATTCTGGGAATAATACGATTGCCAACGATACGATTTTCGACCCCGTGGTCGCCCTGGTGGTCGATGGCGATATTAATTATCCTGGCGACGACCGAACGAAAGGGGTGCAGGACGAAGGAACGAGCGCCACTGTTTTTTTCACCGATCGAAGCACGACCGATCCGCTGCTTGGCGTAATGGTCCTCGCCGGCCAGCATGGCACCGGCCGGTTCGATCCTGGTATTAACTCGCTCCGCTATTGGGATATTTTGGAAGATCCCGTGACCGATTCCGATCGCTATGCGTTCCTCACCGAGCCGCGGCACGATACGGCCCTCAGCAAGGTCGGCGATGCGCGCATCCTGATGTCCAGCCTTAGCCAAACTCCCCTTGTTCCGGGCGACACGGTGTATTTCGATTATGCACTATACGTACAGCCGGCAACCGGGCCTGCGCTCACGCCGGGCGATTCCGCGAACATGCTTCAAGTTGCGAGAAGCCTCATTTCGAATTACCGTGTGGGCACCCTCGGCACGTTGGCGGTACGCGATCAGGCCGCGCCTTCGAGCGAGATCGAAGCCTTCCCTAATCCTGCGAACCATACACTTTATTTATGGAACGCGGCCGGGAGCGTAACGCTCTATGATATGCTGGGCCGGCAGGTGTCGATCGCTCGAGCACAAGGAAATCAGGCCGCGATAGACGTAAGGGGATTGCCCGCTGGCGTGTACCTTATTCGAAGTGGAGGGCAAGTTAGAACGGTCGAAATCAGCCATTGATACTTGTACGATTTTGAGACTGAAAACCATTAAATACTGTACGATTTTGAGAAAATCATAATCGCGACTTGTATGATTTTGAGACGATAACGTGAAAGATTCTCATTATACGACACATAAAGACTTTTCAATGGGCAAAAGTAGGGCTAATTGGGCGATTTTACATTTGGCACGATTATTTGTAATGACTCTGCTTTGGCAAACTAAACTATAGACTCCACCTGAAGCTATAAAGCTTCTCACAGCAAGCACCGGGAGGGCAAACCCGGTGCTTTCGTTTTATATAAAATCAATACGAGATTACGCGATCGGTCATGTGTTGTGGATTGGCTCGAAATTAAGAAAATACCGAATTTCTTTTGCGGATGCTCGGTGTTATAAAATTATGCGAATAAAATTGGCACTCGCCGCGCTCCTCTCGTTTTTCCCGCTCACCACCCTTGCCCAGACGCCCGCGCCTTCTTCGCGAAGGCCTTACGATGTAACTTCCTATAGTTTGACGATGGACTGGCGGCCCGTTTTCCAAAATCAAACGCAGATTTTCAGCGGACACAACCAAATTGCTGTAACCTTGATCGACACCACTTCCGCCATTGTGCTCGACGCCGCCGAGATGCGGATCGATTCCGTCAAGATCGGCGGCGAGTTGATTCCAACGCCAGAGCCGGTCGCCGATACGGTCTCGGTTCCCCTCACTCCGGCTGAGCGGCAAGTTGGCACCTCGCTTACGCTCGATGTGTACTACACCCGTAATTCGGCCACGGACGATGGGATGTATTTTTATCCGAAGGGGTACTTAGTCGGAGTCAACCCGCCCAACGACTCCGTGTTTGTCGAAGAAAGCCTCGCGTACACGATGAGCGAGCCTTCGGATGCTCGGAAGTGGATGCCGTGCAATGATGCGCCGTACGATAAGGCCAATTCCGCGATCAGCATTATCGTCCCGGCGGGATACAGCGCTCAATCGAACGGCATGCTGCAATCGGTCGATACGAATGCCGATGGCTCCCTCACATTCAATTGGGTGAGCGACCGGCCCATTGCGACCTATCTCATGTGCGGCGATGCCAGCAAATGGATGACGTGGCAAGATTATTATCACCGGCTTTCGAACCCGAATGACAGCGTGCCGGTAGTCTATTTTGCATGGCCTCCGGATTTTTATGCGAGCGACACGACCGGAATCGCGCACAATGCTCATTATGCGTTCCGGAATACTCCGAAAATGATTGCGAACGATTCGCGATTATTCGGCGAATATCCGTTCAAGCAGTATGGCCAAGTGCCGTTGCAACCCTACGGATATGGAGGAATGGAACATCAGACGATGACCTCGATCGACCGTTCGATCCTGCATGGCAATCAGGAGGATGTAATCGCGCACGAACTATTTCACCAATGGTTTGGCGACAAAACAACCTGCGAGACCTGGGCGGATATTTGGCTGAACGAAGGATTTGCAACGCTCGGAGAGGCGCTGTGGGAAGAGGCTGCGCACGGGTACGATGCGTATGAATACGTAATTCAGAAATACGCGTATTCCTATTTTCATCCTCCGGATCCTACCATGGTAAATAATGCTCCGACCTATAATCCGCCGGTCGATCAAATGTTCTATCGCTACGTGCCGCTCGTCTATTATAAACCGGGCTGCGTGCTGCACACGCTTCGGCGCGTATTGGGCGACACGATCTTCTTTAATACACTGCGGGATTATTCGAGTGCCTTCGCTTACACTACCGCGAATACGTTTCAATTCCGCGATTTTATCGAACAGCGGGATAGCGCGCGTTCCCCGATTGACTTGAAGGATTTCATCAATGAATGGATCTTCCAGCCCGATTATCCGATTT
>DASRZC010000153.1:0-33570 GCA_035686785.1 Kapaibacterium sp. (SeqCode)
GGCCTTGTGATTGCCATCGGAAATATCTTGGTGATGCGACACAATATTGCTCAAGCATATTTTCTGTTCCAAACTGGAAGGGCCTCTCTTGATACCTTGCTTGCCCCGTTCATTATTGTGATCCTAGTTTCTTATCTAATGGCGGAAAAACAGCCCTGGCGAATTCGGGCGTCGATCATCCTGCTTTTAATAGAGACGACGGCCCTGGCTGTTTCTTTCATAAGGAATATGTACATCGCTACGCCCATTGTCGCAATGATCGTTTTGTGGCTTGGGATCCGGGAAGAGCGAAAAAGAGGCGCTCGACGAATGCTCGCTGCAGGATTTGTGGGATTTATTGCTTTGACAGTTGCTATCTTTTTCTTACCCCTACTTTTGCTGATGCTCAAGGCCTTTTTTCTTCGACTTCTCTCGACTCAGAGTCTTGGCCACGACCTTGCGCTTCGCGAACGATTTGCGGAATGGTCTGGAGAATGGCTTGCGATTAAACAATCTCCGATCTTAGGCCATGGATTTGGTGGTTCTTTCCGCATCTTCGATATAGGTTCGGGGTATCATACCTGGATGAGTTTCAGCCACAGCAGCTATCTCTACATAATCTTTAAAACGGGAATAATCGGGGCATTGCTTTTCTTCGTCCAATTCTTCACTTTTCTCCATAAGGGCTTTAGGTTAGCGCGAAATAAATCGCTTTCGGAACGGTCTCGAGTTGTTGCAAGAGGATGTTTCGGATGTCTGATTCTCCTCCTGTTCTCCGCCTTTCTTGGCCCCGTCTTCGATTCCAAAACCGATCTCATGTGGGTCGGGCTTATTTGGGGGTATTTTCTTGCTTTAGAGCGGCAAATACGGTCGAAAGCAATTATTTTTAATGTATCCCACCAACAAATTTAAGAAAATTTGCATGATAGCGAGATCGTTGAGGAACGCGAAGTCTCCCGAATGGTGGCTCACAATCAATGTCAAAATTCGTGTCGCCGCCGCTGTATATTTCATCTATAGTATTCTCGTCTATTGGCCTGTAATTCTCGGGAGGCGATTCTTTTGGGAAGATTTCTTTATCAAAGAGTACCCAATTCGAGAGTTCAGCTATTATATGCTCGCCATCCGACACGCCCTACCATTCTGGAACCCATACTCGTGGGCATGGGAACCATTTCTCGCTGATGCCCAAAGCGGGTTTTGGTACCCTGCGAGCATTTTGCAAATAGTTGCTGGACATATTCTTAATAAGACAAACTTACCATCCATCATCCCGGAGGGCACAACAATTTGCGAGATGTCAATCGCCGCCCTTGGTATCTTTTATTTGTTAAGGAAAGAGTTCCGCGTGAGTACGGCCGTTTCACTTCTTGCAGGATTCACCTTTGGATTTGGTGCTCGGATGGTTGCTGAACAGAACCATGTTGTTTTCGTAAATCAACTTGCGTTACTCCCGTGGGAAACGCTTCTGCTTATGAGGAGCTGGCGTTCATGGAAAAATGCAATTGCGCTCGGGATACTCTTTGGAATCAGCTTTTTAGCCGGTCAACAGCAGGTGTTTTTATTCATCGCCTTATTTCTTGCATTCTTCACTGCGTGGGAATGCATGCGAAGGCGACGAATAGCGGAATCATGGTCACACAGCCTGCATCCGCTTCTGAACTTTACTCTGGCAATAATAGTCACGACGGGAATCGCCGCAATCCAGCTTTTACCGTTGCTTGAGCTAACGGGTGCCTCGGGTCGCCAGCATCTGTCTTATCACGATGCGTCAGTGGGAAGCATGCACCCATTCCGGTTCATCAGCCTCTTTGTGCCGAAATTCTTCGGTGAATTCCCTAACTATTTGATACCGAAAAACGTGGACCGCAGCAATGGGATGTGGTATTGGGAGGGAATCTTCTATTGGGGGGTGCTCGCTGAAATTGTTGCGGTTTTCGGCATTATTCGTCTTTGGAATCGGCGCAAATCGGCGAATCCGCGAGCGCGCTACATCGGTTTTTTTGTTGCGTTTTCGATTTTCGCAGTGGCTTATGGAATGGGTTCTTATGGGGGAGTACAGTGGCTATTCTGGAGATTCGTGCCTATCTTCGACCATATCAGGATGCCAAATCGCATGGTCTGGTTTGTTTGGTTTCTCGGTTCCTTAGCCACGGCGTTTGGTTTGGAAGAACTCGTCCGTAATGCCGATAATCTTCATTTGTACAAACGATATTTTTATTGGTCCTCGGCGGTTTTTATAGCACTAAATGCCCTGGCCATGACCGGAGTGTTTCAATATTTTATCAAGCCCCACCATTATAGGCAGGATCCCTTGGTCATTCTTCATTCGGCTGTTGCTTCCATCGCCGTGCTCGTATTTTTTCTTCTTTTTATTAACAGAAAAATTGCTGCTCGATGGCTTTTTCCTTGCGCTGTTTTATTGATCGTCCTCGATCTTTATTATGTTGATTTTACGTGGCATAGAAATACGCTGGACCGGGAAACGATGGTTGCAAAAGAGGCCGTGTCCAAACCCTTGCTTGATTTCAAACGATTGCATGGAACAGACCACTCGAAACTCCTTCTGCTCGAACGCAAAGACTTAAAGCAAATGGATGAAAATCTTGGTATGTTTCTTCGGTTGCCGATAGAATTTTCGAATGACTCAAATGGTCTATTGGCAGACAATCCTCTGCGAATGGTTGATTTATTTCCTCCGGTTCGCGACAGTATCAGGAGAATGGAAATCATGGGGGTTTCCATGACCATCAAACCCGACGGCCGCGAGGTGAACGATTCGGCAGCGCTACCCTTCGTTCAACTATACCATCATTGGGTTTTTGCAAAAGATCGTTCTGAAGAGTCGAGGATTCTGAACGATAGCTCGTTTAATTTCAAGAAAACGATTGTATTACGAGAACCCCCTGCTTTTAGAATGGATACTGTTAAAGGGATGACAGACAGCATCACATTATCGAAATATTCTGAGAATGAACTTTCGATTACGGTGAGAACATCGACCGCCGGGATCGTTTTCGTGAATGATCTATTCTATCCGGATTGGCAGGCGACCGTGGATGGGAAGGAAACAAAAATCATTCGGGCATTTTCGAGTCTCCGCGCTGTACCCGTTTCTCCGGGTTTGCATCATATCGAAATGCGTTATGAAAGTAGCTCCTTCGAACTCGGATGGAAGATTAGCGCAGCAACATTAATTGCCGCGATAGTTGCCCTAAGTTTCCCTCGCAGAAAAAGGAGAATTACTTAGTGTATTGATAGACTTGAAATCCCCCGAATGCGGTATCGTATCGGTAGTTTGATTGGAAGAAGCTATCGAACCCCGGCAAGTATCGGAGGCAGTCGGAGTAAATATCGTGAATGTACCAGAACGACATTCCGCGTCCCAGGATGATAAAGCGTGGCTTCGCCTGATCGAGTTGCCGGACATATTCGGCTTGCCACTTCCGTTGATAATCGGTATAATGCGGAGTCCCGACGTTCGTATAGTCCGCTCGGAAGGCGAGCGCATGGAAGGTCGTGTATCGGCTCACGAATGGCCGGTTGAGATCGAGGCGCAAATAAGGATCGAAGCCGCAATACTCAATGGCTCCAGATTGATTCTCCGGTTTTTCAAGGTACGCCAAAAGCGCGTGCTCCGGTTTTGCTCCCGAGAGCGGGTCCGGACGACGAGCCTCATCTGCTGCTCGAAAAGGATTGGTAAGTTCCAGAAGTCCCAATGCAAACGTGACCGGTCCAAGGGGATTGTATGCGATGAACGTGGAAAGCAGAACACAGCCAAGCATGACATAATGGCGATGCAGCGCATCACGCACACGGAGCCGAACGCACTCGATTCCAACGGCGGAAAATGGGATCAGCGCCATGTAAAACGGCGCGAAATGTGAGCGCCAGAACTTTCCCATGTAGATAACGATGAAAAGGCCCGCGACGACAAACGCTATAAAAAGTCCTATTTCCTTTTTAGAGGGCGGCGTCTTAAAAATTTCCGATTGTTTTATCGCTTTGAAAACAATCGCCGCGATTGCCAATGGTATCATTAGACCGGACCGAAGAATTTCAATCAAGTAGCTTATGCCCCCAAGCTTTGTATAGAGATCGAGATTAAAACGGATAATGGAATTATAAAGCGTATCAACCCCACCCGGAATCGTGTTATAGAATAATAGTAATACGGCGGTCGGAATCATGGCAAAGACCGCGAAAAGTAGAACTCTTGAAATACGGGAAAGGATAGAGGGGAAATCCGTTTGAAGTAAAATATACAATCCGAGTATCCCTATGAATAATAGAAAGGTGGGGCGCATCAAAAACGAGAGTCCGGCTATCAATCCTCCGGCGGCTATTCGAACGAGACTCGCGCCCGTTTCATTTTTTCGAGGAAGTATCATCGCAGTTCCCACGAACACCAGCATCATACCATAGGGGTCTTGCGAGCCATAAATACTCGAGGTGGCGACGTAATATGCCGAGTAAAACACAACCGCAAGAGCCGCGGCGTGAGGTTGAAGCCATCGCGAAAGAAACTTGAAGAAGAAAAAAACGAAAAAGAACTCGATTAAAATATCGAATATCCGAAACGAGACTCCCGATTCGCCTAACAGTACGATGCCGATCGCATGAACGAATACAATCCCTGGAAAATTGTTGTCCCATGAACCAATATACGGGACTCTCCCATAGCGCACCCAATCGAGCGCCATCGAATGGATTACCGCATTAGCCGAACCCAGGGGCTCGAGGATAATAATGAGAAATATACCAAGCGAAATCGCAAGAGATACAAAGAGCGGTTTATCGTCGGTGAGGCGAGAAATACGTCGTGATTGCAACATGGAGTATGGGCATGATTTACACATTATGGATTGGCTTCGTTCCAAAAAAAAGCACAGATCGAAGAAACTTCCTTCTCCCGATTCGACCTTACGGACAAATCTAAATGACTGACAGCTTCGCGACGATCTCCGAATTCCAGCCCTCGGTTGGCGCACGGATCGTCCGTGGAGCTATTTCTGCTTTTGTGCTGAATGTGCTCGGTTACGGATGTCTCTTCCTTGGGCAAATCCTTATCGCGCGCTTGCTTACCCGTGTGGAATATGCCGAATTTACCGTTTCGATCAGTTTCGTTGCGATTATGGCGCTGGTGGCCGATCTCGGTATGACTCCGCTGTTCACCCGTCTTTTTGCGGAAGCGGAGGAGCATGTTCTTGCGAAGGGCGAAGACCGCCGTGGAACTCTTTTGGGCAGCACGCTGGCCCTTCGCGTTGCGCTTTCCGTGATCGTCGCGGCGCTTGTCCTGCTGATCGCGCCCCTGCTCTATCCCGCATCGATGATTCATTATATGGCGATTCTTCTTCTCGCTCTTCTCATCTCTTCCCGGCTCGTCATCGTCCGTTCTGTTGGCGATGCGGTTCTGCGCGGCCGCGGAAAGTATTATTTATCCGCAGTATTTGGACTAATCGATGCCGTGGTCTTTGCGGTGCTGATGATCGTTGCCACGTACCGGCATTTTACGCTCGATCAGGTCATCTGGATTTATGTCCTCTGCAACATACCGGGTTTCATCATGCTCGCTCGTTCGATTGCCCAATGGACGCGGCGCGAGCATATTGTGTTGCGCATGGAGTGGCATTCGATGCGGGGAATGTTAAAATTGTCGGTCCCACTTGCGCTTGGGACCGCCTTCCTTACCATCCATACTCAGATCGACAATATCCTTCTGTATCACCTGAGCACACCATTAGAAGTATCGAATTATGGCGCTACCATCCGGTTGAGCGCGGCGATGTCTCCCTTCCCTCTTGTGCTTGCGGCAGTTACCGCGCCGGAACTTACGCGCCTGCTTCATCGGGGGGACGAGGCACGCGCTCGCCAATTAACGGACATTACACTTCGGCTGCTCCTTGTCAGTGGAGCTGCCATCGCCCTTGTCGTGACCGCGCTGGCAAACATGATCGTGCCATTGTTGCTCGGGGCCAAGTATGCCGTGGCAAGTCCGCTCTTCATTTGGACTGGATGGATGCTGCTCCCGATTTTTATTGGCACGCTGCTGATGGAAGTCAGTATTGCGGCAAATCGCGCCTGGTTTATGACGGCCTTCGCCGGAGTGAGCATGGGTGCGGTGATCGTGGGAGATTTGCTTCTTATTCCGTCGCATGGAGCCATCGGGGCGATGGCTTCCAAACTCATCGCAGTGACACTCGGCGCGGCGCTCATTGTTTGGCTCTCTCGCAATTCCGGCCACCTCGATGCAGGTCGTTTTACTTCGGCATTTGCTCGAACGGGACTGGCGGCCGGTACCGCACTTGGAGCGTTTTGGATGATGCCAAACAATGCTTCCGGGAAGTTGTTTGCCCTGGTGGTAGCACTTGCGATTTATTATTTAATCGTTCACTTTACCCACGTGCTCCCGATTAAGGAAGTTACTGCGTTGCTGAAACGAATTCGGCGTCCGGTTGGTAATACGAACCTATGAAATTCCAATGGGACCCTTGGGCGCCAGAAATGTGGTCCGTTCCGGAAGCGGAATGGAACGACCCCGCGCTGCCGATGGTCACGCTGGGAGTGCTGAATTATAACCGCCGCACCGAATTGCGTCAGACGCTCGACGTGCTTACCTACGCCGTCCAGTATCCAGATTACGAAATCATTGTCATTGATAACGGCTCGACGGATGGGAGCATCGAAATGATACGTTCGGAATATCCGCGGGTGCGGTTGCATGAGGTCGGAGAAAATCTCGGGGTTTCTTCCCGTAATTTTCAAACACAACTCGCGCGCGGTAAGTATCTTTTTAGTTTCGATGATGACACCTGTCCTGGAACCCCCGGAATGGTGCTGCGAATTGTCCAGCACCTCGAAGCTCACCCGGAGATTGACGTGCTTAGCACTGCCTATTATCAGCCACTTACCGGGATTACGGAAACCGATGGGTGGGGTCACTTTAGAGTTGGAAAAATTGATGAACGCGGAATTCCAAGTATATCCCTTGTGGAGGGCGGCGCTTGCTTTCGAATGGATTCACTAAAAAAGATTGCGGGATACGAACCTGCTTTTCTCTGCTATGGTGAAGGAGCGGAGCTTGCGCTACAGCTTTTTAAGCAGGGACGTGGGATTTTTCTCTGCCCCGGGTTCTTAACGCTGCATTTCGTTTCCTCACGCCGCAAAACCGGGTTTCGAGCGTATGCTAACTCCCGCCATTCGATCTGGATAATTTCCAAGCATTGGCCAATTGTAGCTGCCATTCCCTTGCTGGGGTGTTCGATTTTTCGCCGCTTCATTGCAATGGCCATGCATTCCGATACACTCAAAGAGAACTTTCACGGGTTGCTCGATGGCTTTCGGGGAATCCGGCCATTTCTCGAATATCGGCCGAAATTGACATGGAAACAAGTTTATCGTCTAAAGCGCTTTTATATTGGATTATTTCGATGGGCCTGAACACTATTTTCACATAATAATTTATGACATTATCCATTATCATTCCCACTTTTAACAGGCGCGAGATTCTTACGAGGCTCTTACGCATGTTACATGACGATGAAGAGTCGAAAGCCGCCATCGACTATGAAATTATCGTGGTGGACGATCGAAGCACGGACGGCACATGGGATATGGTGTCCAGTGAATTTCCTGGGGTAAAGCTTATTCAGGGCCAGGGTAAAAATGCAGAGATCGCGAAACGGGCGGCGGTAGAAGTAAGCGTTGGCGACTACATAGTTTGCCTTGATGATGATTCCATGCCGAAAGCGGGATGGCTTTCGCACGTCCGGGAGTCACTCCGAAAGGGCGAAAAGATCGTTCAAGCAAAAATCATCTGGACAGACCTTGGCCAAAAAGAATGCCGTGATGAGACAAATAAAAAAACATTTCGGACCGGTTTTCGATTCGATATGATGCCCGTTGCATTACTCTATGGGGGATACAGGCGGCAATATATTAATATTTGCCATGAATTCGGCTGCTTCGTCGCTCGTGACGTATTGACAAAAGTTCCGCTTGACGATCGAAATTTGATGTTTCACCATCTCGGTGAATCGGGATCCTTCTATTTGCGAGCATCGAAAGCTGGATTTCGGGTTCTTTTTGAACCATCCTGTGTCATTGAACACTTAGGCGCCCTTGCCGGCGGCTGCCTCGAACGCAGCGAAAAACAGCCGCCAAAAAAGAACTGCAATGAATACACAATAGGGGTTGTACACAACCTCATTGTGCTTGCGAGAATGTATCAGCCAACGAGAATTTTTCTCCTGATTCCATATTACATCGCCGGGGGCTTATATCTCTCGATCAAACAACGGAAGAACTGCTTTAAATACTTTGCGAGGGGTCTCATTATGGGCCTAACTCAGAGGTTCGTGCCAGTGATTCCTTATGACAATATTGACTAACTGTGGTTACGTGAAAAATGAACAAAACCTTGAAGGAAAAACTTATTTTTATTTTTCGCCGCTTATTTGCGCGGCGCATTTTTCAATCCTTGTGGATGCCGCTTCACAAGCTCTCAATGATTGGATTAAACGTAAGTGGAGGGGCAGAAATCGCATCAAGCGGTGAGCGATGGGTCTTACGCTATATCCGGGCACAATTGAACAATCCGCACGCTTGCATCTTCGATGTTGGTGCTAATAAAGGAGATTTTTCGAGGGAGGTACTCTCGACATTTGGTCCCAAAATTCAACTCCACGCGTTCGAACCCTCTAAGATCACGTTCGAAGCCCTTTCGAGCGATCCTCTGCTCCAGCGGCATTCTTCGCTCCACAATTTTGGCCTGAGCGATTTGGACCAGGAAACAGAACTGTTTTTTCCAGACACGAACACCGGACATGCTTCTGTGTATCCATCCGAGAGTACAGCCAATACCCACAATTTTGTTCGTGTTGAGCGAGCCGTATTTCGCTCACTGGATAGTTTTTGTCGGCAGTCCCACATTAAAGAGATTCACTTTCTGAAACTTGACGTGGAAGGTCACGAGCTACACGTTCTTCAAGGAGCAACGGAGATGCTTCGTCAAGGAGCTATTCAATTTATCCAATTCGAGTTTGGGGAGCCAAATATCAATTCCAGGACTTTTTTCAAAGATTTCTTTCACTTGCTTTCCGACCAATATTCAATTTATCGTATCTTGGTTGATGGTCTTTCTTCTATTCCGAAGTACAATCTTATTTACGAATCATTTTACTGCACTAATTATCTGGCGAAGCGAAATGATTAAAAGAGTTCGAAGTAAAACTATTATGAAATTTTCTATTAAGGACAAACTCTAATTCTGGCTCGCCCCATGACCATCCTCCAGTTCACCCCTCGCATGCCTTGGCCTCTCACCGATGGTGGGCATGATTGGGATTTTTTTTAGCTCGATCACTTCGATGGCAACGCCGCCCCGGCGCTTGGTTCGCTCTGTTATCAGTCCCGTCACCGGCAACATGCAGGTAAACACGTACATTTGGTAGCGCACTTGCATAAGGGTCATGGCGGTCATAAACAGATAATACGCGAGGAAAATAAGAAGAGGAATGGCGGCCTCTCTTTTCGTCCGATCACGAAGCAGGCACCATAGCCCCAGAACGATTAGGAAGGACATGACCAGCGTGGGTAACCAATAAAACAGGTTCCCTGAGCGTAAATCGTTCGGGTCGACCGTGAAAAAGTAAAACAGTTTTTTCCCAGCGAGTAAGAGGAAGTGTGTGGGATGCGTTTCGATGAAATTAATCACCTCGGACCGGAATACCAGATCGACTTTTCCCTCGAAATTCCGGTCATACGGGATAGAGTCCATACGGCGAATGATCCGTGGATATTCAACCGGGTTAACCCAGTTTGGCTGACCATTCGGCAGCCGGTCCGTCCCCGCGGTCAGTTTGTTATTTCCTCTCCAGAGTTCCCACCAGGGATGGCTAACGACCGGAACGAATCTGTGGTATAGCTCATAATTCCTAACCGTCCAGGGAACGGTGACGGCGAGACAAATGGCAATGGATGCAACTCCTTGCAGAAGCAGGGATGGGTGGAAATTGCGTCGTGCGGATAGTAGGAGGGCTGCGACAATCAAAATCGGACCGAGGAAGAAAAATTCACTACGAAGACCAATCATGATTCCACAGCACAACCCTAACCACAGAAATGATTTCCAGGAAGGTTCAACGGCGGAGAGCGTTGCAAAGAAAAGAATGACCACTCCCATAAATTGAAAAAGGGCAGATCCCGAGAAGGTCACAACGGCATACGCTCCCGGCAAAAATAGCAATGCAATAAGCGTACTTATTCGCGCGCTTCGTTCCCCACCCAGAAGCAAGGAAAGCTTGAATACCGTCAAGGGAATAAAGGCGCTCACAAGCGCATATAATATCAGGAGCGCATAGAGTGCGGCGGCACTCTCGCCAAAAACCACATAGCACCAATAAAGCAAATAGGGATTCAGAGGTGCCACAAACGATCCTTCCCACTTTGGTGGCTTGTGCATAGCGGCCTCGCGCGCCGTATCGAGCGAATGATATGGCCAGTGCATGGAGAATCCATGACCCGTATAAAGATTATTTGCAATAACGCCATGTTCCCAGAGAAGGGTCTGTTTGGGATCCGATAGAATAGCCTGTGGATGCGATGCGAAAATGATGAATCCAATCCGAATAAATAGGGATAGAAAAGTAATGGCGACGAGAAACGATCGTTGCCCGGAGGCAAAAATAATACGGTACGCGCGATTGAATGGTTGCATCGACGGATGGTTCTGGTAATTCAGATTTTGCCAAGCAAAAAGTTTAATTACTCCAGAATCGTTTCGAATATTTGATATTTCTTTGGAACGTAATCGTGGGTATAGCACTTTTTGGCCGCGCCGGAATGAATATCCTCCAACTTACCCCGCGCATGCCCTGGCCGCTTACCGATGGCGGGGCCATTGCAGTTTTCAATATCACGAAATGGCTTGCGATCTTAGGCCATCAGGTTACACTCCTGACCTTCCCACTGGATTCTCCGCGCGAGACCGAGGAGGCGGTTCGGGAACTTTCGCGCTATGCCACGGTCCATCTGGTCTCCAAACCGTTGCCGCCTCGATGGCGGGTTCTTCTCCGTACCATGTTTTCCGGCGCCTATCCTGTTGATCGCCGGAACATGCCGGAAATGTATGATCTATGCGCCAGCATCATTCGTGATAATTCATTCGATATCGTTCATATCGATCATGCCCACATGGGTCCTTATGGTCTATGGATAAAGGAACACTACGGATTACCCATTATTCTTCGTGAGAATAATTTCGAGGCGATGATTTATGAGCGATTCGCTCGGACGGAACGGAATCCGGTTAAAAGTTTCCTCGCCCGCACGCATGGCCGTCGCCTGAAATGGGAGGAAGCGCGATTCCTTACCAACTTCGATGCGGTTGCCGCCATAAGCAAAGAGGACGTTGCTGCCATGAAGCTCGTGGCGCCAAAAGGCCACTATTCCATTATTCCCGCCGGCGTCGATACCGAATATTTTCGACCGACCCAGACGGAAGTCGATCCTAATTCGATTCTTTCGATTGGCAGCCTTGCGTGGGACCCGAATTACGATGCCACGCGCTATTTCCTCAATGCAATCTTTCCATTGATTCTCCAATCGCGGCCAGAGACCGTTCTACACATCATTGGCGCATCCGAAGAGCGAATTCTGCCGTTTGCTGCGCCCTTTGGGAAGTCCATTCAAATTCATGGTAAAGTGAAGGATATGCGCGACTATTTAGGCCGAGCCGCCGTTCTGGTTGTGCCGCTCCGAATTGGTGGTGGAATGAGACTAAAACTTCTCGAAGCATTTGCCGCCGGAAAGGCAATCGTATCCACTTCTATTGGCGCGGAGGGTAATCTTGCACAGGATGAAATTCATCTTCTTATCCGGGACGGAGCAGAGGAGTTTAGCAGCGGAGTGCTGAAATTACTTGGTGACGCGGAATTAAGGCATTCGATCGGAGCGAATGCTCGCGAACTTGCTGTTTCGCAGTATGGGTGGAGTCATATTGTCAGCGAGTTTGTAGAACTCTATGGCCGCGTGCTTCGAGATCGCGCAGTCGTTGCTTGACACGAGCCTCCAGTTGATTTTAATGTTATTCGTTGCAATTATATCTTTCGTATTGCTGGCATACACGTATGCCGGTTATCCGCTGCTCGTTCGCCTTTGGGCGAAGCTTGCGCCACGCAAGTGGGCGATGGATGATGCCTACCGCCCGTCTGTCTCAATCATTCTCAGTGCCTACAACGAGGAAATGGTCGTGGGCCGCTGCACCCGTTCTCTCCTCGGCTTGAATTATCCCGAGGAGAAGATTGAAATTCTTTGCGGATCGGATGGCTCGTCCGATAGCACTAATTCTATCCTGAGTGCGATGGCGGAGGAGCATCCCATTATTCGTCCCTTTCTATTTTCACGGCGGCGTGGGAAGATGCTTGTGCTGAACGATCTTGTCGCGCAGGCCCGGAACGAGATTTTGCTCTTCGTCGATGCGGACATTACACTCGATCCGAACTCTCTGCTCGCATTTACGAAGCATTTCGCGGACTCCTCGATTGGCGCGGTCGCAGGCCGCTATGTCTTGCTCAGTCCTCGCAGGGATGGCCTCTTTAAGTCCGAATCCGCGTTTCTCTCCTTCGAGAGCAATTTGAGGCGGAATGAGGCGCTCGTTCATTCCACCGTTGGGCTTAACGGGGCAAACTATGCCATGCGCCGAAGCCTTTGGACTCCGATTTCGAATCAACACGTCCATGATGACTTGTTCGGCGTTCTCCAGGTGATCGAGCAAGGAAAGCGCGTACTGTACGAAGAACATGCGGTCGCGATCGAAAACTATGGACGAACGTATCGCGACGAGTTTCTTCGCAAATCTCGAGGTTCCGCACGGGGATTTCAAACGTTAGCGGCATTTCCCCGGCTTCTGTTCCGCGGACCGGTGGCATGGATGATTTGGCCCCACAAAGTCCTCCGGTTTTTGACGGGCTATCTGGCAATCGCTTTTCTAAGCTCCACGATCTTGCTTTATATTCAGGGTACCGAATGGCTTCGCCCGATCGTTGCCGCGGAAGGTGTTATATTTCTCCTGATTGCGTTTGGATGGCTGCTCCGGATATCGCGAAAGTCCATTCCGGTCATAAGCGAGATCTACTGGTTTTTTGAAATGAATCTGGCATTTCTTTGGGGTACGCTTCAATACGTTTTTCGCCAGAACACGCCTACCTGGTCCCAGACTTCCCAGGTCTTGACACTCACGAAGGTCGAGGAGGCCATACACTCGTGACGCAGCGCAAAGAGCTGCTCCTGCTGTGGGTGGGAGATCTTATCGCCTTGAATGCCGCGTGGTTTGCATTCTATTGGCTCCGCGTCGATTCCGGATGGTTTATCTTCCATCGCGGGCCGAGCGATCTTTCGCCGGCGCTCCTCCCGCAGTCGGCGCTTTTGGTTTATGTTTTTTGGATGGTCCTCTTCACTTTTTTTGGGCTGTACCGCCCGTGGTATGTCCGGGCTCCCTTCGATGAGATTATCACAATTTTAAAAACGCTGGGCGTGGGGACGATTCTGATTTCCGTGCTTGTCTGGTGGGATCCCTGGAATACACTCAGTCCATCGGCGAACGATCCTCGCGTGCTGGGAATCACCTATTTTCTTATTACCGCGATATTTTGTATCGGTATTCGTTCGTTGACCCGGTATGGCCAGCGGCGGCTGCTTGAAAACGGCGTGGGAACCCGGCCTTCTATCGTTATCGGCAGTCCGGAAAATGCGAGGGACCTTGCCGCGCGCGTCGCGCATTATCCGCGGCTGGGATATGAAGTAATTGGCTACGTCAACCCATCCTCCAATGGCAGCGTCAGTCCGGCCTCGTTCACGATCGAGCAGCGCAATGGCAAGCGCGGTCACACACCAAAAACACGCGAAATTCCCAGGCTGGGAACGACCGAAGACCTCGAATCCGTCATCGACCGGCACGGCGTGAAGGAAGTATTGATTGCGCTTGGCTCGAATGAGCACGAGCGGCTGATCGATGTTATTGCACGCGCATCGAAATCGAATGCGGGACTAAAGATCGTGCCGGATTTATACGATATTGTTTCCGGCCAGGCGCGCGCGCGGGAAATCTATGGTTTTCCGCTCATCGATGTCAACCCCGTCTTGCTGCGCCCATGGGAAGAGGCGGCGAAGCGAACGATCGACTTGTCGATCAGCCTTTTGCTCATCGTGCTGGGCAGTCCCATTATTTTGGGGACAGCGCTCGCCGTGAAACTTAGTTCCAAAGGTCCGGTTATTTATTCGCAGGAGCGTATCGGGCGCGAAGGCAAACGATTTCGCATTTATAAATTCCGCTCGATGCTCGTGGGCGCCGAGCCAAGCGGGCCGCAATGGGCCTCGAAAAACGATCCGCGCGTAACGCCCGTGGGTCGCTTCATTCGGAAGTCGCATCTCGATGAGCTGCCGCAGCTTTGGAACGTGCTTCGGGGCGATATGTCGCTCGTCGGGCCGCGCCCGGAGCGTGATTTCTTCGTACAACAACTCGTTCAGGAAATTCCATACTACAATCGCCGCCACCGCGTTCGCCCGGGCGTCACGGGACTCTATCAGGCGATGGTCGATAAATATGATGAGAACATCGACGACGTGAAGCAGCGCGTGAAGTATGATTTAATGTACATCGAGTCCATGTCGTTTCGGCTCGATCTGAAAATCCTTTTCCGAACGGGCTACATGATGTTTCGCGGAAAAGGACAAGCTTGAACAATTAAGAATGAATAATTAAGAATTAAGAATGATGGACCAAGCGCGTAGCGCCTTAGGCGATGCCTTCCTGTCATTCCCGCGAATGCGGGAATCCAGACCCGAGATGCTAAAGTCAGCAGTGCAGGCATACAAACCTGGATTCCCGCTTTCGCGGGAATGACATTTTACCATCGTTTCGCAGAAATTTCAATTTAGGAAACAGAAAAAAGAATGGCATTAGACACTCTCACAAAACCGATTCAGATGGTCGATGTTATCGGCCAATATCACCGCTATCAGGAGGAAATCGATTCCGCCGTGCTCGAAGTTATTCGCAGCGGGAAGTATATCAACGGGCCTTACGTCCAGCGTTTCGAGCGCGCGATGGAAGCGTATCTCGGCGTTGAACACGCAATCGCCTGCGCCTCCGGAACCGATGCGTTGCAGCTCACGCTCATGGCAATGGATCTCAAGCCGGGAGATGAAGTCATCACCACCCCGTTTACCTTCGCCGCAACGACGGAAACGATTGCACTTTTAGGGGGCAAAGCGGTCTATGCCGACATCATTCCCGGCACGTTCAATATCGATCCGGATCAAATCGAATCAAAAATCACTCCTCGGACACGGGCCATTCTGCCGGTGCATCTCTTTGGCCAACCGGTGGATATGACCCGGATCAACGGTATTGCTCGAAGGCATCATCTCATGGTCATCGAAGATGCGGCCCAGGCCGTGGGCGCGGAATGGAATGGAAAGAAAATCTGCGGCATCGGGGAAATGGCTGCCATCTCATTTTATCCTTCGAAAAATCTCGGTGCCTTTGGCGATGGCGGCATGGTGACGACCAACGATGCCGCGCTTGCTCACATCATTCGCACGATCGCCAATCATGGTTCCGAACGAACGTATTATCACGATCGCCTCGGTGTGAATTCCAGGCTCGATGCGATTCAGGCCGCAATCCTGAATACGAAGCTGACCTATCTGGATGAGTGGAACGCGACCCGCTCGAATGCCGCGGCAGTTTACACGGAAATTTTTTCGGCGCATCCGGACCTCATTCAAACGCCCAAAGTCGATCCGCACGCGACGCCAGTCTGGCATCAGTATTCGATCGTTCTTCCTCAAGGACGAGAGAACGTTGTGAATCATCTGAAGAAAGCTGGGATTCCGCATAATATTTATTATCCCGTTCCACTCCACCTCCAAAAAGCGTATACCGCAGGCACGCGCGGCGATTTTCCGCATACGGAATTCGCGGCCGATCATATTCTTTCGCTCCCCATGCACTCCGAACTTACGGATAGCGACGTGGAGTATATCGCGGCTCACGTGTTGGAGGCAATTGGAATTTAACGTACCTCACTTACCCATGCCACGCGCACTTATCATCATACCCACCTATAACGAGCATGAGAACATCGTGCGCATTGTGCATGAAGTTTTCGCGCAGCAGCCGCTGTGCGGGGACGTCGAACTAAATATCCTCATCGTCGATGATAACTCGCCGGATGGGACGTCCGAGATCGTGCGCGAAATGCAAAATCGCGAGGACCCACAATTCAAGCACATCCACTTGCTCACGCGGCCAGGAAAAATGGGCTTGGGAACTGCTTATGTGACGGGGTTCAAGTATGGGCTTGGCGAGGGCTACGATTACCTCTTCGAGATGGATGCCGATTTCTCGCACGACCCGAAAGAGATCCCAAATTTTTTGCGCGAAATCCAAAACTACGATCTCGTAATCGGCTCCCGGTATATTCCGGGCGCGCATATCGGCAACTGGCCACGGCGGCGCCTTTTGCTTTCGTATAATGCGAATGTGTATGCCCGTATGATTACTGGCATTCCAGTGCGAGATGCGACAGCCGGGTTCAAATGCTTTCGGCGCAAGGTGCTCGAATCAATTAATTTAGATGACATTCGCTCTAATGGATATGCGTTCCAAATCGAAATGCACTTCCGGGCGTGGCGAAAAGGATTTCGAATCAAGGAAATTCCGATCACTTTCGTCGATCGCGATGCCGGGACGAGCAAGATGAGCAAGGCCATCGTCCGCGAGGCGGCCGGCATGGTCTGGAAGTTGAAAGCACGCGCCATCGCTGGTGAACTATAAGCAATATGGACCTTTCCATCATCATCGTCAGCTATAACGTGAAGGATTTCCTTCGCGGCGCGATTGCGAGCGTTCGCCGCTCGCTCGTGGCTGGCGCGCTGGAAGGAGAGATCATCGTTGTCGATAACGATTCGACCGATGGAAGCGCCGCGATGCTTCGCGCGGAATTTCCCGAAGTCTGTTTACACGCACTGAATGAGAACCTGGGCTTTGGCCGCGCGAACAACCGCGCACTTCGATCGGCGAAGGGTGAGTATCTACTGCTTCTTAATCCCGATACCATCGTTGGCGAGGATACACTTCGGACGATGGTCGATTTCATGCGCGCACATCCCGAAGCGGGGCTTGCTGGATGCAAGCTGCTAAATGGCGACGGTACATTTCAACTCAGTTGCCGCCGTGGGTTCCCGACACCGTGGGCAAGCTTCACAAAGCTGTTCGGGTTGGCCGGTCTCTTCCCGAATTCCAAACTCTTCGCGCGCTATAATCTCACCTATCTTTCGGTCGATGCGACCTACGAAGTCGATGCTCTGGGCGGCGCGTTTATGATGCTCTCGCGCAAAGCGTATGAAGCGACCGGCGCATTCGATGAATCCTTCTTTATGTATGGCGAAGATTTGGATTTATGCTACCGCGCAAAGCAAGCGGGATTCAAAATTTTCTATGTGCATTCGACCGCTACGGTTCACTTCAAAGGGGAATCGACTCGAAGGAGCGCGCTCAATGAAGTAAAAGTATTTTACGAAGCGATGCATGTGTTTGTGAAAAAGCATTATCGCGCATCGTTTGTTTTCAGTCTGCTGCTGCGATTCGGTATTTTTATTCGCACCGTTATCGCGCTCACCCGTAAATATCGCGGGTCGCTCGCGCTGGTCCTGCTCGATTACCTGATGATCGCCTTGAGCGTGCTCTTCACTTCGAAGCTGCTCCTGCATACCTGGTTTGGTCTCGCGCATTGGGATTATCCATCCGCGCTACTCATTCCGCCGGTGATCGGGATTCTTTTGCTCGCAATTCTGAGAGCCTATCAGCCGGGCTGGCCCGCGCGCGTCCGGCCTGTCGTCATCGCCGTGCCCGCAATGCTCATCGGGCTTTCTTCGCTCACGTATTTCTTCAAGGAATTTCCAGCGAGCCGTTCGTTCGTTGTGGTGGTAACGGTGATGGCGGGCATTTTGCTACTCCTCGACCGCGTGGCACTTGGCGCGGCGCGGCGGCTTCGCCTGGGGTTGGGAACCTCCGCCAACCCGCAGCTTCGACGCGCGATTATTATCGGCACGAACGAGGAAGCTTTACGCATAGCACGGCTCCTGCAGCGAATGGAATTTCTCCGCCGCTGCGAAGTGGTCGGCTTGATTGATCGCTCGCTCGAACGCCTGAACGCCGAAGTGGAAGGCGGACTCAGGATTTTGGGCGATACGAACATGGTCGCGAAAGTCGTGCGCGATTACCGCGTCGCGGACGTGGTGTTCCCGAGCGACGCGGTACCATATACGGAGGTCCTCGCGATCATGCAGCGCACGTCCGAGGAGAATCCCTCCATGCGCGTGAACTTTTCCATGGTGCCTGCCGCAAGCGAGGTGCTGCTTGGAAAACAGAATATCGAACTACTCACGGGAACCTCAGGCGAATCCGTCACACTGCTGCCCGTTGCCTATAATTTGGAGCGCCTTTCGCACCGATTCGCGAAACGCCTGCTCGATGTTGCGGTGAGTGTCGTGGCGCTGCCGGCGCTCACATGCGCTTCCCTTCTCAACCCGACGAACGCGCGGCGAGCGCGCATGTTCGAATGGCTCGAAATCTTTCGCGGCCGGCGAACGCTCGTTGGAGTTGAGGGCCATCTCGAACGCGAGGCGTATTATCCAAAACCCGGGCTCACCAGCCTTGCGGCCGTCGCAACGCGCAAGGAGCCGCGAGAGGAAGACACGCGGCAGTTCGATCAATACTACGCGCGCAATCACACGATCGGTATGGACTGCGAAATCTTGTTAAAAGCAATGTTCACGCACGATCGCTCGTCTCACTCCGAGCGAATTCCTTCCTAAGGAGCAACTATGGCACGAACCATTTTGGATTTTGAAAAGCCGCTGGACGATCTCGAACAAAAGTACCAGGAGATGCTCGCGCTCTCCGAGACCGTCGAAATGACGAAAGAACTTGCTGCATTGCGCGAGCAAATCGAAACGCTCACGCGCGAAACTTACCAGCATCTCACCCGGTGGCAGCGCGTTCAGGTGGCGCGGCATCCCGACCGGCCCTATACGCTCGATTACATCCAGGCGCTCGCTCCCGATTTCGTCGAACTTCATGGCGATCGCGGCGTGCGGGATGATCCCGCCATTGTCGGAGGGTTCGGAACGCTCGCGGAGATTGGCAGCGTGATGTGGATCGGTCACCAAAAAGGACGCGATACCAAGCAAAATGTATTTCGAAATTTTGGGATGCCGAATCCAGAAGGTTATCGGAAGGCATTGCGCCTGATGAAGCTCGCGGAGAAGTTTGGCAAGCCGGTCGTCACGCTGCTCGATACGCCCGGCGCATATCCCGGCATCGAGGCCGAGGAGCGCGGACAGGCGGAAGCCATCGCGCGGAATTTATTCGAAATGGCGAAGCTCGAAGTTCCCATCGTCGTTGTTGTTATTGGCGAAGGCGCTTCGGGTGGCGCGCTCGGTATTGGTTTGGGAGACCGGATCCTTATGCTGGAGAACGCATGGTACAGCGTAATCTCCCCCGAAAGCTGCTCCTCGATTCTATGGCGCAGCTGGAATTTCAAGGAGCAGGCCGCCGAAGCGCTCAAGCTGACCGCACCGGATTTGCTTTCCGTTGGCGTCATCGACCGCATTCTTCCCGAACCGCTCGGCGGCGCGCATCGCGCAGCGGAAGTGATGTTCGAAACGCTGAAAGAGGTTTTAGTGCAAGAACTTAAAATGCTTGGGAATCAATGGGCGCTCGAATCCACTTCCGCGCTCGAACGCCGCTCGGGAAAATTCTCGCGGATGGGAATGTGGCAGGAAGGCCCGCCGGCAACAGGCGCCTCCAGTTCACCCGTTCTGCAAAATGAAGCGGAGTTGGCGCCGCAGATGTAATTCCACGTGGTGTGCGCCCACTGTGGCGCATCCACCAGGTTGACATGCCAATTTTCACAAGCCTTCTTTTCTTCTTCATCGCGCTCGCTTTCCTTCCGCTGGCGCTACGGAATAGCCGTGCCCGTACCGCATTGCGCCAGCAGTCGGAACTCGATGACCGCATGGCGCTTGGTGCATCCATTTGCATCGCAGCCACGAGAGAAGCATTCGGTGTAGAACTGGATCACTCGCTCGATAGTATCCATACGCTCGACATACTGATTTCCCAAGGATGGTCCGATTCTCCTGCCGAACAGACGGAATCCAATGGGAAGCCGAATGACCTGACGTTTGTTCTCGCTTCGTATCTCGGCACCGCAATTTCTGAGCACACAGGTGCTCGTTGGCGAATCGAGAACGGCAAAACGGTTCTCTTTTTTCAGGAGCACAGTGTGTCGGCGTTTCCATTCGATCTGATCGAACGGAAGCTGCGCGATCCCGAGCAGGTTCATTTGGAGGAAGAGATCGAACGATGGGGGAAGCCAACAGAAAACGTCACCGATGTTGATCAGTATGAAGGACCACCCGAGTAACGGATACATCGAGCACGTCACCCACATCCGCGTCCGCTATGCCGACACGGACCAAATGGGCATGGTCTATTACGGAAAATATTTCGAATATTTCGAAGTAGCACGAACGGAGATGCTTCGCGCCTGCGGATTGCCGTATGCCGAGATCGAAGCGGCTGGTTTCTGGCTGCCGGTTTCCGAAGCAAGTGCCAAATATTACCACGCCGCGAAATATGACGATCTCCTCCGCGTGACCGCGCGGATGCCGCACGTGGTTTCTCCTCGGCTCGAAATTTCCTACGAAGCGCGGCTCGATGCCACGGAAGAACTTATCGCCACGGGCGCGACAACGCTCGTTTTTGTATCCAGCGCGACGGGCAAACCGACGCGGCCACCACAAATTTATCGAGATGCCATCGAACGCAATACAACCCATTAGTGACATCGAACGCCAACGCATTCGCATCGCCCTCGTCGAAGACGGAGGGCGCGAAGATGTTACTTCGCTCGCCACCATCCAAGAAACTGCCGAGGGCTTGGGAACCTTCATCGCAAAGGGGAATGGCATCGTGGCCGGCCTCGACATCGCGCGCCATACGTTTTCGCTTTACGAAGTCCTGCATGGCATTCCTTCGCCGATCTTCGAGTGCAAAGCGATGATGTCCGATGGCGACCGTGTACAAGCGGGCGACTCACTTGGAACACTTCGCGCCCGGCTGCGCACACTCCTCGCGGCAGAACGCGTCACGCTGAATTTCCTCCAGCGCATGTCCGGCATTGCCACGATGACGCGCGCCTTCGTCGATGCTGTCGCGGGGACTGACGCGGTCATTCTCGATACGCGCAAGACGGCGCCGCTCCTGCGCCCCTTCGACCGCCAGGCCGTGCGCGCGGGCGGCGGCACGAATCATCGGTACGGACTGGGCGATATGGTCCTCATAAAAGACAATCATATCGCGGCAAATGATGGCGATATTGAGAACGTGATCTTGAAAGTGAAAGATTTTTTTGCAGATCCGGAACGCGCGCGCGTGCCGATTGAAATCGAAGTTACCTCGCTGAGCGAATTCGAACGAGTACTCCGTTTTGGAACTGGAATTATCGACCGGGTGATGTTCGATAATTTTGAAATCGAATTGCTCCGGGAGGCGGTTACGATGAATCATGGCGCATTCGAGACGGAAGCCTCGGGTGGCATCACGCTGGAAACCATTCGGGCGGTCGCGGAGACTGGCGTGAACTTCATTTCCGTTGGCGCGCTTACCCACTCGGTTCGCGCGCTCGATATTTCGTTCGAGATCATGCCGATGCCATCAGGATGATGTTCTATAACCATAGTATATCTCGCGCCATCCTCTTTCTATTTCTGAGCGTCTTGTGCCCGGCGCTTGCAGGGGCGGTATCCATCCGCGGAACTATTACGAGCGGCGGCACGCCCATAACCGGCGCGACGGTGCGTCTGCTCGAACTCGACCGCGAAACGCATTCCGGCGCAAATGGAGAATATTCGTTCGAGCAAGTACCGCCGGGGAAGTATCATGTCTTTGTTCGCACGATGGGATATGCCTCGGTGACGGAAGCGGTGGAAGTAACGGATAGCCCGGCGGAGCTTTCGTTTTCGCTTACCGCTTCCGCGATACCGGGCGAAGACGTCGTCGTTTCCGCTACGCCCTATGCGCGGCCGACGAGCGAGCAATATCAGGCGGTCGCATCGAAGTCGCAGGTGGAAGCGCATGAGAGTCCCGGCGCGAGCGTAGCCGAAGAGATCGAAGATATCCCCGGCGTTTCCGTTCGATGGAATGGCTCCGCTCCGGCACGCCCGATCTTGCGAGGCCTCACGGATAATGACGTTCTTATCCTGGAAAATGGTTTGCGAACAGGCGATATTTCCGCGTTCGATCCAGCGCATGCCGTGCCCATCGAAGCCGCAGAAGTGGAGGAAGTTGATGTCGTCCGCGGCCCGGCAAGTGTGATGTTTGGGCCGAACGCGGTTGGGGGATTGGTGAACGTTATCACGTCCACGGTTCCGGAAGCCTCGGATAAAATGGTGTCGGGGCGCGCATCTATTATGGGAAATTCCGTGAGCGATCTTTATTCCGGATATTTCAATACTACACTAAGCGACGGTTCTGCCGCGTTTGGCATTTCTGCCGGCGGGCTTCACTCGCAGGACGTAAAGATTCCATCGGGAACGTACACCGATCCGGCGACGAATCAAACCTATCATCTGAGCGCGATACCACAATCCTTTGACCGGACATCCGAGGAGGGACTGGGCTATTCATACACCGGTGGTTTCGGAATGATCGGCGCGGGCGCCAAGCATTATGCGATGAATTGGGGAATTCCGGGAGACCCGTGGGATCCAAATCAGCTCGATCCCGGCCCAACCATTTCCCGCATCCAGATGGATAAATACACTGTGGAACTGCGCGGACTCTTCAATATAGGCGGGTCGTTCATCGACCAGATTCGCTTCAATGGAAATATAACGGATTACGTCCACTCGGAGCATCCGACGATTCCTGATTCCACCGGAACAAAGCCCGTTGAATTCGAGCAAAATAATTTTCACCAAAATGGGTATAATGCGACGCTCCAATTTGTCGAGCAAAAGATGGGGGGCTGGCAAGGGACGCTCGGTCTATGGGCAAATTTCGATAATCTGAATATCGGTGGCCTCCAACCGCTCGGACCGAATTCCCTTACGTCGGACGTTGCGGGATACATTTATGAAGAATACGCCGCGAGCGAAAATACCAGACTGGAGGGAGCGCTACGCTATGATGTGAACCAAATTTCGCTGGCCCGAACGCTTATGACCTATGCTTCGCCGAGTCGAAACGACACCAGGACCAGAAATGAAAATGCGTTTACCGGTTCGTTCGGCATTCTTCAAAAACTTTCGCCGGAACTAACATCGTCGTTCAGCATCGGGCGAAGCTTTCGCGCGCCGACCGTGCAGGAGCTTTTTGGCTATGGCCCGGACGATGCAAGCGCCTCCTTTATTCTTGGAGACGCGGGGCTTGTTCCGGAAACCGGCTTGGAATTCGATGCTTCGCTAAAAGGGACGATGAGCGGATTCTCGTTCGAAGTTTCTCCGTTCCTCAATCTGATCAGCAACTATCTGTATAGCTATTACACCGGCACGACCGACACAACGCAGCAGCCAAACTATCCCTATCGTCAGTTTGCTCAGGCCAATGCGCGGCTTTTCGGTTTCGAAGCCAGCACGTCCGTGCAACTCGTGGAGCATTGGGCTTTGACAGCCAGCGGCAGTTATGTGAACGCTTCCATCACAAATGATAGTACTACGCCACTGCCGTTCATTCCGCCGCTCAAAGGAATTCTGCGTTTGGATTATCTCGCTAACGTTTACTCGGGCACGATCGAGTGGCGGCTTGCCGCGCCGCAATACCGGCTTGGCCCGGGGGACGATTCCGTTGCCGGTTACGGCGTCGTAAATATTGGCGCGGGTATTCGCCTGACCTCCGGCAGCGCGGTGCATTACATCGGCGTTCATTGCGATAATCTTTTCAACCAATCGTATCGCGATAATTTATCGGTGATACACGATTTCCTTCCCCAGCCGGGCCGAGGGTTCCGGTTAACGTATGATGTGATTTTTTAGGAAGCTCTGGTTAAATCTATTAGAGCGTCATTGCGAGGAACCTTCGACGACCAATGGGAGTCGAAGGTGACGAAGCAATCCCTAGTCAAATCAATGGATTGCTTCGTCGCGCGAATCTCCCTTCGGTCGAGTCGCGCTCCTCGCAATGACGGAAACAATAACAGAATCAGAGCTTCCTTAATAGAATATCTTTATCGGGAGAACAACCCGCGCGTCAGGTGTTATACTTCTGGCATCTCAACTCAGCCGTTGGCCATGAAGTATTTCCTCACCTCGATATTCTTGTGCTTTTGCATTGCCACTTCCGCGCGGGCGCAGCAATCCGTTGCAACGGTATTCGGGCATGTGCGTCTCGAAAGCCCGGACGATGCGCAGAACCTGCTCTTCGGAATGCAGGAGATCTCATCGGGAGCGATGGTCGAGGTCTCGCCGCCAGACACCGGTGGCGTATTCGAGTTTCCGCTGCTTCCGTTCGCGACCTATGATCTCTATGTTCACGAGCAGGATCATTCCATTTTTCTCAAGCGAATAGTGCTATCGTCGTCCGTTCCGATTCATATCGAACTGGATTCGATTCCCATCTTCGATTCCGCGGCCGTATCGCCCGAATGGAACCGTTCCCAATCCGAGCTACACACGCTGTTTACCGCGCCACTCATTTCCGAATTGCCAGTGGCGAATACGATAGATGGCATCGAGGCGATCGAGCGGAACATGCCGGGCATCGTGCCGGCGGGAAATGGTTGGATGCACCTGCGTGGCGAGGATCCCGCGCCGGAATTCGTTATCGACGGAATTCCGATCACGACGGAAGAAACGCGCACCACCATGCCTTTGCTGGACGCCAGTTTTATCGAATCGGCCGATCTCCTTCGCGGAAGTCTCGATCCTGAATACGGCTCGAATGGAATTCTGAATATCAATACGAAATCGGGCTTCAACGCGACGACGTTCGGCCATGCGGAATATAGCACCGGTACACTCGGCAATTCCTCGCAGGGCGTCGATCTGGGCGGTCGGGCAGGGAACCTGTTCGCATATTATGGTTCCTATGGCAGCTTTAGCACGAATCGCTATCTCGATCCGATCAGCGGCCCCGATCCGAACCACACCAACGGCAGTGGAAGTGATTATTTCGGTAAGATCGATATTCTTCCTTCGAGCGATCTTACGATTTCCCTACTCGGATACTATGATGCGACGAGCTTTCAAATTCCCAACGTTTCTACGGTCACCTTGCAAGATCAGGACAATTCCATCATCGCGACGATGTTCTCCGCGAGAATGGACTATGATCTTTCGAAGACGTCAGTTCTGAGCGCGATGGGTTACACGCGCCGGCAATCCTCCTCCTATACCAGCAATGGGATTAGCGGTATTGCCGATTCTGTAAGTCGCGCAACCGCGTTGTTGAACGAACAATATTTCATTGGCGCGCGCAGTGAAAACCTTGAAAGTGGCGGCGAGCTTTCCTACTCCGCTCGAACGGATTGGTTTGGTGCGAGGAATGATTTTAATCTCACGGCACAGGGCGAAATCTATCCGCTTCAGCAATATCTTACATTCGCCGATGTGCCTGACTCATTCGATAGAGTCTCTTCGATTGCCCATCCTTTTACCGCCGATACCAGCGCGATGGGAAAGCGCATTTCCGCTTATGCAGAAGACCGCATCACCACCGAAGATTGGACGATCTCCGGTGGCTTGCGTTATGATCTTTACGATTTGCTTGCTGCAGAAAGCGGGCTTTCGCCGCGCATTAATCTTGCTTACCGCGCAAGCGATCAATTGACGTTGCGAGCATCCTACAATCGGATTTTCCAGCAAGCTCCACTCGAAAATTACCTCGTTTCCAGTTCCTCGGAGGCGGCTTCGATAACGGGAGCGTCTCAAAACATCGTGCAGCCGGAACAATCGAATAATTTCGAGCTTGGCGCGGATTATCAATTCAGCAGGTATTGGAGCTTGGATGCGAGCGGCTATTATAAATCGGTCACAAACATGCTTGCCTCGTTCGAACTCGGGAATTCCGGAATCTTCTTTCCGGCGAATATCAAAAATGGAACGATCTACGGTGGCGAGCTCGAATTGCTGTTGAGAAATTGGAATCAACTTTCTGGAATGCTTACTGTTTCTTCCTGCCGCTCGCTGGGAGCTGTTCCAGCGGATGGCTCTTCGCCATACGGTGCGGGCCTTGTCATTGGCGGCCTCGCGCAAAGTTATGCAATGGCCGCGCAGGGACAGAGTCGTTTCTTTACCCAGGACGCGGAGCCGCTGGCCGCATCGTTTCTGATTCGGTACGATCCGGGAGTGTTCTTCTTCGCCTTGTCTGGTCGCTTTGATACTCGCTTTGCACTTGGACATGTTAATCTCACAAATTTCAGCTACTTCAATACCACTAATCCAGAGGAGTTTGCGACCCTTGATTTTTCCACCGGATATAATTTATCGCAATTCGGCCTGCCGATTCTCATCAGCGCGAATGTCATCAATATTTTTAATACGGAATACCTGACCGCTGAGCCGGCCTATGATGGCGTCCCGCATTATGGGATGCCGCGGACGTTCCTTCTTGAAGGGGAACTTTCACCCTAAGGTCAACTAAGTTAGCCGCGAAACGGTTTTACGCACCCGAATGAACGTATTCAACCAGGCTCTCTCGTGGGTTCTCCCCGTTATTCCGAAATCCATCGTTCGCAAAGTGAGCGAACGCTATATCGCCGGCGCGACGCTGGATGATGCGATGCGAACGGTACAATCGCTCAACGCTAAAGGCGCAATGGCGACGACCGATGTACTCGGCGAATTTATTAAATCGCTCGATGAGGCGCGTCCAAATACCGCCGAATGCTGCGAAGTCCTGCGGCGCCTGCACAAGGATAGCTTGCAGGGAAATCTCTCGATCAAGCTTACCTCGCTCGGCCTGGCGCTCGACGCCGATGCGTGTGAGAAGAACGTCCGCGAAATTCTTGTAACTGCGCGAGAGAATGGAAATCTCTTCGTCCGCATTGACATGGAAAATTCCCTTTACACAACGCAAACGATCGATCTCTATCGTGCGCTTCGCAGGGAGTTTGCGAATGTGGGCGTCGTGCTCCAAGGCTATCTTCGGCGCACAAAGAGCGATGTCGATTCGCTTCTTGCCGAAGGGGTTGTCGATCGAGTTGCGACAAACGTTCGGCTTTGCAAGGGCATTTACGTGGAACGCGAGGAGATCGCGTTCCAGGGACGAAAAGAAATCCAGGATAATTACCTTACATGCCTGGAATCCCTCATCGCGGCGCATGCGTATATTGGCATTGCCACGCACGATGACGTCCTGATCGAGGGTGCGAAACGGCTTCTTCAACAGTATCAGGTTAAGCGCGAGGACTTCGAATTTCAAATGCTGCTCGGCGTCCGCGAAAACGTGCGCGACGCGCTTATTCGGGAAGGATTTCGTTTACGCGTATATGTTCCGTTTGGGCATGATTGGTATGGGTATTCAATGCGGCGGCTGAAAGAAAATCCGAAGATGGCGGGGTATATTGCGAAGGCACTTTTCACGGGAAAGTAATGCGATGAAATTTAAGCATCTATTCACGCTCGATGAAGCGCAGGCAACGCTCTCCGAGATCGAGCCGAAGCTAAAGAAGATCGTTGCGCTCAAACAGGAGTGCGACCGCAAAGGCTATGACGTTCACCGCCATCAATATTTCGGCGGCATGGGTCCGAACGGACAAAAAGCGTTCCCACCCGAGATGGAGCAGCTCGTCGCGAGCGTCACGGAACTCACCGATCTCGGCATTGAAATCAAAGACTTAGACAAAGGCCTGATCGACTTCCCGCACCGCCGCGAAAATGGCAGGATCGTTTTTCTCTGCTATCTCTTAGGCGAGCCGGCGATCCAGGCATGGCATACGATCGAGGGTGGCTTTCGCAGCAGAAAAAGCCTGGAGAGTTTGTAGCGAACGATTGAATCGGCCACGGCTCTGGGATACCACGGCCAGAAATTTTATTCTTTATCTCTTATCTGAGCTCGCTTGCATTCTTCGCACGGGCAGATCGAGCGGAGATAATCCCAGGAATAAATTCCCGTGTTATGGCCATCCTTCCAGGCCGCCTGGACTCCATATCCGCCGGTCGGCGCGAGGGAGTTTAACTCGTTCATTCCCGGCGTGAACATCGGGAGCTTCGGCGGAGGATAGAATGTCCCAAAAATACTTTCGCCCTTGCAGGCCGCGCACGGGCATTCCGCGCGAAGATAATCGAGTGGATAGTGGGAGACGTGCCGATCGTCCCACGTCACCACTAATTCGCTTCCTTCCCGCTTGATTTGAATGGCGCGCATGATATTTAGGGGTTAAGCGGCGGCGGGGGCATGGCCGGGCCGCTTTTCGTTAAATCGTGAAAAGGAAATCCGGATGGCGGAATAAATCTCGCGGGATCGATAGGGTGCGTTGTGTCAATCGAGAGTAGCCGAAGCCCATGCGTATTGCCTGGATTGATAACTTCGCTGCCGATGAGGATGCCACTCCATTCCATGAGGTAGCCTGGAGCATTGGGGTCTGTCCACAAATGCGCTTTCAGGCCAAGAACCGTCGTATCGCCTGCCGGTCCATACCCGGGGGGAACAAAGCTATCGCGGAATCCTTCCTCGATCGTGGGAATATCGGGCGGCAGCAAATGCTCGATGCTATCCAACGGCCGGTCGATTAATTTTACCTCCACTCGCTGGGCCGAATCGACTATGACGAGATTAGATCCCGTCCTGACACTATAGGTCTTCGTCAGGAGAAAACCTTTTTCCGTGGCGAGCTTAGAGTTAATTATTTGCGCTTCGCGTGCTCCAAAACTATCGATGAAGAGGTCTTGCGAGCCCCGCATGTTGCCGAAGTATTCGAAATGCAGCGTAGCGTGGCTCACGGCATAGGGGTGGAAATTATTGTGCTCTCCCGGCGGCAAATGCCGCGAGCACCCCGCGGCCGCAAAGCCGCAGAAGAAAAGAACAATCAACAGTTCCTTACGGTGCATTTCTTCGGCCGATAACGAGATAATAGATCACCAGCAAAATAATTGCCCCGATGACGGACATAATGAACCACGACACACTTCCAGTGGCACTGATGCCGAACCAGCGTGCAAGCGCGCCGCCGATGACCGACCCCGCAAGCCCGATGAGCATCGTGACGACGCAGCCGCCCGGATCGCGGCCCGGTGTGAGAAATTTCGCGATCGCTCCGATGAGGAGTCCGATGAGAGCAAGCCAAATGTAATGCATAATAGTAACGAGCTATGAGTAACGAGTAACGAGTGCTGAAAGCTCCGCGTGTCACCGCGTACACAGTAAATTGACCTCCATATCACCATGGAATTTTCTTATCAACTCCCCGCCCGTGATTGGGATCAATCGTTTTTTTCGTTCGTCAATCTGATGGAATTGAAATCCCGCGCGCTCCAGAATATCGAGCACGGCACGCGCGCCGTTCGGATGGCGTTCGTTCAACCCTCCCGGCCAGAATTCCGTGAAAAGAATAAGCGGCGTATTCGATTGCAGAAGCGATTCCGCGCCGCGCAGCACATCGAGTTCCGACCCTTGCACATCCATGATGATGGTGTCCGGCGGCGCATGCCCTTGCGCGATGAAGGTATCGATCGAGGTAACTTCAACTTTTACTTGCTCGCGGTTCGCGATGGCGGTGAGGCGGTGATCGCCAGAATTTGCTTCGCTGATGGAAAGCATGGCGGCGCCTGTTTCCTGGGACACGGCCATCGAGCAAATCTCGACATTGTAGCAGCCATTCTCCACAATCGTTTTTCGAAGCAATTCCAAATTTCGTGATTCCGGTTCGAACGCAAAAACCTTTCCTCCCGCACCAATGCATTCGGAAGCCAGCAGTGAGTAATATCCGAGATTCGCGCCGATATTATAGACGGTCATTCCCGGCTTGAGGTGTTCGCGAACGAGCTTCGATTCAAACGGCTCATACTCACGGTACATAATAAGCTGGTGCGCCACGCCGCCATCTTCCGCGCGGACGTACATAAACCGGCCCGGCATTCCGGGAACTCCAACTCGCTGAATACCGGTAATGCCCAAAAAGGGAAGGGCTTTATGCAGGCGATACGAGAGCTTATGGTGAAGATTATTCATCCAGCCGGAGCGGTCGTTGCCTCGGCCCGTAGAGAGCACGAGAACGTTTCTAAATAACTTGAAGAAGCGCGCCTTCATTCAGTCCAGAAAAATTCCATCCTGAAAATCCTGGTTCTGGTCTTGGTTCGCGATAACCCATCCTTCCGCCAATTGTCGATCCACCAGCCCGTCGATAAACCGGCTCGGCTTCGAAAGCACGATGCCCGATTCGCGATCGTAAAGATTCGTCGGATAGGTAATGATGAGATGCTCCTTCGCGCGCGTGACGGCGACGTACATCAGGCGCCGTTCTTCTTCGAGCGCTTCCGGGTCGCGCGCGGCATGAACGGATGGGAACCGTCCATCGAGGCAGTTCGTGATAATGACTGTATTCCACTCCAGTCCTTTCGCGGAGTGGATGGTGCTGAGTGTTAGCAGTTCGTCATCCCGCGTGCCTTCCTCGACATCGGTCATCGAATCGGTCGGCGGGTCGAGCGAAAGATCGGAGAGTAGAGAATTGAGCGAGCGGTAGCGTTCTGTAATAAGCTGGAACGTCTCGATGTCCTTCTCGCGCTTTTGGTAATCGTCGTATTTTTTGCGGAGGATCGGCTTGTAGTATTGGATGAGATGCTCGACTTTTTCGGGCGGCGTCATCTTATCGTTCGAAATAAATTTAAGCGTCGCAAAAAGATTTGAAATATTCGCCGGCAATTTTGAAGCTTCTTGCGGCGGCGGAACGGTGCCCTCCATTACAGCATCGCTGAATTTACCGAAGGACATTCGCCCTTCGCCAATATCGTTCACAATTTTTTCCGCCGTCTTCGGCCCGATGCCATCGTGCAAAAGTAAAATCCGATACCAGCTAACCGCGTCCTTCGGATTTTGAATGACGCGTAGCATCGCGGTCAAATCTTTGATATGTGAAGTTTCGATAAACTTCATTCCTCCAAATTTCTGGAATGGAATATTCGCGCGCTGTAATTCCAATTCGAGATCGAACGACATATACCCCGAGCGAAAGAGCACCGCAATATCTTTCAGGCTCACACCCATTTCGCGGTATTCAAGAATTTTCTCAACTACATAAAGCGATTGCTGCGCCTCGTTTTCGGCACAGACGATCTGTGGAATTTCCCCAAGCTCGTGCCGCGAATAAAGCTCCTTCTCATACCGCCGCGAAGCGAGCGAGATAACGTGGTTCGTGAGAGTCAGGATCGGCTGTGTGGAACGATAATTCTCTTCCAGCGGGATAATCTTCGTGCCGGGATACTGCTTCGGGAACTCGAATATATTTTCGACTTCCGCGCCGCGGAACCGGTAAATGGATTGTGCATCGTCACCGACAACCATCACGTTGGCACCTGAAAACCCCTGCGGCTTTGCAATAAGCTCCCCCGCCTTTTCAAGGCGGGGGCCGGGGGGTGGTTGACCCTGAGCCAGCAGTTCAACGATCCGCGCCTGCAACCGATTCACATCCTGATACTCATCGACCATGATATACTTATACCGCGAGGCGATATTCGCCCGTGTCTGCGCATTCGTCTCAAGGAGCAGGACGAGATTCGTCAGCAGGTCGTCATAGTCCATCGCATTGGACTTCCGTTTGTAGGCATGATAGGCGTTCGATAATCGAAGAATGTCCGGAAGATCCTCGATGAAATGCGGAAAGTCCTGCTCAACTACTTCTTCAAGCGAGAGGAGCTTATTCACCGCCAGCGAAAACATCGCGCCGAGCGTCGTCTTGCGCGGGAACCTTCGTCGCGCGGTCGCGAGGCCCATTTGCGTGCGAAGCAAATTGAGGGCATCGTGCGAATCGCCCTGATCGAGAATCGAAAAAGAATTATTGAAGCCAATGAGGCTCGCGTAATGCCTCAGCGTCAGATTTGCGAACGAATGGAACGTGCCGCCGGCCACATTTTCAGCGGAGCGGTCGTGAAGCAAAGCGGCCGCACGACGAAGCATCTCCTGCGCGGCGCGGCGCGTGAACGTGAGCAGCAGAATCGACTTCGGATCGACACCCATCTCCACCAACCGCGCGACGCGATAGGTGAGCGTCCGCGTCTTGCCCGTCCCCGCGCCGGCAATGACGAGCGCCGGGCCATTCACATGCTTTACCGCTTCGAGCTGCGCGGCATTCAGCTCCTGATCGTACTTGACTTTGAAGCGCGACTCATCGCCATACGCCAAATCGGTCGCGCGCTTCAGGATGAATCGCTTCGGCGCAACAGCATCGGCGACGATGCGGGCAGGTGTAGTTGTGCTGATGGGCACCTCGTCTGGCATTCAAGGACAACCGGCTTTGTAGCGGGGCGGTTTCCGCGCGCGCGCAAGAGTAATGTTTATCGGAGCAATTCAGCAAAAAAGGCGAGTTCCCTCCGGACCCACTTTTTTCTTTACCACACTTCCAGACAAAAACTTTGAAAACTATCCTTCAATCATGCACGCATTTGTGCTTCATGAATAACGCTGTTATTTCACTAATTTCCGCATTCCGAAAAAGTTATCAACACATCGTGTCACTTTTTTCAGGGGCTTGCAGAAAATTTTAGAAAGCTATTTATGGGCTTCTCATCCCCGGCGGCGTGTGCCGGGGAAGCGCCGCCTCCTCCCTGTGCTTAAAACGGCTTGCCTTCCATCAGGAACACGATGAGGACGAGCAGAATGTCCGCCCAAAGCGTGAGCGCACGCAACTTCCCGAGCAGTGGCGAGCTCGCGATCGGCACGCCCGAAGCCTCGATCTTTTTCAGCGTTCCCCGCGTGATACCGGTAAGCGCACCCAGCGCAAGGAATAGCAGCATGGAGAGGCCAAACCATCCGGTATGCGCGTAGATCCCGTTCTCCAGCCATAGCAGCCAGATGCCCGTGAGCAGCATGACCACCAGACTGCCGCTAACGTCCGTGACCAACCGCTTCAGGAGCGGCAGGCTGCCCTCTTCGGGCTTCCGCGCCACATACGCAATAACCGCGAGCTGCCCCAGCCCGCCAACCGCAACGATAACATGTATAGATTCGACAATAGAATAAAGGCTCATGCTGTGCAGGACGAACGAGGAATGAGATTATTGTAACGGACGTAGCTGGCGCGACTCGGTGGTGCAAACCCACCCGCGAGAGCAAAAATGTAACTCCGTAAAGAAGCCGAGTTCCTCCCAGACTCGCTTTTTTTATCCCACTTCCAGCAAAAACTCTGAAAGCTATTTTTGAATGGCGTGCGCGTTTGTGCTTCATGAACAATGCCTTGATTTCGCGAATTTCAGCACTCAAAAAAAGTTATCAACATATCATGTCACTTTTTTGGAGGGCCTCCAGAAAATGTTAGAAAACTATATTACACCCCCTCTCGTGCGTGTGCCGGGAAGCGCTGCTTCCCGGCG
>DASRZC010000154.1:0-11571 GCA_035686785.1 Kapaibacterium sp. (SeqCode)
AAACCGAAAACTTTCGCCGGCGCAGCTTCTTGCGGATAATGTGAGAAAGTGCGATTCGATCATGCACGAAGTGCATCCCGGCGCGGAGGTGTTCGATTGGAGTGATATGTTCGACTCACTCCATAACGCGCACAATAATTATTATCTCGTAAATGGCGATCTTTCCGGCGATTGGAATTTGATTCCCAAAGATTTAACCATCGTAAATTGGAACGGCGGCAATATGTCGCGGAGTCTTAACTTTTTCTCGAAGCTCGGCTTCTCGCAAATTACCAGCCCCTATTATGACGCGCCGAATACGGATAATATCCGCGCCTGGCGGCTTGCGATGGATACCATCCCCAACATGCGCGGCATGATGTACACCACATGGGCTAACGATTATTCCTTCCTCACCCCCTTCGCCGATTACGCGTGGAGCGCGGGGCCAATGATTGTGCATCGACCGCTTGCGACCGATACGGTACCATGGGACACGATTTCCGCAGATGTATTTGCCGATCCATACTTAAATACGGATTCCATTACTTCAGTAGCGGCATCGCTCAATTTCCCTGCTTATGCAGATGACCAAACCTATACTGAACTCGATACGGTCGTTCATTTGGGCTGGATAGGCATGAATCACTTCGTTGGCAGCGTCCCTCATATTGCGGATTGGGGTGCTCGTCCATGGAAATATTCCATTTTAGCAATCGATGCCGAGGGGCTTCATCGTTCTACGCCGATCTATAATGGGCCATGGATTCCTTGGGCGGCCGTGAATCTCATATCAGATAATCAACAGCTATCCCTTTATCCGAACCCCGCAATGAACACCCTCACGGTCCGCCGAAATAGCGCGGCGCGAACCACCATTCTGATCGAGGATTTGCTGGGCCGCGAAGTCGCCCGGTTCGAGGCATCATCGGATGCATCTATTCTGGACATTAAGAATATCCCAGCGGGAATTTATGAGTGCATTGTTACGAATGCTTCGGGTACACGCACGGCGCTGCCATTTGTGAAGGAATAGCGAATGAGCCAAAGTTACACCATCAAAGTCCTCCGCGAGAATTACCGGGCAGAGCGCGAGGCGGCCGAGCAATACCGCGCGCTTGCAGAGCGGGAGCGCGATGAGAAGAAAAAGGCCGTGCTCTATAAGCTCGTCGCGCAGGAAGAGAAGCATGCCTCGCGCTGGAAACAGCGGCTGGAAGAAATGGGATCGAAAGCCGACGAGCCTTCGCGCATTTCGCTTCGGTATAAACGGATGCTCGTGAAATCGCTCGACACCGAAAGCGTGCTCCGCCGCATGGAAGCCGATGAGGATGCCGCGGAGAGAAGCTATTCGAAGATGATTGCTGGCGTAACGGACGAGGAGCTTATCCGCGAGATCGAAGAAGTAAGAAGAGAGGAGGAGGTGCATGGGAAAGTTATTCGCTCGATGTATGGTCCATCGTCGGGCGAGACGCATCATCCCGATCGCGAGACGCGCTCGAAGTTGGAGGGGCTTTTTCGCCGCGAGCGATGGCATCGGCGAAGCGGCTCCTGGCTCGCGGATGCGATCTATGGCGTAAACGACGGGTTGGGAGCGGTTTTCGGCATCGTGAGCGGCGTGGCGGGCGCAACGGATGTGGCCGGTGGGGCATCCACCCAATTTGTATTACTCTCCGGATTTGCCGGCATGATCGCAAGCTCCGTTTCGATGGGATCGAGCGCGTATCTCGCCGCGAAATCGCAACGGGAAGTCTATGAAGGCGAGATGCACCGCGAGCGGCAGGAGATGGAGGAAAATCCGGATGAGGAGCGCGAGGAGCTTTCCCTCATCTACCAACTTCGTGGCTTTAGCGTTGAAGAAGCGGATGAACTGGCGCGAAAGCTCTCGGAGCGTCCGGAAGAATTCTTAGAAGTCATGGGCGCGGAGGAACTCGGACTCTCCGAGAAATCCTTCCCAAGCCCCGTGCGCTCGCTTGCTTCCGGCGGCCTTTCGACGCTTGTGGGCGCCTTCATTCCGCTCATCCCATTCTTTTTCTTAACCGGAATTACCGCCGTTATCACGAGCTTTGCCGTTTCGCTGCTTGCGCATTTCTTAGTCGGCGCGGCGAAGAGCATCGTCACCGTTCGCGCGTGGTGGCGCTCCGGATTGGAGATGACGATCGTCGGCATCATCGTCGCCATCGTGACGTATGGCCTGGGCGTGCTGTTTCAGGTGAAGGTGGGATAGGTGCCGAACGCGCATAGCCAGCCGCCCTGTTATCCCTCCGTGCCAGAACATCCCTTATTAACCACAAACTTCCACGCGATCCCACTGTTTTCGGAGCTCGATGCTTCCGAATTGGAAGAGATTCTTTCCTTCTCGATTCTCAAGGAGGCGGCGCGCGATGCGCGGATCTTTAGCGAAGACGATCCTTATACGGGATTCTTCGTCGTCCTCCGCGGCTCGGTAAAAGTTTTTAAAGAAGCTCGCGACGGCAAAGAACTCATTCTTCATTTACTGCGGCCGCTATCGCTGCTGGCCGAAGTCCCCCTCTTCGATGGTGGTAACTATCCCGCGAATGCCGAAGCGATGGAAGAAACCGAGTTGCTCTACATCGACAAAAACCGCTTCATTGAATGCCTGGATGCCACGCCACAGCTCATGCGGAAAATGCTCATTGGCCTGGCAAAGAAGGTACGTGTGCTTTCCGAACAGCTTGAAAGCCTGACGTTACACGATGTAACCTGCCGGCTCGCGCGCTTTTTAGTTTCGGAAATAGCGAAAGTACATCGCGAAGAGTTGGCCGAGCCATTTCTGAGCTTAAAACTGCAATGGTCCGTTATCGCAGCGCAACTCGGCACGGCCCGCGAAACGCTGTCTCGTTCACTCAAGCGGCTGCAGTCGTCCAAAATCATTAAGCTCAACGGGCATAGCCTTATCGTGCTCGATTACCAGAAGCTGCGAGAAATTGCGCAGCAATAAATCGAGTAATCGGCTTGCAAAAAGGAAATCGGACTAAAACCGTCCGATTTGTGACTTAGGTCACGCTCGTGCCCGCACGTAACCGTCACGCCGGTTGCTTTATACATCATGCAAATTCAAGAACTCGCATCGCTCAGCCGGTTCGACCCCAAGAAGCACGTACACGTGCCGGTCTTTCTCGGCAAACGGACGAAAGTCCTCCTCCTCTGCCTCGCCGCGGGCCAGGAAGTGCCCCCGCATCGGCATCCGGGATTCGAAATCACGCTCCAGCCCCTTCGCGGCCAAGCCGAGATTCCGCTGCCCGATGGATCGAAGGCTCTCCTTAAACCCGGCATGTTCATCACGGTCGAGGACGGCGATTTTCCGTTCAATCCATCCAACCCTTTTCAAGAGAATTTTGAAATGCTGATCCATTTGGTCGAGACCGAAAAAAATTAGCGAACCAACCAACCAATCAACTACTCACAAATTATGACTACAGCATTAAGCGTTACCGAACTCGATATTCGCCAGGTGCCGCCTCGCGAAAAGCACCCAACCATCTTCCGCACCTTCGACGCGCTGCCCGTGGGCGGGACCCTCTTACTTATCAACGACCACGATCCGAAGCCGCTCTATTACCAGTTCAATGCCGAGCGGCCCGACCGATTCGAATGGGAGTACGTCGAATCCGGCCCAGCGACTTGGAAGGTACACATTAAGAAGACAGCGTAATCAAACACACCATGTAGATGGAATCACTACTTCCATCGCCGGGAAGCAACGCTTCCCGGCACACGGATTCTATACGATGAAGAACGAAATTCCAATCGGTGAAACCACGAAAATTTCGGTTCTGCTCGAAGCGTACCCGAAAGCATTGGATGCGCTCACAGTGGCCAGTCCGGCATTTCAAAAGCTGAAGAATCCGGCGCTTCGTAAGTTGTTCGCGTCGCGGGTGACGATCGAGCAGGCGGCGAAAATTGGCCGCGTTTCGAGTGAAGCACTTCTCGCTTCCATACGCGAGGCGTGTAGCACCGACGTAATGGAAGTGGGCGCTGCTTCGCACAAAGAGGCGCAACCCGAAGGACGCGATGCGCGTCCCGCGTTGCTTATAGCCACGAAGGAGAAGGACTTCATCACGCTTGATGTTCGACAAGACCTCGAAAATAATATCGATCCATTCCGAAAAATCATGAAGGCGGTGAAGCACCTCGGCAGCGGCCAGATTCTACATCTCGTAAATAGCTTTGAGCCGGCCCCGCTGTATAACGTGCTTGGCGGCCGTGGCTTCGACCACTGGGCCGAACAAATTTCCGATGAGTGGCACATTTACTTCTTCAAGCGACCAGTTGGGCTAACCGATTCCTCCACCACGCTTGAACCTGCAATATCGGGGATTGCGAAAAGCATCGCCCACGATGCGACCGTGATCGAACTCGATGTCGCTGGCTTAGAGCCTCCGGAACCAATGCAGCGCATTCTCATTGCGCTCTCGACTCTTGGAGAAGGCTCTTCACTTCTCATCCATCATCATCGCGAGCCGTTACTTTTGTACGATCAACTCACACAGCGCGGCTTTCATTGGAAGACCGAGAAAATTGCCGAGGGCCAGTACAAAATCCTCATCGCGCGAGAAGAAGCCTGATGGAACTCACCGCGACTAAAATGGCGCCGCCGTTTCGTCTTGTTGCGAAATATTTTTTTGCGGCGGGATGCTTCTTCGTGGTCCTCTGCGCAGTCTTTGCCCTTAGCTGGCAGGACATTCACGGCTTTTATTTCCAACCCAAGCTGCTGGCCATCACCCATCTGGCAACGCTCGGCTGGATTACAATGACTATTTTCGGCGCACTGTTCCAATTAGTTCCGGTCGTACTCGAAGTTCCGCTCTGGAGCGCGCGTTTGGCGGAATGGCAGTTCTGGATTTATCTCACCGGCGTGCTCGGCCTGGTAATCGGCTTCTGGATGTTCCTGGCCGGCTCGCACATGGATGGCTCCGCAGCGCTTATCCTTATCGCCGGATATGCCTTCATCTGGAATATGATCCAAACGATGCGGCGCGTGAAAAAATGGGACGTGACGGGATATTTTCTCGCCGCTGGATTATTTTATTTCTTCTTTACGATCTCGCTCGGCGCGATGCTGGCTGTGAATCTCGGTCACCCATTTCTCGCGCGCTCGCATCTGGATTATCTGAAGATCCATGCGCACCTGGGCCTCATCGGATGGGTGCTGATGATCATAATGGGTGTGGCATTAAAGCTCATTCCAATGTTTACAATTTCGCATGGCTATTCCCATCGTTATGCATGGGCCGCGTTCGTTTTAATCAATCTTGGACTGCTCGGCATAATCGTGGATAACGTTTTTTTCGCGGACGAAACGTTTGCGCCGCTCTTCACCACCCTTCTTGCGCTCGGAATTCTCGCCTATATCCTGCAGATCGCGATGGTGCTTCGGCGACGCCTCCGTAAGGCGCTGGACGTTGCGATGAAGCACGCGGTTCTTTCCTTTACCTGCTTATTTCTCGTTCTCATCACCGGAATCACGATCGCAATGGTTCCGACCGGGCCGGAGATGCACGACCGGATGACTCTGCTCTATGGATTTCTTGCGCTCTTCGGCGTCATATCTTCGCTTATCCTCGGGCAAATGTATAAGATCATGCCATTCCTCGTTTGGCTTGAGCGTTATGCGCCGCTGGCCGGCACCACGCTCGTGCCAACAATGAAGGATCTGGTAAACTTGCCGGTCGCGCGCATGGAATTATTACTGTTAAGCCTCAGCATCGTTGTGGTTGCCGCGGGAATTCTTGGGGCGGTACAGCCACTCGTCGGCGTGGGAGGGTTTCTTCTTTTTACTGCTTCCCTCCTCTTTGGTTACAACGTCATTTACGCATTTCGAAAATGAATATTTTTAATAAAACCGATCTCGATCAAGCCATCTCGCCACCCGAAGAAAAAGGGTGCGAGATATGTACTCCTCCCGAAGAAATCGAGCGGCAAGCGGTGCTCGAAATATTGAAGCAAATCATCGATCCCGAATTGGGAATTAATGTCGTGGATTTAGGGCTTGTCTATAAAGTCGAATCGTTCGAAAACGCGATCCATGTCGAAATGACGATGACGACCCGCGGCTGCCCGATGCACGAGAGTATCATCGGCGCCGCCGAGCGCGCGCTCAAAACTTATTTTCCCACGCGGATCGCCGATGTACAACTCGTTTGGGAACCGTCGTGGACGACGGCGCGCCTTTCTCCGGAAGCGCAAGCGCAATTGGGACGGTATTAATCGCGCAGCCCGTCGCGGCAGGCTTGACGTTACACGCTATGATAACAGATAGTCGATAACATCGGATGCCGTGTAGCTCCGCACGCCATTTTTGAGATAGTGCTTCAATCGCGCGAGCGAATCGCCGGCGGTCAGAAGCGGTTTCTCGATATATCCCGAGGATTGCTCCTGCGCAAGGCCAACATTGGCCATGAGCGCATTGCACAAGCACTTGCGGCCGATCGTATCCTCCATCGTTCCACCTTTTCGGAGGTAGCTCGTAATGGGTTCACCTGGACATCGATAGCCGATTCGTCCGTTCTTTTTCTTGTAGGCCCGCCGGAGAAATCCGAGCTGACACCGCCTCGGCCTCTGGTCGTAAACCGATTGCTCGGAAAGGGTACCGGGCAGTTGTACCACCTTGAATGGAAATCCGGTTGGCGAAGCGCGTGGGTCGGTAAAGACGGGAACCTCACCCGTCGATAGCCCATAGAGCGTCTTATCACGGAGATGCTTATCTAATCCAGACTCTTCGCAAAATGCAAAGTCAGTTCCGACCTGAATGCCAGCAGCGCCACTTGCCAAGGCGCCACTTAGTTGCTCCGGACTGGCGCAATCACCAGCCAGCCAAAAGGGTAGTCCCAACGCTTTAACTTTATCGATGTTGGCGATGTCTCGTGGCCCATAGATTGGCTCGCCCGATGGCGCAAGCTTCATCGCGCCGCGTGGCGGGGCATTATGTCCGCCTGCCAAATCATTCTCGATGACTAAGCCATCGATGCGGCCGGAAGCCTTCTGGACCAGAACCTGCGCCAGTACATCCGAGGAGACGATGGCAAGGAATTTCGGACGGCGCAGCGGATGATCGGTCATCCGCAATTCAGGGAGCATCGTGGGAAGCATCGTCGACGATGCGGAAGCGGGATTCAATCCAAGAAGACGCTTGGGATCAAAGGTAATCCGAATGTCTTCATTGGAAGTAGCGCCTTCTACATCAAGCTTGAGCGTTGCAATCTCATGTCTGGCAAGCTTATCGAGTACTCCGGGGATTTCTCGCGGGATGCCCGCTCCCATGAGGACATAATCCACACCGGCGAGCATGGCGCCGTATAGCGATGCAAGATTTGGCAATTGGACTTTTTCGAGAAGGTTGATGCCGATGACGCCATCGTGCCCTTCCTTGGCCAAAAAGATTTCGCAGAAATTTGCCGCGACAGTTAATTGGAGGAGATCATCACTTGCATCCAACGTGAACATCGGTACCCCACGGACAGCCGAGCGCCTCGCATGAGCATTCCCGCGGCTAGCTCGGCGCGCATTCAAATGCTTCCGCAAAATGTCTTCCGCAATGGATGGAACGGGGAAGTGCTCCATTGCTCGGCGAAGGTGTCCGCCCGCATCGCCATTCTGCAACCGCTGGGCGAAAACAGCATTCATGCAAGTACCCGATACGACGCCCAGTTGGCCCCGCCGCGAAACAGCGCGCGCCAATTGCCAGCCCGAAATAGCCACGCCCATTCCGCCTTGAATGATTCGCGGATGATCGGTCATCCGCGGCGGAGGATTGCATGGCTCATCCTGCACGCGTTCTTGCTCTCTGACCACTTTTCCTAATATAAAAATATAGTATTTCCTAATATGAGAATATAATATGGATTATTGCATATCTCATGTGCGCGCATGACCCATCATGCGGTTAACCGGGAATATCGTCCCCGCGTTGCACAGAAATATGGGTAACCTTCGGACGCGGCACCGTCCGCACCCAGCAGCCGAACTGCTTTAGTTCCTCCATGCGGCAGGACCAGACGAGGCGGCCATTGTATAGCGTCATATCCGGGCAGCCATCGCACATGTTTTGCTCGCCGCCTTCTAAGAAATCAATGGGCTGAATAATCATGATGGACTGGAAATGCAGCCCGCGAAACATTTCCGTTGGGTGAGTAAGCAATGATTTCGTATAAGCGCCCGCTGCATGACGAATACCGCGATCGAGTGGCGAAAACAAAAGCATCGAGCGACCCAGGCTCGTCATCCGCGGCGAAGCATAAGCCAGGTAGCGGCCTTTCAGCGCGTGGTAACCAACCTGATTTAGCTCCATAAATTTCGGCCCCACGTAGCCATAAATCCGTTCCTTCGTGCCGAGCCTGCCGGAGAGCAGCCACTTGAACGAATCCGGCTGCTCCGTTCCGTTCAGATACGCGCTCGGCATGAACTCTGGGAACCGCTTGCGGATTTCGCGAACAACATCGGTCGATTTCATATCGACTTTGCGTTCCTCCGTTTCACCATAAACAAGCGTGTTCATGTCAATCTTTTGACCGCCGGCATACCAATCGAACGGAATTTGCGGCGCGGCGGCGCGATAGAGAATGAAAACCATCACATTCACGCGGTCGATGTGCTTTCCAGCCCACTCGACCAAGTCCGGCACGTAATGGAGCGTGTCCTCATAGACCGTGGAATTAAATGCGCAGGAAAGCCCGCCTTCGGAATGGATCATATCGGCGAAGGAAAGGCGGAGTTCATTCAAATCGAGTTCCGAGGCTTTTTTCCATCCGGGCCGTCCTTGCTTGCTATCAATGTGGAACGTGAAGCCGGTAGCGCCCGCTTTTTTTAGTTCCGCGACCAACTCGCGCGTCAATAGGCCGCCATTCGTATTGATGACGGGCTTGACGCCGCGCGAAGCGACATGCCGCACGATCTCGACAATCTCCGGGTGCATCAGCGGATCGCCGCCAGCGATAGAGATGCCATCCGAATTACGAAGATGGAGAAACGTGTCGATTTCCTCGCGGACCTGGTCGAGCGGCTTGTGGCTCTTCGCGACGTTTTCGCGATAGCAACCATCACATGCGAGGTTACACGCCGAGGTCGGTTCGAGCCAGGAGATGGCGTTATCGGCAAGGTTCCATGGCAAGCGGTAAAGCTTACGGTGATCGAGCATCCCTCGCGGACTCGGGACCGGCAATGCTTCGCGGGCTGAAAGAAAATTCCGAGCGCCCGCCTGAGTGCTCTTCTGAGCTTGGAGAGAATCGGAGATCATACTGCTTCCTCTGCTAAAGAACGGGAAAAAGAATTGCTCGGCCCAACCGATTTATGGGAGATCGGAGCGCGTAATTCCGTTGCAAATTAAAACATCTTTCTTGCGCGAAACAATCCTGGGTTATGGCATTGGGAGCAAGAGCATCCCAAGTTGGGAGAATAATTCGTTCACGTTTCGCTTATTTTTTCCCCATGCGACAATCGTCCAGGGAAAGCTGCATACACTCCTCATGTGGACGGTGCCATCGCCATCAATGTCGATAGTAAAATTCTCACCCCACGATCAGATGCTAATCCCGATATGTCCTTTGAACGCCAGGGGACTTACCCGCTCATGCTTCCAACCGAATGCGGTCAGTACCTGCTCGATGCCAGACGCAATGACCTCTGGTGAAGCGTTGAATTTCCTATCCGAGGAATACGAAACCGGAATGCTCATAATTTTTTATTGAACAATTCTTAGAGCGATTCCATTAACGGGAATTCCGCTTTATCGCCCGATGCCTCCCGATCGGAGAACCGCTCGCACTCGGTTATAGTTTGTAACAATATGGCAAGCCAGTCGAAATATATTGTTTCGGACCCGGAGGTAATGAGCGGCGCGTCCGTGTTCGTAGGCTCGCGCGTGCCATTCGCATACCTGATGGAATATCTCGAACGCGGATCGACGGTCGAGAACTTTTCGGAGGACTATCCATCCGTTTCCGTTGAGCGTGCAACGAAAGCATTGGAAGAGGCATCCATACTCGTCGAAGAAGCGGTACATGCGTATTCTGGCTTATCCAGGTAACTCGAATGGAAGAATTTCTTGAGAGTATCCGTCGTGCGGCTTCTAAAAAGATCCTTTTTACTCCTCACGCAATTTTACAAATGTCAAGACCGAGTCGAATGATTACTCCCGAAGAAATTCGTCGAGTCATCGAACACGGTTCCATCATCGAGGACTATCCGGAAGATGTTCGTGGTCATAGCTGTTTGATCCTTGGACATGGAACCGGCAGAAGGCCAATTCATGTCGTATGTTCTCCGAAGTTTGATTACTTGGGTATCATAACAGCATACACCCCAAATCGAGAGCAATGGACCGAGGATTTTAGAAAGAGAATGTAACTATGAAGTGCATGTATTGTAAAGGAAAAATGGAGCGTGGCTATGCTCCTTTCCACATCGATCGCAACGGCTATCACTTAACGCTCGAAGCCGTACCAGCCTGGATTTGCACTCAGTGCGGCGAAGTCTATTTCGAGGAATCGGAAGTTGAGCGCATTCAAAGCGCTATCGCTCGACTTGATGAAAACGTAAGTCAGCTTGCAAAAGCCGCATAGCCACATGGCCGAAGATAAACTCCCCAAACGAAGCGAAGATTTTAGCGCATGGTATAACGAGATCGTATCCCGCGCGGAGCTGGCGGAGCATTCGCCGGTGCGCGGCTGCATGGTCATTCGTCCGAACGGCTACGGCATCTGGGAACTGATGCAGCAGGCGCTCGACCGGATGTTCAAAGAGACGGGCCACCAGAATGCTTACTTCCCGCTCTTTATTCCACAATCGTTTATTGCAAAGGAAGCTTCGCATGTCGAAGGTTTCGCGCCGGAGCTTGCCATCGTCACGCACGGCGGCGGGAAGGAATTGGAAGAGCCGCTCGTCGTCCGGCCCACGTCGGAAACGATAATTTATTCGATGTACGCCAAGTGGGTGCAAAGCTACCGCGATCTTCCAATATTGATGAACCAATGGGCGAACGTCGTCCGCTGGGAAATGCGTACGCGGCTATTTCTGCGCACGATGGAATTCCTTTGGCAGGAGGGCCACACCGCGCACGAAACCGAACGTGAAGCCGAGGAAGAGACGCTCCAAATGCTCGGCGTTTATCGCACCTTCATGGAAGAATATCTCGCGATGCCCATCCTTACCGGTATCAAAGCCGATAGCGAACGTTTTGCCGGCGCGCTCCGCACCTATTCGACCGAAGGGCTTATGCAGGACAACAAGGCGCTGCAAATGGGAACCAGCCATAACCTCGGACAAAATTTTGCGAAAGTCTTCGACCTCAAATTTCAATCGCGCACCGGCGAGTTGGAATATGCGTGGAATACATCGTGGGGCGTATCCACTCGTATGGTGGGCGGCCTCATCATGACGCACTCCGATGACGATGGTCTCGTCACTCCGCCCAAACTTGCGCCACTCCAACTTGTGATCGTTCCCATATTCAAGACCGACGCGGAAAAACTCACGGTGATGGAAGCCGCGGAAGAAGTATTTCGCCAAATGAAAGCCGCTGGAATTCGCGTGAAGCTCGATGATCGCGATTCGCTCAGCCCCGGCGCAAAATTCTTC